>CANRLX010000016.1 GCA_947631615.1 uncultured Acetatifactor sp.
GTTAAAATTTGACAAAAAAATGAAGCCAATAAAGGCTTTGTAAGGTTTTTTATGTGGTTAAGCTGTCAAACTCCCGTTTTTATGTTGAAAAATAGCATAAAGGGATTGATTTTACCGTTGCTATACGATATAATAATAGTGTGTATATCGTGGCAAAATAGGCGAAAGCCTATGACGCAAAGCTATAGGGACTGTAAAATGTCAGCCAGTTGCATTTTTGACATCACAGATGCCCTGTGATGTCTTTTTTTTGGAGGGATATCCTGTTTTGCTTTGCGGGGCCTGTGAGGAAAGGGTGAAATGGTGAGATCATGAATTTTTACAGCGGAACTGCGACCATTGACGAGCAATGTTTTCTGATAAAAGAAGATGATGCTTTTTACAATTTCCTGAAAATGGATATGTATGCGCCGATCTCCGACAGCGTACATCCGGGGGATGTGGGAAGCTTTCTCGCATCCATCCAGGATATCATAAGCAAAAAGGTCGAACAGAATGTGGTTGCGGTGCGTCTGAGAAGATACGACGGGGAATACCGCTGGTTTATGATCTTTGAGTCGCCGGAGGCATTTGACTATCAGAACCGCACGCTGATCAATTTAAAGCTGATGGACGTGGAGGAGACGGATGCCCACAACAAGCGTATGCAGGAGCAGAACGACGAGTACATTGCCTACCTGAATCTCTTAAACGGCATCCTGATCGACTATGACGTGGTCTCCAAACAGATAGAGCTCTTTTTGATGGAGCGCGACAAGAGGATGGATCTGTTCTCCGGCTCCATGGAGACCTTCCGGCAGGAGTGGGTGAAGGGAAATGTGAAGCCGTCCTGCGTCAACACCGTTGAAAAGATATGTGACGGGCTCGAGGCGGGAGAGACGATTTCGGAGGAAGTGAAGCTCAAGGATTTTTCCGGCAGCGGCAAGTATCAGCCGTACACCGTCAGATGTGAACCGATCCGGAAGAAGGGGCAGATCGTGCGCATGGTCGGCTGCATGATCTCCAGCGGACAGCATCAGGACAAGGAAACCATGCTGGGCATCGACTACACCAAGGACACCGGCATTGACGTGCTGAACAAGAGGGCGATCATCGACTATGCCAAGAGGGCCATACGGGTTATGGCTCCCGGCAAAAAGGTGTATCTTGCGGTGATCGACCTGGACAATTTTAAGATCATCAACGACACCCTTGGCCATTTGTTTGGGGACGAGGTGCTGGCCGCGTCTGCGGAGGTGATCAAGGACGCTGTGGGCAACCGCGGAATGGTGGGGCGCATCGGCGGCGACGAGCTGTTTATCGTGGTGGATCAGGTCACGGAATACGAGGAGATCCGTAACCTGCTTCGGTCCATCCGTATCAATATCGAGTGGCTCTACAAGGGAAAGAGGGACGATGTAAATCTCACCTGCTCTATCGGCGCCGCCGCATATCCGGATCACGGAGACTGTTACGAGAAGGTCTTTCAGCTGGCGGACGCTATGCTGTACCGCGCAAAGGAGAAGGGCAAGAACCGCTATGTCATCTACCGTCCTGAAATACACGGCGCGGTGGACCAGACGGAGGACAATGTAAAGGTAGTCGACAACCTAAAGAGCGACAAGATCGGGATCCTCCAGAGAATGTTGGAGCACTATCTCGTCAAGCGGAATGTGACCAACGAGATGCTGGTGAGGGAGGTCGCGTATGGCTTTGGCCTGGACGAGATCCAGCTGATCACGGTGGACAATACGTTAAACTTCAGCTGGACGCCGGAGAGGTATACCTCCGAGCTGAAGGAGATCTCATATGTCCATCTGAGCGAAGAGTTTCTGAGCATGTTTGACCAGGAAAACCTCTTTGTGATGGACGGTATCTTCAACCTGGGGAACGCAGATCCCGCTCTGCAGGAGCTTCTTCGGAAAAAGCAGATCGAGTCCGCGCTCTTTTACAAAATCGTGGAGAATGGTAAGTACAGGGGCTACATAATATTTGCCAAGAAGAACGGAAGGAGCAGCTGGTCGGTGTTGGAGATGCTGGCGCTGTCGGTGGTCGGAAAGGTGATCGCTATGGCCACCGTGGGAGTCTGAGAGGAGGGCGTGTCTGACGGACAGGCCAAAAGCCCACGGCGGAGGGCGCCGCTTGACCGTATAGGGTAAGTGTGTTATAATACTGCCGAAAACAGAATAGAGGTAACAGTAAGGTGTCGAAACCGTCAGCGTTTTGATGGGTTTCGGTGAAAAGGGAAACAGGTGTAAATCCTGTGCGAACTCGTCACCGTGATCAGGGAGCAGAAGCCGATATGCCACTGGGAAACCGGGAAGGCGGCAATGCGATGATCTGTGAGCCGGGAGACCTGCCTTATTGTTGTACGGAAACGATCGTTTCAGGCCACGAGTAACTGGTTGTACGCGTATACCTGCAGGAAACCCCATTCTTTTGGAGAGCGTCCTGTAGGCTTGTTTTGTGTGTCGATCCTTTACTGCAGCGCGGCTGGGGCCAGGTAAAGGTTTTTTTATGCCGACGTTTCCGCACCGGTTTTCTACACAAAACAAGAGGAAGAGAGGACGCAAAAATGAGAAAAAAACAGTTTGCCTTACTGGTTGCCGGCATTGCCGTCTGCGCGGCGGCGCTGACAGGCTGCTCGCGGGAGGGAGAGGAAACCTCCGCCGGCGCTGTCCGGACCGATGCGCCTGCCCAAACCGAGGGGGAGGAGAGCCCGACGGGGGAGAGCAGCCTTTCGGATCCCGACAGGGAAGCAGCCGATCAGGTGGCGGCGCTGATCGATGCCATCTACGTGCAGAAGAGAACGGAGGACACCGATGCGCTGTGCGCCCAGGCAAAGTCCGCCTGGGACGCGCTGACCGATGCGCAGAAGGCCCTGGTGGAAGGGGAGAATGCCGATTGGGATTATTTTGGCAGAGACACCGGCGACGCCTCCCTGGACGATCCCAGGAACCAGGACGGGATCGGGGAAAACGAGATCCTGGTGGTCAGCTTCGGCACCTCCTTTAACGACAGCAGGGCCGCGGATATCAAGGGGATCGAGGACGCCATCCAGGAGGCCAATCCGGACTGGTCCGTGCGGAGGGCCTTTACGGCGCAGACCATCATCAACCACATACAGGCCAGGGACGGCGAGGCCATCGACAACATGGACCAGGCCCTGGAGAGAGCGGCGGCAAACGGTGTGAAACATCTGGTGATACAGCCCACCCACCTGATGCACGGGGCGGAGTACGACGAGCTGATGGAGGCGGTGGAAGCGTGCAAGGGGCAGTTTGCTTCGGTGAACGTGGCGGAGCCGCTTCTTGGTCCGGTGGGCAGCGGCGCGACGGCGCTCAATGCCGACAAGGCGGCGGTGGCCGAAGCGATCACGGACGCTGCGGTGAAAGAGGCGGGGTATGACAGCTTGGACGCCGCCGCAGAGGACGGCGCGGCCTTTGTCTTTTTGGGGCATGGAACCTCCCATACGGCCAAGGTGTCGTACAGTCAGATGCAGTCCCAGATGGAGGATCTGGGCTATGAGAATGTGTTTATCGGCACGGTGGAGGGAGAGCCGGAGGAGACCTCCTGTGAAGCCGTGATAGAGGCGGTGGAACAGGCGGGCTATCGGAAGGTGATCCTTCGTCCGCTGATGGTGGTGGCGGGAGACCACGCCAACAACGATATGGCGGGCGAGGATGAGGATTCCTGGCTTAATCAGTTCCTGGACTCCGGCCGTTTTGAGAGTGTGGAGGCACAGATCTTTGGACTTGGCTCCATTGAGGCCATCCAAAAGCTCTATGTGGAGCACACTGCGGAGGCGATGTGAATATGAAGAAGAAAAACATAAAAATGAAAAACGTGGAAAATCCAGTAAACCGCCAAGGCTCTGACCATAAAAGCGGCCAGGAGATCGGCCTGAGGATCGGGGTGGCACTGCTGGCGGCGGTATTGTTAGGCGGCTGCGGGAGTCCGGACGGCGCGTCTGGAACGGAGGGCGCTGAAAACACGGCCGTCTCCGCGGAGGAAAACGTTGGCACGATTCGGGAAAACGCTGAGAGCGCGCAGGCTTCCGGGCAGACGGGGGAGAGCCCGTCTTCGGACGTAACTGCGCTTTCGGATGGGACCTATATGGCCAGGTTTCAGACGGACAGCAGCATGTTTCATGTGAGCGAGGCATGTGACGGGAGGGGGATTTTGACCGTGGCGGACGGGGAGATGACGATCCATGTCTCCCTGGGGTCCAAAAATATTGTAAATCTCTACCCCGGGCTTTCGGAGGATGCGCAGAAGGAGGGGGCGGAGCTTTTGATGCCTACGGAGGATACCGTTACCTACAGCGACGGCATGACGGAGGAGGTCTACGGCTTCGACGTCCCCGTACCGGCGTTGGATGCGGAGTTTGACCTGGCGTTAATCGGCGTTAAGGGAAAATGGTATGACCACAAAGTCAGCGTTTCCGATCCGCAGCCCGTTGACGAGGAGAGCCGGATGGCGGAAAGCGATCAACCTGCGGACGGCATTTACCAGGTGGAGATCACGTTTGCGGGAGGAAGCGGAAAGGCCCGGATCCTGTCCCCCGTTACCGTCACCGTGGAGGACGGCAGGGTGACTGCCGCCGTGCAGTGGAACAGTGCAAATTACGATTACATGGTGGTGGACGGCGAGAAGTATCTGCCGGTGAACACAGAGGGGGATTCCCTGTTTGAGATTCCGGTCGCTTCGTTTGACACCGCGCTTTCGGTGGTCGGAGATACGGTGGCGATGAGTACGCCCCACGAGGTGGAATACACGCTGACCTTCCATTCAGACACCCTGACCGCGGTAGAATAAGGGACGCGCTTCGGCAGTGCCTGTCCGTGTCAGAAAAGGGAGGAGAGAATGAAGACAGGAAAAAGAGGGATGGTGTCCGGTTGTCTGTTTCTGATGGGACTGCTTTGGCTCTGGGGCTGCGGCGGTCCTTCTTCCGGTGGTGCAAAAGCTTCCCCGAAGGCGGTGCCCTTAGGGGAAACGGCGGGTGCGCAGACGGGCTTAAGGCTGGTCTATCAGGACAGCATGGAGCTTGCGTTTGCGGAAAATTTTTCCGTGGATCACTATGAGGGCGGCTATACGCTTCTGACGATTGCGGACGGCACCAAAATATTGGTGGTGCCGGAGGAAAAGGAGGTTCCGGAAGGGGTGGGGGAGGACGTCATCCTCCTGCGGCGGCCGGTGGGAGATCTCTATCTGGTGGCCTCCGCGTCAATGGATATGTTTGACGCATTGGATGCGGTGGATGCCGTAACGCTCTCCGGACAGAAGGAGGAGGGCTGGTATATCGACTCCGCCAGAGAGGCTATGGCGGAGGGGAGGATGCTCTACGCGGGCAAATACAATCAGCCGGACTATGAGCTGATCGTGTCAAAGGGGTGTTCCCTTGCCATTGAGAACAACATGATCTCGCACGCTCCGGAGGTCGTCGAGATGCTTCAGTCTTTTGGAATACCGGTTATGATAGATGATTCCAGCTATGAATCCCACCCCCTGGGGCGGGTGGAGTGGATCAAATTCTACGGCGCGCTTCTGGGGGAGGAGGAGAAAGCTGAGCGGATATTTGAGGAGCAGACGGACATTTTGGAGAAGGTGACGGCAGACGAAAGGACGGACGGGACCGTCGCCTTTTTCTACCTCACCTCCAACGGAATGGCGCAGGTCCGCCAAAGCTCCGACTATGTGCCAAAGCTGATCGAGCTGGCGGGGGGAAGCTATGCTTTCGACGGGCTGGGCGATCCGGATTCCAGGCTCTCCACCATGAATCTGCAGCTGGAAGAATTTTACAGCGGCGCCAAGGACGCGGATTTTCTCATTTACAACAGTTCCGTGGACGGAGGGGTCGCCTCCCTGGAGGAGTTGCTGGACAAATGGGAGCTGTTAAAGGATTTTCGGGCGGTGCAGGAGGGAAAGGTCTTCTGTACCACAAACGATCTGTACCAGCAGTCCATGTCCATAGGCTATCTGATGGAGGATATCCATCAAATGCTTTTGGGGGAAGAGGACGACTTTCATTTTTTGTTCCGGCTGGAGTGAGGAGGCGAGAGAGGAAATGAAGCGGTGGGAGAAGAGCGCGAGATATGTCCTGGTATTTTGTCTGCTCGTGGCAGGGACGGCGGTCTTTTTTGGTTTTAACGTCTGCGTGGGAAGCGTGGACATATCGCTGGCCGATATTGTGCGGAGCATGGGGGGACTTGCAATCGACCGGACGGCCGAGAGGATCTTGTGGGACATTCGTCTGCCCAGGGCGCTTGCCGCGCTGATTCTCGGCGGGGCGCTGGCGCTGGCGGGATATCTGCTGCAGACCTTTTTCCACAATCCCATCGCGGGGCCGTTTGTGCTGGGGATCTCCTCCGGAGCCAAGATGACGGTGGCGCTGGTCATGGTGTTTCTCATGGGAAGGTCGGTTCGGGTCAACTCTGCGGCGCTTATTGCGGCTGCCTTTTTGGGGGCGCTGTTATCCATGGGATTTGTTCTTTTGATGTCCCGCAGGGTGGAACAGATGTCCATGCTGGTGGTCAGCGGGGTGATGATCGGGTATATTTGTTCCGCGGTCACGGAGCTGGTGGTGACGTTTGCGGATGACGCGGATATTGTCAATCTCCACAACTGGTCCAGAGGCAGCTTCTCCGGCATGACCTGGGAGAATGTGGAGGTTATGGCGGGGGTTACGGCGGCAGCCTCTGCGGCGGTGTTTTTTTTGGCCAAGCCTTTGAGCGCTTACGAGCTCGGGGAATCCTATGCCAGAAACCTGGGGGTGGATATCCGCCTGCTGCGCGCAGAGATGGTGGTTTTGTCCAGTATCCTGTCCGCCTGTATCGTGGCCTACGCCGGACCCATCTCCTTTGTGGGACTGGCGGCGCCCCATCTGGTGAAGCGTCTTTTGGGGACGGCTAAGCCGATCCTGATGATACCGGCCTGCTTTTTGGGGGGAAGCGTGTTTTGCCTGTTCTGCGATCTGCTGGCCAGAAACCTTCTGCCGCCCACGGAGCTTAGTATCAGCACGATCACCGCGATCTTTGGAGCGCCGGTGGTGCTCTGGGTGATGATAAAGCGTAATCGGGAGAAAGCTGTGTGATGGATTATTATTTTTGGACGGAAAAAATGAGCGTGGGCTATCAGGGAAAGCCGCTGATCGAGAAGATCGGGATCGGTCTGAAAAAGGGGGAGATCCTGACCCTGATCGGACCGAACGGAGCGGGCAAGACCACGGTCCTAAAGAGCATTGCGAGACAGATCCGTCCTCTGCGGGGAGCGGTCTGGCTGGAGGGGAGCGATGTGGGGCGTATGTCCGGCGGGGAGCTGTCCCGAAGGATGGCCGTGGTGCTGACGGAGAGACTGCGGGGGGAGTTGATGACCTGTGAGGACGTGGTCGCCACCGGACGGTATCCCTACACGGGACGCTTCGGGATCCTGTCCGAGACGGATCGGCAGGCGGTCCGCGAGGCGATGGAGCTTGTGCATGTGACCGAGATCAAAGGGAAAGATTTTACCCGCATAAGCGACGGGCAGAGACAGCGGGTGATGCTGGCCCGTGCCATCTGCCAGGAGCCGGAGCTTCTGATCCTGGATGAGCCCACCTCCTATCTGGATGTGAAATACAAGCTGGAGTTTCTGGCCGTCCTTCAAGAGCTGCGAAGCAGGAAGGGGCTGACGGTGATCCTGTCCCTCCACGAGCTGGAGCTGGCCCAGCGAATATCCGATAAGATCCTCTGCCTCAACGGAAAATACGTGGATCGGTTCGGAACGCCGGCGGAAATTTTTGAGGCGGGATATCTCTCTAAGCTGTTTGCTTTATCGATGGGCAGCTATGACGAGGAAACCGGAGACATGGAGCTTCCGGCGGCGCGGGGGGAGGCGGAGGTGTTTGTCATCGCCGGAGCCGGAACGGGGCGTTCGGTGTATCGGGAGCTGCAGCGGCGGGGGATTCCCTTTGCCACGGGGATCCTGTTTCAAAACGATCTGGATTATCCCGTGGCGAGAGCGCTGGCGGCCAGAGTGATCGCGTCGGAGGCGTTTGAGCCTGTGGCGGAGGAGACGCTTCTTGCGGCGAAGGACGCGATGGATGCCTGCCGGAGGGTGATCTGCTGCCGGAAGGCGTTCGGGACGCTGGAGACCGCCGGACGGGAATTGCTGGACTACGCCGGAGAGCGCAAAAAGGAGATTGAAATGCGATAGGAGGTGCGGAGTATGCGTATGTACGATATTATCATGAAAAAACGAAACGGCGGGGAGCTTTCGGAGGAGGAGATCCGCTTTTTTGTGCGCGGGTACACGGCGGGAGAGATTCCGGATTATCAGGCGGCCGCTTTGATGATGGCCATATATTTCCGGAAAATGTCGGAGAGGGAGACTTTCGCCCTGACTATGGCGATGGCCGAGAGCGGGGACCGGCTGGATCTGTCGGCCATAAAAGGGGTGAAGGTGGATAAGCACAGCACCGGAGGGGTGGGGGATAAGACCTCCCTTGCGCTCGCCCCCATGGTGGCGGCATGCGGCGTACCGGTGGCGAAGATGAGCGGCAGAGGCCTGGGGCACACCGGCGGCACGATCGATAAGCTGGAGAGCTTTGCCGGATTTACCACGGCGCTCACCACAAAGCAGTTTCTTACAAATGTGAACGAGATCGGCATTGCCATTATGGGACAGACGGCGGATCTCGCCCCGGCGGACAAAAAGCTCTATGCGCTTCGGGATGTGACCGCCACGGTGGATAACATGTCCCTGATCGCCAGCTCCATTATGAGCAAGAAGCTGGCGGCCGGGGCGGACGCCATTGTGCTGGATGTGAAAACCGGAAGCGGCGCTTTTATGAAAACCGAGGAGGACGCCTTTGCCCTGGCGGAAGAGATGGTGAAGATCGGAAGGAACGCGGGGAGGAACACCTCGGCGGTGATCTCCGACATGGATCAGCCCCTTGGCTGCGCGGTGGGGAACGCGCTGGAGGTGGCGGAGGCCATCGAGACCTTGAAGGGCAACGGGCCCGCGGATTTTGTGGAGCTCTGCCTCACCCTGGGGAGCAGGATGCTGGTCGCCGGAGGGGCTGCCGGAGAGGATGCCGAGGCGCGGGAAATGTTAAGCAGCGTGATCGGGGACGGGAGCGCGCTGGATAAGCTGGCCGCTTTTGTGGAGGCCCAGGGGGGAGACGCGAGGGCGGTGTACGATACCGAGCTTCTGCCCAAGGCGTCCATCGTGGAGCCGGCCGTCTCTTTCTGCGACGGCTATGTGCGTAGCATTGCCTGTGACGAGATCGGCATCTGTTCCCTGATCCTGGGAGGGGGAAGAGAGACCAAGGAGAGCGGGATCGATCTGTCGGTGGGCCTGGTGCTTAAAAAGAAGGTGGGGGATCAGGTGACAAAGGGCGAGCCGCTCGCCTATCTGTACGCGAACGACCAGGGGAAGCTGTCGCAGGCCAGGGAGAGATTCCTGAACGCCTATGTGATCGGCGGGGAGGAGCCCAAGAAACGACCGTTTATCAAAGGCGTTCTCCGTTGAGCGGTGAACTATCATACATATTTTTTCCGGTAACCCATATATTTTTACCATGAAGAAAAACGCAAACATTCCCAAAAAAGAACAGCTTATCGATTCCCTGAAGCTTCCGAAGGATGTCTGTCTCGGAGCCCTGCGTGTCACCCTGACGGGCAGCACGGAGGCCTGGATCGAGAATTATAAGGGGATCCTGGAATACACGGAAAACCAGATTCTCCTCCAGGGAAAGACCTGTCAGGTCTGCTTTGAGGGAAACCGTCTTTCCATCGACTATTACACCAACGAGGATATGAAGATCAGCGGCTGCATCGCCTGCGTGAGGTACCTTTAGAGAAACAGTCGCGGTGTGAAAGGAGAGCGGAGATATGATAGGGATATTGCGGTACCTGAGAGGCTGTCTCAGGATAAAGGTCTGGGGGTTTTCGCCGGAGCGTTTTATGAATCTTTGCAGCAATCGGGATATTCTGCTGTGGGATATTGAGCGGGACGGCGAGGCCTACTATATGAGCATCTCTCTGAGGAGCTTTTACAGGCTCCGCCCCATCGCCAAAAAAACGGGAACAAGGGTAGCCATATTGCATAGATATGGACTACCCTTTTTTCTGCCGACGCTTAGGAAGCGCAAGGTCTTTGTGTTCGGGTTTGTGCTGGCGGTGGTTTTCTGGATGTGGTCCACCCTCTATATCTGGGATATCGAGCTTCAGGGAAACTATCAGATCACCGAGGACGCCTTCGACGAATTTCTGGAGGAGGAGAGCGTCCGGATCGGTATGCGGAAGAGCCAGCTGAATATCGGGGAATTGGAAAAGGCGATCCGCAGGAGCTTTCCCCAGGTCACCTGGACGTCCGCAAAGCTTTCCGGCACAAGGCTTAAGATAGACGTCAAGGAAAACGACGCCCCTATCGCGGCGGAGGAGGAACCGAATGAGGGGGGAACGGACCTGGTGGCGGAGTATGGGGGCACGATCGTGTCCATGATCGTGCGAAGCGGCGTCCCCAAGGTGGCCATCGGGGACACGGTGGAGGAGGGCGCCGTCCTGGTGGAGGGACTGGTGCCCATCTATAACGACGACGCCACGGTGCGGGAATATCAGGCGGTGGCCTCGGACGCGGATATTGTGATCGAGCGGATGCGGACCGAGACCCTGACGCTGCCCATAGACTATATCAAAAAAGTGTACACGGGGCGGACAAAACAGCGCTATTTTCTCCGGGTGGGGGACAGAGAGTGGAGAATGCCGATGGACCGGCCCTTTTTGGTATATGACAGCGTGATACGCCAGGGCCGGCCGTTGATTTTTGAGCGGCTCTCCATCCCCGTCTATCTGGGCAGCTACACCTATAGGGAGTACCAAAATGTGGAGTATGAATACTCTCAGGAGGAGGCGGAAACACTGCTTCATGAAAATTTAACCACTTTTCTTTCAACTTTAGAGGAAAAGGGGGTACAAATTATTCAAAAAGATGTTAGAATAGATACAAGTGGCAGTGAGTGGGAGCTCTACGGAGAGTTTCTGGTGCACGAACCGGCGGGAAGAGCCGTGGAAGCCACAATGCCGGAAACGGAGGAGAAGGAAACGGATGAGTGAGGTTTCCGTGGGAATAGAGATGCCCGCAGAGCATATGCAAAAGGTGTTCGGTATGCAGGATGCCTATTTGAAAAAGCTGGAGCATGACTTTCAGGTGACGGTGGTGAACCGGGGCGGCCAGGTCGTCATCATCGGCGAGGAGGAGAGGGTGCACAGGGCGCAGAGCGTCCTGCAGCAGCTTGCCATCCTCTCCGAGCGGGGAAATGAGATCGAGGAACAAAGCGTGGATTATGCGATCACCATGGGAAGGGAAAAACAGGAGGAGGTCCTTTCGGAGATCGATTCCGACTGTATCTGCCACACCGTAAACGGGAAGCCCATCAAGCCCAAGACGCTCGGGCAGAAAAAATATGTGGACGCCATTCGGGACAACATGATCGTGTTCGGGCTGGGGCCGGCGGGAACGGGGAAGACCTATCTGGCGATGGCGATGGCGATCACGGCTTTTAAGAACGACGAGGTCGGCCGGATCATTCTGACCAGGCCCGCCATCGAGGCGGGGGAGAAGCTGGGCTTTCTGCCGGGCGATCTGCAGAGCAAGGTGGATCCCTACCTGCGCCCGCTGTATGACGCGCTCCATCAGATCATGGGAGCTGAGAGCTTTGCGCGGAACATGGAGAAGGGGCTGATCGAGGTGGCACCCCTTGCCTATATGAGGGGCAGGACGCTGGACAATGCCTACATCATTCTGGATGAGGCGCAGAACACCACGCCCGCCCAGATGAAAATGTTTTTGACCCGCATCGGATTCGGATCCAAGGTGGTGGTGACGGGAGACACCTCCCAGAAGGATCTGCCGGCGGGGACCCGCTCCGGCCTGGATATCGCCGTGAAGGTTTTGAGCAGGATAGACGATATCGCCTTCTGCAGCCTGACCAGCAGGGACGTGGTGAGACACCCGCTGGTACAGCGGATCGTGAAGGCGTATGACGACTATGAAGCAAAAGAAAAATACAGAAGCCGAGAGAAATATGGAAATGGAAGAAGGTAAGAGAAAACTGCATATCCTGCTGTTTTTGCCGGAGATGTTTGGTATGCTCCTCGTGGCGGCAGGAATCTATGAGGTGGCATATTATGAGGAGCTTCCCTTTGACAGGACGCTTGGCTGTATGGTGATGGCGGTCCTGGGGGTAGCCCTGACGGGGTTTCGCATCCGCAGAGAATATTTAAACGATGAGCTGGATTACGACAACGCGGATCATCTCCTGCGGTTTTGGCTGGGATTTTTGGGAGGAGTGGCCGCCTCCTTTGCGTGCGTGTTTCTGCCGGTGGAGGGATGGCCCTTTCTTCCGGTGTTTGTCATGCTGTCCCTCTTCAGCAGCCCTGTCGCGGGGATCGTGTCCTCCATCGTGCTTTTGATGATACCGGCCGTATTGAGCGGGACGCCGGTCAGCGTGTTCGCTCTGTACCTTCTGTGCGGGATCTTTGGGGTGAGCCTGTTCTGCCGCATGGAGAATGAGGTGAAGGTCGGGATTCCGCTGTTTTTGTCCGTGCTGAGCCTTTTTGTGTGCGAGATGGCAGGTCTGATCCTGCCCGCGGACAGAAGGCCCGCCCTGGAGGATTTCGTGGTGCCGGTCGTCAATCTGATCCTGTCCAGCATTTTGCTTTTCTGCCTGATCAAGATCTTTTCCACCCAGGTGGTGTATCCGTATCGGGTTCCGTATCTGGAGATCAACGACACGGAGAACGAGATCCTGGTGAAGTGCAAAAAGGAGGATCGGGACAAGTATTTCCACGGCGTGCACACCGCGTATTTCTGCGAGCGCATCGCGGGGCGGTTTTCCATGGACGTGGATGCCATCAAATGCGCCGCCTACTACCACAAGATCGTGGAGGAGGATCCCTCCGTCATGGAGAAAAACCAATTTCCGCCCGGGGCGGTCCGGGTGCTGCGGGAATATATCGGAAGAGACCAGGGGGAGCACGACAGCTGGCAGAAGGAGACCGCGGTGCTTCTGTGCGCGGACGAGATCGTGAGCCGTATCACAAAGCTGCTGCGGGAGACCGCGGATGCGAATCCGGATTACGATCAGATCGTGGATTCTGTCTTCAAAAAATTTGACGATAAGAAGGTGTTTTTTAACAGCGATCTGACGCTTAAGGAGCTGATCACCATGCACAAGATCTTTAAGGAGGAGAAACTGTACTATGACTTTTTACGTTGAGAACCGGACAAAGAGCGTCTTTTCCTTTGATCCCGAGGCACTGGTGAGAGAGGTGGCGGAGGCGGTCCTGGCGTCGGAGAAATGCCCCTATGAGGTGCAGCTCAGCGTGATTTTGACGGACAACGAGGGGATTCGCCAATACAATCGGGAATTTAGAGGGATCGACAAAGAGACGGATGTGCTCTCGTTTCCCAATGTGGACTTTGCGTCGGAGGCGGACTTTTCGATCCTTGAGGAGCGGGAGGCAGATTATTTTGACCCCGATACGGGAGAACTTTTTTTGGGGGATATCGTCCTCTCTGTGGACAGGGTAAAGGAGCAGGCGGTAAGCTACGGGCACAGTGAGAAGAGGGAATTTGCCTTTCTCGTTGCGCACAGTATGCTCCATCTGTGTGGGTACGATCACATGGAGGAGGAGCAGGCGCGGATCATGGAGGCCAAGCAGGAGGCGGTCCTTCAAAAAATGGGGATCACCAGGGCATGAGCCGATAGTTTAGGGAGACAAAAGAGGAACGTTTTATGAATCAGGTAGAGGTGAAGCGGCGGCAGATAGAGGGTTTTTCTCATCTGTTGGGAGCTGCGGCGATCTTGTTTTTGGGAAGGTTTATGGGGGAGAACGGGCTGGCATACTTTGCGGCTGCGTATGAGGCTTTTTCTTTTTTGTGGATCCTGGTGGGGCAGAAGACAGCCGATGCGCTGGGGCGGATGCTGCGCTCCAAAAATGCGAAGGGCCAGTATAAAAATAGGTATCGCATCAAAAGGTACGCGATGATCTCCCAGGGGATCCTGGGGCTTGCGGCGGGCGTTTTGCTTTTCCTTTTGGGAGGCGTCCTGGTGACCTATGTGTTCCACATGCCAAAGGGCGCGTCCCTGACGGTGATCTTTGCGGCCGTGCTCCTTCTTCGCACGGTGGAGTCCGTGCTTCTCGGGTATTTCCAGGGGATGGGCTCGGAGCTTCCCACGGCGGTGACGGCGGTCCTCAGGCAGGCGCTTTTGATCGGGACCGGATTCCTGCTTGGGAGTCTGTTTTCGTCGTACGGAGAGAAGGTCAGCGCGCTTTTGGGACCGGAGAAATTCACGGGGATGTACGGGGCCATCGGCGTCGCGGCCGCCTGTGCGGTCACGGAGGTCTTTCTTCTGCTGTTCCTTCTTATCGTCTACCGCGGGAGCGGCAGGGGGAAGGAGGCGGAACCGCAGGAAGGGCTGAGGTCCATCGACTCCTTCGGCGGTATGCTGCGCGCCCTGTACGGAACTATGGCGGGGGAGATTTTGTCGGCTCTTCTGCAGCGGCTGCCCGTCTGGATGGGGCTTGCGCTTCTGGGGGTGACGGCTTCGGAGCTTGTGGACACGGAGGTGGCCTACGGCGTTTTTTACGGAAAATATCTTGTGATAACCGGCGGCATCCTCTTTCTGATAGATGCGCTCACCCTGCAGACCGCGGCCAGGGTACAGGCTCACTTAAAGAGAAACGATCCCAAGTATGCCCGCGGCATCTTTCAGACGGGGATTCATGTGTCGGCGGTGTACGGGATCTTTTTCTCCGTTTTTCTCGCTTCCATGGGAAACTATGTGGCGGAGATCTTCTGTAAAACGGGCGTGGAGATGGCAGGACAGATGCTTTCCCAGGGTTCCTTTGTCATCCTGTTTGCGGGGATTTCGGCATATTTTTATCGGCTACTTTGGATGTGGGGAAAGCGTCCCCTTGTGCTGACGGGGCTTTTTTCCATGAACGTTGTGTTTTTGGCGAGTGCGTTTCTGTTTTCCGGTGTGGGCAAATTCGGCGTGCACTCTTATGTGTACGCGGGGCTGGTCTCGGGCGCGGTCCTTTGTCTGTTCCTCGGTTTTTGGACACTCCGGGAGCTG
The DNA here is from genome assembly GCA_947631615.1 of uncultured Acetatifactor sp. Lineage (GTDB taxonomy): Bacteria > Bacillota > Clostridia > Lachnospirales > Lachnospiraceae > Acetatifactor. The sequence goes on from CANRLX010000016.1 coordinate 15,104, forward strand.
GGGACGGGAATCGACTGGGTGCAGACTCTTGGGCTGCCGGCGGGCTGCGCCTGTGTGGCGGGGCTTGTCTGTTTGTTTGTGGGAAAGATGCTGTCTCCCCACCTGGGAGCCCCGGTTACGGTCGCGGTGTGCCTTTCGGCCTCCTGGATCCTCTACTGGTGCGCGCTGGTGTTACTGCGCAATTTTAGAGAGCAGGAGTTAAAGTATGTGCCGGCCGGAGGGATCGTCCGGGCGCTGGGACAGATCCTCCGCGTATATTCCTGATGTCTGTATAATTTGTTGAGAAAAGGCTGATACTGAATACAAACCAATATTATATCTGTGCGAGGAAATATGAGATTTGTAAAAGGTATCGGTTTCTTTTTGGTATATCCGCTGCTTATGCTCACGCTTGGCTTTTTTACGGGGATGAAAGCGGTGCAGTTTTTCTATCCGGGGGATGCGGAGAACGGACAGGAGACGTCTGTGGAATGGGTCGATGGGCAAACGACTCGGACGACCGAGGATGTCTTAGGCGGGAGGACGGACGAGCCCGCAGAGGAGTGGGGGCAGGAGGTCCTTGCGGCGGCATCCTCTGGGGAAACCCTGTCCGTGGACACGGAGTATGTGCTGGAGGAGACGGACCTGATCCGGCAGACGGTGGTGGAGACCACCTGGAAGCTTCCGTCCAGGTACGTGGGAATGAACCGCGAGCAGTTTCTGGAGGCGATGGAAACCTATGGGAACTATCCCCCTCTCTCGGAGCTGGAGAGAGGATTTGTGGGCCTGGAGGTCCTTTCCTTCTCCAGAGAGCGTGTCGTGGTGCAGATGAATTATGAGTACCTGCAGCCCAGCGAGGGCTTTTATCTCGCGGTTTTGGACAATGAGGTTGTGGTGTATCTGGAGGATCAAAAGACGGTCTATATCAACACGGGACTGAAGCTGGAGCAGCTTCCGGAAAAGATCCAGATGGAGATCATCCAGATGATGTGGGTGGAGAACCAGGAACAGCTGTACGACTTTCTGGAGACGTACTCGTCGTAGAGAGGTAAGGATATGAAAAATTTGACGGTGGGTGTGATCGGCGGCGGCGCCGCCGGAATGATGGCGGCTGTCATGGCGGCCAGGCAGGGCGCGCGGGTGACGATCCTGGAGCGGAATGACCGCGTGGGAAAAAAGATTCTTATGACGGGGAACGGGAAGTGCAATCTGGGAAATATGGAGCTGTCGGCGCAGGCCTACCATGGAGCGGAGGCGGACTGGATCGCCGGGCGGCTTCGAGCCTTTGATGTGGACGACATGATCCGCTTTTTTCAGGGGATCGGACTTTTGATCAAGGAGAAAAACGGCTATCTTTATCCGGCCAGCGAGCAGGCGTCCACGGTGCTGGACGTGCTTCGCTTCGAGTTAAAGAGCCTGGGGGTTTCGATCGTTTCGGGGTGCAGGGTGGACGGCATTGAGCGCCTTTCGGACGGGCGGATCCGGATAAGCGGAGGACGGAGGGAATTTTGGTTCGACAGGGCGGTGATCGCCTGCGGAGGGATGGCGGCGGCAAAGACGGGATCGGACGGAAGCGGCTATGTGCTGGCCGGACAGCTGGGACATTCGCTGGTGCCGACGGTGCCCGCGCTGGTGCAGCTTCGCTGTAAGGAGGAGTTTTTTCGGGCCGTGGCAGGAGTGCGGACGGAGGCGCATATCGCGGTTTTGAGCGGGGGAAAATGCGTTACCTCGGAGCGGGGCGAGCTGCAGTTTACGGAGTACGGAATATCGGGGATCCCGGTGTTTCAGCTCAGCCGGACGGTGGCGTATCTCTTGCGGGAGCAGAGGGAGGTGCCGGTACATATACGGCTTTTGCCGGATTATCAGAGGGAGGACTTAGAGCTTTTGCTGATCAACCGCCTGATCCTGATGGGAGATCGGACGGTGGAGGAATTTTTTACGGGGGTGCTCCACAAGAAGCTGATGCAGCTGTTTGTAAAGACGGTGGGCCTGAAGGGGACCCAGCCGGTGGAACAGGCGGAAAAAAGGCTGCTCTCAAAGGTGCTTGAGCTGTGCTGGGACTGGGAGGTGACCGTGACCGGCACCAACTCCTACGACAGCGCGCAGGTGAGCGCCGGAGGCGTGCCCTGCAGCGAAGTGACGGAGGATCTGGAGTCCAAAAAGGCGCCGGGGGTATTTTTTGCCGGCGAGATCCTGGATGTGGACGGAAGGTGCGGCGGTTACAACCTGCAGTGGGCGTGGACCAGCGGTTATCTGGCGGGGGAAGCGGCGGCAAGGCGCTGAGAAGGCGGCGGATGGATCGTTCCTGCGAGGCGGAGGCGACGGGACAACAAGGATACCGGAGAAGGGAAAACGATGATACGGATCACACAGGTGAGGGTCAGGACGGATCACACGCGGGAGCAGCTGATCCAAAAGGCGGCGGAGATCTTGCGCGTTCCCGCGCGGAAGATCCAAAAGCTTGAAATTCAGAGACAGTCCATAGACGCCCGAAAAAAGCCGGAGCTGTTCTACAGCTACACGGTGGATGTGGCGTTGAAGGACGAGGAAAAAGTGGAAAAGAGGTTTGCCCGTGGAAAGGGTGTCGGCGGACAGGTCAGCAAAGTGACAGATGTGTCATACCAATTTCCCGAGAGCGGGGATCGGGTTCAGAAGCATCCCACGGTCATTGTGGGAACGGGGCCGGCGGGACTTTTCTGCGGGTATTTTCTGGCGCTTCACGGATATCGCCCCATTCTCCTGGAGCGGGGAAGGGACGTGGAAAGCAGACAGCGGGACGTGGAGCGCTTCTGGCAGACCGGCGTTTTGGATCCGGAATCCAACGTGCAGTTTGGAGAGGGCGGCGCAGGCACCTTCTCCGACGGGAAACTGAACACGCTGGTGAAAGACAGGGAGGGCCGGAACCGGGCGGTTCTGGAGACCTTTGTGCGCTTTGGAGCCAGGGAGAGTATTCTCTACGAGGCAAAGCCGCATATCGGGACGGACGTGCTGGCCCGTGTGGTGAAGGCTATGCGGGAGGAAATCCTCCGTCTGGGAGGCGAGATTTATTTTGAGAGCCAGGTCACCGATTTAAGGATTCGAGACGGGGCGGTGGAAGGCGTCGTGATCGGGGGAGAGAGGGTGCTTCCCTGTGAGCAGCTGGTGATGGCGGTGGGACACAGCGCGAGAGATACCTTTTTTATGCTGCGGGACCGCAGGATCCCCATGGAGCCGAAGGCGTTTGCGGTGGGATTTCGGGTGGAGCACCCCCAGGAGATGATCAACCAGAGTCAGTATGGGATGAGGGATCCGGGAAGGCTGGGGGCCGCTTCCTACAAGGTAGCGGCAAAGACGGCCGCCGGCAGAGGCGTGTACTCCTTCTGTATGTGTCCCGGCGGCTACGTGGTCAACGCCTCCTCGGAAAAGGGGCGCCTTGCGGTGAACGGGATGAGCTACAGCGGCAGGGACGGGAAAAATGCCAACAGCGCGGTTATCGTGGCGGTGACGCCCTCGGACTTCGGATCGGAGGATCCGCTTTCCGGCATCGCCTTTCAGCGGCAGCTCGAGGAAAAGGCGTACCGGCTGGCGGACGGGAAAATCCCCATGCAGCGCTACGGCGACTTCGCGGCCTCCGTGGAGAAAAAAAGTCCCGGCCCCATGGAAGCGCCCCAAATCGAGCCTCAGTGCAAGGGAGACTGCGAATGGGCCGATTTAAGCGATATTCTGCCGCAGCAGTGCAACCTTGCGTTCGTGGAGGGGATGGAGGCCTTTGGCAGACAGATCAAGGGCTTTGACCGGCCGGATACCATACTTCTCGGTGTGGAGAGCAGGACCTCCTCGCCGGTGCGGATCCTAAGGGACGAGACGCTGCAGGCGGAGGGCGTCAGGGGGCTTTATCCCTGCGGAGAGGGCGCCGGCTATGCCGGAGGGATCACTTCCGCGGCTATGGACGGGATCCGCGTGGCCGAAAAGATCGCGGCCGAGTTTCAAAAGCCTTAATGATTAAAAGCCGGAACCTTTCCGGCTTTTTCTGCATATCGGTATAGTAATCATCAAAATAGAGACGGAAAACTATGGCTATTGGTTATTTACAGGTACAGGCGAGGACCGCACAGGAGGCCGTTCCGGTGGACGGCGCACAGATTCGGGTCCTGGATGATGAGGGAAATACCCTATACCGTCTCGCCGCGGATGAGAGCGGCGAGACACAGGCGGTTCCGCTGGAAACCCTGGATCGGAGTTTTTCCCAAAACCCCGCTTATCTGGGAGAGCCCTATGCGAACTACGGTGTGATCGTGGAAGCGGAGGGGTTTGAACCGGTCACGGTCACAGAGATCCCGATCTTCGATGGGGAGACGGCCGTGCTGCCGGTATCGCTTGTCCCAAAAGAGGAGGGGCGGACCCGTCGTGCAGGGGAGGAGATTACGGTGGGGAGCCCTGCGGTGGCTATGACCCAGGAGCGCAATCAGGAGGGAGAGCAGGCGGGCGCCCCGCAGGATACGCGCCTTTTGCGGCAGGTCGTCATACCCAATCCCATCACGGTGCATCTGGGGGCGCCTGGCTCGTCGGCCGCAAATGTTCGGGTCCCCTTTATCGACTATGTGAAAAACGTGGCCAGCGGAGAGGTGTACCCCACCTGGCCGGAGGCGGCCTTAAAGGCCAATATTTACGCGATCATGACATTTGCGTTGAATCGCGTTTACACAGAGTGGTACAGAAGCCGCGGGTACGATTATGACATCACGAACAGCACCGCCTACGATCAATACTATGTTCCGGGGCGCCCCATCTACGACTCCGTAAGCAGGGCGGTGGACGAGGTGTTCGGCGAGTACGTCCGCAGACAGGGACAGGATGCGCCCTATTTCACCTCCTTCTGCAACGGAACCACCGCCACCTGTCAGGGCATGTCCCAGTGGGGGACGGTGTCCCTGGCCAATCAGGGATATTCTCCCATCCAGATCCTGCGAAGCTATTATCCCAGCGACATCGAGCTTGCCAGGACGGACATCGTCACAGGCGCGCTGACCTCCTATCCCGGGACGCCGTTAAGGGTCGGAAGCTCTGGCCTGGACGTCCAGACGATCCAGACCTATCTAAACCGCATCCGGCGGAATTATCCGGCGATTCCGGCCATTACCGATCCGGCCGGAAGCTTCGGCGAGAGCACCAAGGCGGCGGTGAGAAAGTTTCAGAGTATTTTTAACCTGACCGCCGACGGGATCGTGGGAGAGTCCACCTGGTATAAGCTGTCCAGCCTGTACACCTCCGTGACGAGGCTGGCGGAGCTGGACAGTGAGGGCACCAGCCTTGGCATCGGGACCGTTCCCCCAAGCGCCGTGCTTCGTCAGGGATCCTCCGGTCAGGACGTGGTGACCTTGCAGTATCTGCTAAATGTGGCAGGACGGTACTACCCCGCTGTTCCGGCAGTGTCGCAGGATGGGATCTATGGCAGCGGGACCAGACAGTCCGTCGTCGCGTTTCAAAGGCAGATGGGGCTTTCCCCCGACGGGATCGTCGGCGCCGACACCTGGAGGGCCCTGTACAATGTCTACCTGGGGGCGGAGGAGAACGTTCCCGTTCCGGAGCCGGGAACCGATACCGTCACCTACACGGTCCGTTCCGGCGACAGCCTGTGGCTGATCGCGCAGCGCTACGGGACCACGGTAAATGCCATCCGACAGGCGAACGGGCTGACCAGTGATGCGCTCCGGATCGGCCAGGTTCTGAAAATTCCGGTCTCTCAGGGCCCCTATGTGGAATACACCGTCCGGTCGGGGGACACCCTTTGGCTGCTTTCCCGCAGATACGGCACTACCGTGGAGGCCATCCGGCAGGCGAACGGGCTGACCAGCAATGTGCTGCAGATCGGCCAGGTCCTGCGCATACCTGTCGGATGAAATCATAGCCAGGAGAGAAAAAATGTGGTAAACTATTGGGGAAGGATTTTTTGTCTGCGGATGTACGGGAGGCTGGGAACCGGCGGTCCGGGCGGACCCCGCAGCCTTCCGGAGGCGCAGAGCGCGGGCTTTTGCAGGCGTCGTCGTGCCGGCCGCTTTCTTTGGTTGACGGCATCGGTAAAATGAAGTAAAATGAAATACTGTACATTGCAGTGTGAGACTCCGGCGGCAAAAAAGCGTGCCGGCCGGGGGAAATTTGTAACCTGCAATCGGAAATCCTATGGGATAAGGGACGAAAAGCGCACGCAAGCGCGGAATGGCAGTATCGTGGATCAACGAAGGGAAACACTCAGAGAGGCAATCAAGGGCAAAAAGCGCATCGTGGTGAAGATCGGTTCCTCCTCGCTGCAGCATGAGGAGACGGGAGACATGGATTATACCCGTCTGGAGAAGCTGGTGCGGGAGCTCTGCGACATCCGCAATCAGGGAAAGGATGTGGTTCTCGTCACCTCCGGCGCGATCGCGGCGGGGAAAAAGGCGCTGCATTTAAAGGAGATCAAGGCGGATACGCAGGCGGAGAGTATGGCGGTGAAGCAGGCGTGCTCCGCTGTGGGACAGGCGAGGCTGATGATGACCTATCAGAGGATCTTCGCGGAATACAATCAGGTGGCGGCTCAGATTCTGATGACCAAAAATACGATTGTGGACAACCTGAACCGTTACAATGCCCATAACACCTTCACCCAGCTTCTGAGGATGGGCGTGATCCCCGTGGTGAACGAGAACGATACCGTGGCCACCTACGAGATCAATATCGGCGACAACGACACGCTGTCCGCCATTGTGGCGGCGCTGGTGGGGGCGGACCTTCTGATCCTTCTGTCGGATATTGACGGACTTTACACGGACGATCCGCGGACCAATCCGGATGCGAAATTCATCGAGCAGGTGGACGAGCTGACCGGAGAGCTGATGGAGATGGGGAAGGAGAGCACCGGCAGCAACGTGGGGACGGGCGGAATGAACACCAAGCTCATCGCGGCCAAGATTGCCACAAGCTCCAACGTGGACATGATCATTGCAAACAGCAAGGATATTGGCATTTTACACCGGATCCTCGCGGGGGAGAAGGAGGGGACCCTCTTTGTGGCCCACGAGGATGAAGGATTTGATCTGCCGGACTTTGTGGAGAACCTCCACAAGGACTGACAACTGTGTCATATAATAGAAGCGTTTTCCGGCGGCAGGCTGCATGACGCGCGGCGCCAAGGCGGGAGAGCGGGGAATGTGAGGGAGATACCATGAATATGCAGGAGCGGATCCGGCGCATCAACGAGCTCTACCGGAAATCGCAGACAGAGGGGCTCACCCGGGAGGAGAAGGAGGAGCAGGCCGTCCTCCGGAGAGAATATGTGGAAAATATCCGAGGGAACTTGAGGGCGCAGCTTGACAGCATCCGCGTAGAGCGCCCCGACGGAACCGTCGAGAAGCTGAAAAAACAATAAATCCGTCCCCGAAATTACGGAATATTTGATGAATAATTAAAACGGCAAAGAACATAGAGAAAGCCGTTTCATTAAAAAGGCGGATAAAGAGATGGGCTTGAAAACAAGTACCGCCATCCGGACAAATACAAATGTTTGGCAACAGATATTGCATGAGAATAAATGAAACAAATCTTGCGCAACGAGATGGAAAAGTGCGCCTTTGCGGTGTAATTTCCGCTTTCAGTGTAAAATGTGTGCCGGGTTAATGACGATAGATTTATTCACAATTTTATGGTATGATTTATTAAGAGGTGGAACCATATCCAGCCGGTTTATTTAGATTTGGAGGAGGAAAAAGGCGATGAATTGGAACGAGCAGGCGGAAAGAAACAGGTTCTGCAGGCGGGCATTTTGAAGAAAATGAATTATTTTTTTGCGCGTCCGAAACAGAGTGTTTTGATAGCGAAATGAGGTGCAAATATGCCCGATAAGAATTGGCAATTTGAACTTGAAGAATATATCAGACAGGGCGAACCTGAAAGAGCCGAAAAAAGTGGGGCATGGCAAACAGCTATCGGCTTGCAGGCGGTTGACGGACTAAAAACCTCTGATTACTTGCTGGATACTGCAAAGGAACACATCGAGGGTAAACTAACCATTGATGAGGTTCAGAAGCGTGTTTGCAGCTACTATGAGCAGAGAACCACACGCACCGAGCTTGGGGACAGCACCAAAGAAGCAGATATTGTATCGGCAAGAATAACCAAGCTTTTGGGCGAAAAAGCGTTTCAATTTTCTCCTGCCGAATCGGTACAAACTACGAATTAAAAAATCGCTATATGCACGTTGATTTTGTAGATAAAACCACTTTCCAAAGTGCCAAAAGCGAAACGCCAAAGTGCCAAATTGACACTTTGGGCTGTACTTTAGAAGAACTTTCCGTGTTAGATTTAATAAAAAAGAACCCGTCTGTTAAGCAGACCGAACTTGCAGAACAAACAGGAAAATCAGTCAGAAGCATAAAGCGCATTATAGACTCTCTGAAAGAGAAACAATATATCCGTAGAGTAGACGGAAAACGCTACGGGAAATGGGAAACTCTGGTTTAACATATACGTGGAGAAGATAGGTATACCAAAACAAAACATCTACGACAACGAGGTTTTCTTTGAGGATTTTGAGAAGAGCAGGAACATAGAGATCATCTTGCAGACTTTGATACAAAGCCGAGGAAAACTCAAAAGTGCGCCTTTGCGGTGTGTTTTTCCATTTATTGTATATATCGTGGTATAATTGGCGTGTTCGATGAGAGTGAAGTTTTGAATTTGGTGAGGGGGAGTGTGAAAAATCACACTGATGTGCTGATTTTTCACACCCGGATTTGTGCCGGAGCGTCACAAATCCTATTGATGGCAGACGAGAAATCGTATTCACGAATTTCTCAAAGAAAGCGTAGCTTTCTTTTGGCCCCTGTCGCGTAAACGCTCCGGAATGGGGATTAATATGAACATCAATATCAACGGGTACTTAGATTCTATAAACGCGCCGTGGGGACGTTTGTTTTACCGATTGGTCTGGCATAATCTTGAATTTAAAAATAAAAAAATATTAGATTTTGGCAGCGGTTTTGGTGTTACATCAAACCATTTGGCAAAATTTAACGATGTGACAGCTGTGGAACCAAACAATGAACTTCTTGAACATAGAATATGTGGTAATCATTACGAGCAAATAATAGGAAGTATTGATAGCCTCAGAAGAATGGATAGCGATAGTTTCGATGTTATACTCTGTCACAATGTTTTGGAGTATATTGAAAATCGCGCTGACCTTATTGCAGAATTTTATAGGCTTTTGAAAAATGATGGAATTTTATCAATAGTAAAGCATAATAAAAACGGCAAGATAATGCACAAAGCGGTATTTGAAAACAACATTGACGAGGCGATAGCACTTTTGAATGGAGAGAATGCTCTGTCACAGAATTTCGGAACAATAAATGAATACGAGATAGAGGATTTGAAAGATTGTATTGCAGAAAGATTTATTTTGGATAAAGTATATGGTATTCGCACTTTCTACGGAATACAACCAAATTCCTTCAAATGTGAACCCGACTGGGAAGAAAGAATGTTTATGCTGGAATGTGCTGTGGAGAGTGAACCTGTATATGCGAACGTAGCATTCTTCCAGCATTTGATTTTGAAAAGTAAATAAGACCATTACTGACAATGAAAAATAAAAGCATACCAAAATCGTTTGTATCAAAATCTTAAAGAACATAGAGTCCGCCTTGGGGACGGGCAAAAAGTGAGAAAAGAGGATCGGGGTTTGGGATTGAAAAGGGATATCATAGCGGAGAAAAAAAAGCTCAGAGGACAGGTCCTGGCCCTTCGGAGCGCGCTTTCCGAGGAGGAGCGGGCGCGCGCATCCCTCCTTATGACGGAGCGGCTCCTCGGCCATCAATGGTTTTACCGGTCGGAAATTTTGTTGGGGTTTGTAAGTTTCGGGAGCGAGATCGACACCCATCCGCTTTTGGAGGAGGCTCTCCGCCTGGGAAAGCGGGTATATGTCCCCAAAGTTTTGGGGGAGCAGATGCGCTTTTACAGAATAGATTCCACAGAAGATTTGCGGGAGGGGTATCGGGGCATCCCGGAGCCTGCGGGGGATACGGAAAGCTTTGACTATGAAAAATACAGGGGACAGGCGGAGAGGATCCTTCTTTTGATGCCGGGGGTGGCGTTCGATCCCTGCCGCAATCGCCTGGGCTACGGAAAGGGGTTTTACGACCGCTATCTGGAGGATAAGGAGGAGCTTGCGCTGCGTTCGATCGCCGTGGGATTCCGGTGCCAGATGGTGGAGCGTGTTCCGGCGGAGGAAAACGACAAAAGACCTTATCAGGTAATCTGTGTTTAACTGTGTTTAAAGAGAAAAATTTCCTGGGAAGAGGAGGAGAGAAAAATGGCGGATCTAAATGTCATGGGACAGAGGGCAGAGGCCGCAAAATATGAGCTTCAGAGGCTGTCCGCAGAGGAGAAAAGCCGGACGCTTCGCCGCGCGGCGGGCCGCCTTTTGGAAAGGGCAGAGGAGATCCTTCTCGCCAATGGGGAGGATATCGCCAACGGGGAGAAAAACGGGATGCACCCGGGCATGATTGACAGGCTGCGGCTCACCGAGAAGCGTATCGCCGCTATGGCGGAGGGGCTTGAGCAGATCGCCGAGCTGCCCGACTGCATCGGCGAGGTGATGGAGCGCTTTGTGCGCCCGAACGGGATGGAGATCGAAAAGGTACGGGTGCCTCTCGGCGTGATCGGCATTATTTACGAATCCCGTCCGAATGTGACGACGGATGCCTTCGGGCTTTGCTTTAAAACGGGAAACGCGGCGATCCTAAAGGGCGGAAGCGACGCGATACGATCCAACATCGCCATTGTAAATATCCTGCGCGAGACGCTTCGGGAGGAGGGGATGACACAGGATGCCATTCAACTGATCGAGGATGTGGACCGGCAGACGGCCGCGGAGTTTATGCGGCTGAACCGTTATGTGGACGTGCTGATTCCCAGGGGAGGAGCCGGCCTGATCCGCAGCGTGGTGCAGAACAGCACGATCCCCGTGATTGAGACAGGCACCGGAAACTGTCATGTTTATGTGGACAAGGACGCCGATCTGAATATGGCGGCGGAGATCATTTACAACGCTAAGACGCAGCGGATCGGCGTGTGCAACGCCTGTGAGTCCCTGGTGGTGCACAGCGCCGTGCGGGAGAAATTCCTTCCTCTTCTTTCCCAGAAGCTTAAGCCCAGGAAGGTGGAGCTGCGCGGCGATGAGCGCGTGCGGGAGATCCTTCCGGACGAGTGTGTGCCCGCCTCGGAGGAGGATTACGGGACGGAGTATCTGGACTACATTCTGTCCATAAAGACGGTGGATTCCCTGGAGGAAGCCATTGCCCATATCAACCGCTATAACACCAAACATTCCGAGTGCATCGTCACGGAGAACCAGGAGGCGGCGGAGAAATTTCTGAGAGAGGTGGACGCGGCCTGCGTCTACGTCAACGTGTCCACAAGGTTTACGGACGGCTTCGAGTTCGGCTTTGGCGCGGAGATCGGTATCAGCACCCAGAAGCTGCACGCGAGAGGCCCTATGGGCCCCAGGGAGCTGACCTCATACAAATACTTAATCCGAGGAAACGGCCAGGTGCGGGAGCTGTAGGCGCCTGGGTACTGTGTATTTCAACGGCTGGGATCTTTTAAGGAAAGGCGGGGATAAAAAAGTGAAACAGATCAACGACAGCATTTGGCACAATATCAGTTCCAAGAGGGTGACGCCCACGGATTTTATCTGTGTCATTGAAATTGCAAAGGGCAGCAAGAGCAAATATGAATTGGACAAGAAGACGGGACTGCTGATCTTGGACCGTATTCTGCACACGTCCACCCACTATCCGGCAAACTATGGATTTATTCCCCGAACGTACGGCGACGACGGGGATCCCCTGGATGTGCTGGTGCTCTGCTCGGAGCCGATCCAGCCTATGACGTTGGTACGGGCATATCCCATCGGCGTGATCTCCATGCTGGACAATGGAAAAAACGATGAAAAAATCATCGCAGTACCGTTCAGCGATCCAAACTATAACTGCTATAACGACATTTCGGAGCTTCCCCAGCACATTGTGGCGGAGATGGAGCACTTCTTTTCCGTGTACAAATCGCTGGAGCACAAGGCTACGGCCATCCACGAGAAAGGCAACCGAGAGGAGGCCGTGGAAGTGATCCGCAAATGTCTGGACAATTACATCGATACCTTTATCAAGAGCTGGTAAGAGGTGTTCGTTTTGTCAGAATCATTTCAAGTGGATGAGAAGAAAAGGAGAGAAGAGATGTTTCGATTGGAGAACGGAAGCCCGGGAGAGTATCAGATCCCAGAGGAGGCCGTGGAACGGCTGGAGGAACTGCTGCAAAAACAGAAAGTACATATTCACGGATATCTGCTGCTCGGCGGCAGAAAGATTTTGGCAGAGCGCTACTACGCGCCCTATGGGCCGGAGGATAACCACCGCATGTACTCCATCACCAAAAGCTTTGTGGCGCTGGCCGTGGGGCTTTTGATAAAGAATCATCTGGTGGGAATAGACGATAAGATCTGCGATTATTTTCCGGAGTATCTGCCCGAGGGGGGAGTGCATCCCTGGTGCGCCGACCTGACGATCCGCGAGATGCTGAGTATGCGGACCTGCTATGCCAACACCACCTACAAGGATTACGACGGCGACGACTGGACGGAATCCTTCTTTCGGGTGCCGCCGGATCACGCGTCCGGCACGGTATTTTCGTACGACACCTCCTCCGCCCATGTGCTGGGGGCGCTGGTAGAAAAAAAGACCGGCGTGAAGCTGTTGGATTACCTTCGCAGGGAGGCGTTTGACAAGGTCGGTTTTTCTAAGGGAGCCTACATCATGGAGGACAAGATGGGCGTATCTCAGGGTGGCAGCGGCTTGATGAGCACGCTGCGGGATATCGCGGGGGTGGCTTATCTGTGCAACCATTTTGGGATCCTGGACGGGGAGGAGCTTCTGCCCTTTGATTTTATGAGGGAAGCGCTGTCCAACCTGACGCCCACGGATATGCAGCCCACGCTGGACGAACAGTGCGGTTACGGTTACTTTTTCTGGATGCCCAGAACGAGAAGGGACGATCAGCTGGGGCCGGAGGACGGTTTTGTCATGTACGGTATGGGCGGGCAGCTTGCGGTCTGCTTCCCCAGGCTGGATTTCTGTTATCTGACTATGGCGGACACCATCGGAAATCCGGCCGGACTACAGATCCTCTACGATTGCTTCTACCAGACCGTGTATCCTTACCTGAGGGAGCGGCCGGAGGACAATCCGGACGCCTTTTTGGAGAAGGCGCAGGGGAAACGGGAGGATCTGTGCGGACAAAGGGCGGCAGAGCGGGCCGAGGACGACCGCGCACAGGAACTGGCAAAACGCCTGCGGCCATCGGGGGAGGAGACCTACCGCTTTTTTAAAAACGCGCAGAACTGGAAGGAGATTGCGTTTGACTGGCGGGGATGGCAGGAGGGCTCGGTTGGGGTGAGGCTTCGCCGCGACCGCAGAGCCGATCCGCACAGCGCTGAGACGGCGGCACAGGATCCTGCGCCGGAGCTTGTCTTTCCCGTCGGCGGGTGGAAACGCCAGACCAATCCCGCGAGCGGTTTTCGCTGTGAATGTCGGGCGGATGTCAAAAACGGACACCTGATCCTGCAGTGCTTTCTGATCGACGAGGAGCACGGGCACATGCGGATGGATTTGGCGTGGAGGGACGAGAGCGTGCTCACCGTCCGCATGACCTGTACAAACGAGCCCTCCCTGGAGGGACTGAAGGGGTTTGCCACCGCTGAGAGAATCTGACCGCAGCCGGATCAAAATAAAGAGAAACGTTTGAGAGAAAGGAATCGACCTATGACCAAAATAAGAACCCGTTACGCGCCAAGCCCCACCGGTAAAATGCACGTGGGCAATCTGCGCTCGGCGCTGTATGAATTTCTCATTGCAAAACATGACGGCGGCGACTTTATGCTGCGCATCGAGGACACCGACCAGGAGCGCTATGTGGAGGGCGCTACCGAGATCATTTACCGTACCCTGGAAAAGACCGGCCTGATACACGACGAGGGGCCGGACAGGGATGGCGGATACGGCCCCTATGTCCAGAGCGAGCGCATGAAGACCGGCATCTATATGAAATATGCTAAGGAGCTTATCGAGAAGGGAGAAGCCTACTATTGTTTCTGCGATAAGGAGCGCCTGGCATCCCTGCGCACCGAGGTGGTGGACGGCAAGGAGATCACGATCTACGACAAGCACTGCCTGGGCCTTTCCAGGGAGGAGGTGGAAGCCAACCTTGCGGCGGGCAAGCCCTTTGTCATAAGGCAGAACATCCCGAATGAGGGGACGACCACGTTTCACGATGAGCTCTACGGCGATATCACGGTGGAGAACGCGGAGCTGGACGACATGATACTGATCAAATCCGACGGCTATCCCACCTACAATTTTGCCAATGTGGTGGACGACCACACCATGAATATCACCCATGTGGTGAGGGGCAACGAATACCTCTCCTCCTCGCCCAAGTACGTGAGACTGTATGACGCCTTTGGATGGCAGGTGCCCGTGTATATCCATCTGCCGCTGATCACCGACGAGAACCACAAAAAGCTCTCCAAGAGAAGCGGACATGCCTCCTTTGAGGATCTGATCGAACAGGGTTTTCTCACGGAGGCGATCGTCAACTATGTGGCGCTTTTAGGCTGGAGCCCCGAGGAGAATCGGGAGATTTTCTCCTTGCAGGAGCTGATCCAGGTCTTTGACTACCACAGGATCAGCAAGTCGCCTGCGGTGTTTGACATGGTGAAGCTTCGCTGGATGAACGGCGAGTATCTGAAGGCGATGGACGACGATACGTTCTATGAGATGGCAGAGCCCTATCTGAAGAAGGCCCTGACCGGAGAGTTCGACTTAAAGAAGATCGCGGGCATGGTAAAGACCCGCATCGAGGTATTTCCGGATATTGCAGGACAGGTGGACTTCTTTGAGCGGCTCCCCGAGTACGACGCAGAGATGTATGTCCACAAAAAGATGAAGACGACCAGGGAGAGCTCTCTCGAGGTGCTCACCGAGGTGCTTCCCATTTTGGAGGAGCAGGAGGATTACAGCAACGACGGGCTGTATCAGTCTCTGCTCAAATATGTGGAACGGAAGGGCTGCAAGAACGGCTTTGTGATGTGGCCGATCCGGACCGCGGTTTCCGGTAAACAGATGACTCCCGCAGGCGCCACGGAAATTATGGAGGTGCTTGGCAAGGAGGAATCCCTGAAGAGAATACGAAAGGGGATCGAAAAACTTCGGAATGTTTGATCGAAACGCTTTGAACGAGGAGCAGCGGGAGGCTGTGACTCATGGAGAAGGGGCTCTGCTTTTGCTGGCGGGGCCCGGCTCCGGCAAGACCTTTACCATCACCCAGAGAATTTTTTATCTGATTCAGGAATGTGGCATCTTGCCGGAAAATATTTTGGTGGTCACCTTCACCAAGGAGGCGGCGCTGTCCATGCAGCGGCGGTTTCACGAGCAGTCGGGCCGCATCGTCTATCCCGTCAATTTTGGAACCTTTCACTCTGTATTCTATCGTATTCTCTGTGATTCCCACAGAACGCAATCCTATAAACTGATAACCGAATGTCAGAAGAGACAGCTGATCGACCCTGTTTTGAGAAGGCTCATCCCCGGGCGGGGAACGGCGGAGGAGGAAGGACGCGAGAGCGCCGCCGTGGATGCCGCCTCTTTTTTGTCCGCGATCAGCCTGTACAAAAATACCGGCGAGGAAGCTGCGGCGAGAGAGCTGCTTCCCCCAGAGCGGCGGAGCTGTTTTCGGGCGGCTATGCAGTTCTACGAGGAGGAAAAGAAACGTCGGGGGCTGTTGGACTTTGACGATATGGTCTATGGCTGCAGGAATCTTCTCAGGGACGACGGCGAGGCGAGGAAGCGGTGGCAAAACCGTTTTTCCCATATTTTAATGGACGAGTTTCAGGACATCAACCCCATGCAGTATGAGGTGGTCAGGCTTATGGCCCAGGGGGGCAGCCGGCTTTTTGCCGTGGGGGATGATGACCAGTCCATTTACGGCTTCCGCGGCTCCCGACCGGCATGTCTAAAGCGCTTCGAGGAGGACTTCGGCGCAAAGAGGCTGTGTCTGACCGTCAACTACAGAAGCTGTAAGGAGATCGTGGAAGCCTCCTGCAGGGTGATCGCGGGCAACAGGGAGCGGTTTAAAAAGGAGTTGAGATCGGCGTCCGGAAACGGGGAGCCCCAGGCGGTGAAGCTGACCGCCTGTGAGGAGAGGGAGGAGGAATATGAGACGCTTGCCTGTCGGTTAAGGGACAGGCTCAAGGCGCAGCCGCCGGATCCGGACGGGAGGGAGACGCTGGCGGTCCTCTTTCGGACCAACTCCCATATGCAGGGCTTTGCCGCCTATCTGAGCAGGAGGGAGGTGCCCTATCACATGAAGGAGAGGGTGCGCAGCATCTACGGACATTTTATCGTACAGGACGTGTTTGCCTATCTGCAGTCGGCGGCCTTTGAGGCCACGAGGGAGCGCATTTTACAGATACGAAACCGGCCGATGCGGTATATCGGAAGGGAGGCTCTGGGAAGGGGAGAGCGGGCGGCGGGTCCTGCGCTGTTTCAGAGCATGATTGCCTATTACCAGTCGCTGGAGACGATTCCCCACCGCAGGGAGAGGATCTGTGCCATCGAGCGGCTGGAGCGGGATCTTCAGTATCTTCAAAGGCTCCCCCTTTATCTGGGGGTGCAGTATATCCTAAAGAGCGTCGGGTACGAGGCGTATCTGGAGGAGAAGGCCGGTCCGGATGGGGAGCGGCTCAAGGAGTGGAGGGAGATCTGCGAGTGGCTGAAGGAGGAGGCAAAGCAGTATGAGACCGTCTCGGAGTGGCTGAAGGCAAAGGAGATCTACGAGGAGAAGCTTCGTAAGATGAGCGGAGGGAGGAAGGAAGAGGAGGGCGCGGCCGTTCAGCTCATGACGGTGCACGCTTCCAAGGGACTTGAATTTGACCGAGTGTGGATCCCGGACTGCAACGAGAAGGTTTTTCCGCACGGAAGCGGGATCCGTGCGGCGGACTGCGAGGAGGAGAGACGGATTTTTTATGTGGCTATGACGCGCGCCAAAAAAAGTCTGGAGCTTCTGTACCTGACCGGCACGAGAGAACGCCCCAGATTTCCCACCCGATTTTTAAACCCGCTTTTACCGAAGCAAAACCAGCGGCAGGATCCCCCTCAGTCGTCCTCCTGGATCAGCTCGTCAAACTCGCAGTTGTCCAGAAATTCGTCGAAGGCATCCGCCGCCTTCTCGTACTCCTCATCGTCGTCGATATAGTCCAGCCGCGGCTCCTCGTTCGGGTCGTCGGGATTCTCGGCGTAGCGGTAAAACCAGACCTCGCCGTCCTCGTTCGTGCCGTCCTCGTTTAAGGGAAGCAGGGCGATGTAATCCCGCTCTTCCACGGAAAAGATCGTGACCACAGCGCAGTTGACCGTTGTCCCGTCGTCCAGCTCCAGCTCTACCGTCATTTCTTCCTCTGCAAAATCGTTGTTCTGGGCCATAATCCACTCTCCTTTTTTCTTTTTAGTATAAGCGCTTGTGGTTTTTTTGACAATAGGTTATAATGTATATAATTGAATTTATTACATAGGATGCCCCCGCAGGGAGACATCTGTTGCCTGATGAGTACGCTGTATGGATTTCGGTGATGGAGGTAGTTGATGACAGAACGTGATTTGCAGATGATACCATATCCTCTTGGCGCGCACTTTGAGATGGATCGTATCCGTTTTTCCTTTGCATCCAAAAAGGAGCAATGCGGTGTTATTTTATATGACAGAAATTCCGGAAGGAGGCTGAAAAGGCTTCCCTTTTCCCAGAAGGAGAGAATCGGCAATATCTATTGCAAGTATATAGAGGGGGTGGACCCCAAACAAACGGCATACCAGTTTTACGAGGAGGACCGCATCCTTCCGGACGAGAGGGCCCGCGTGTTCATAGGGCGTCATGTCTACGGGCGGGAGCGGGACAGCAGAGATTTGAAGGCGGGCTTCTTAAAGGCCGGTTTTGACTGGCAGGGGGACGTCAGGCCGCACATTCCCTACGAGGAGTGTGTGTGCTATTGTATGCACGTGCGCGGGTTTACGAGACATACCTCCTCCGGCGTGGCCGACAGAGGAACGTTTCGGGGGATGACGGAGAAGATCCCCTATCTGCTGGAGAGCGGCATCACTACGGTGGAGCTGCAGCCGGCGTATGAGTTTATGGAGGTGCCGTGCAGAGAAGCGCACAGAGGGAGCGCGTCCCAGGGTGTCGTCCTGGCCAAGGGGCCGGAGCTTGAGCCGCCCCGGCGGCTGAACTACTGGGGCTACAAGAAGGGCTATTATTATATGCCGAAGGCCGCCTATGCGGCGGGGGAAGACGCCGCCACGGAATTTAAGGAGATGGTGCGCGCGTTTCATGCAAACGGCATGGAGATCGTGATGCAGTTTTATTTCCCGAACGACGTGAAGGAGCAGGAGATACCGGAGATCCTTCGCTTCTGGGTGCTGGAGTACCATGTGGACGGATTTCACCTGATGGGGGAGCGCCTTCCCACCACCGTGATCGCCAGGGATGAGCTTCTGGCAGACACAAAGCTCTGGTACTACGGTTTTGACACGGATGCCGTCTACGGCAGGGAGGAAGGCCCAAAGTCCCCGAACCTTGCCGCCTACCGGGATGATTACCTGTATACTATGCGCAAATATCTGAAGGGCGACGAGGATATGCTGCAGAGCGTCCTGTACCAGATGCGCCATATCCCCCATAGGGAAGCGTGCATACACTATTTGACCAACTACTACGGGCTTACGCTGATGGATCTGGTATCTTATGACCGCAAGCACAACGAGCCCAACGGGGAGGACAACCGAGACGGGAATCCCTCCAACTTCAGCTGGAACTGCGGGGAGGAGGGAAGCAGCCGCCGCAAGAAGATCCTGCTGCTTCGCAGAAAGCAGATCAAGAACGCCATATGTCTTTTGCTTTTGGGGCAGGGGACCCCGTTAATCTTCATGGGGGATGAGTTTGGCAATTCCCAGAAGGGCAACAACAACCCGTACTGTCATGACAGCTCTGTCACCTGGCTGGACTGGCGCGATCTGGAGAGAAACAGCGAGATCTATGATTTTTGGAAGAGGATGGTGCGGCTCAGAAAAGAGCATCCCATATTGCGGAGGCGGGAGGAGTTTCGCCTCATGGATTACAGCTCCTGCGGCTATCCGGATCTGTCCTACCACGGGCAGAACGCGTGGAGGCCCCAGCTGGAGAGCTACAACCGCCATGTGGGGATCATGTACTGCGGCAAATATGCCAAAAAAGAGGACGGCGGGGAGGACGCGTTTTTCTATCTCGCTATGAATATGTACTGGGAGCCTCAAAGGCTAGGGCTCCCGAAGCTTCCCAAAGGGCTTAAGTGGAAGCGGATCGTCTGCACGGACACAGCGTGCGAGGGCCTGACGGCCGGTCCTTCGGATCCGGCGGATTTGAAGGAAACGCCGGAGGAGACGGAGCAGAGAATACCGGCGCGGACGATCGAGCTGTTTATGAGCGTTTCGGAGCTGCCGGACGGCGGAGAAAGGACGGCAAAGCCGAAAAAGCGCGCCGGGTCCAGGAAGAAGTGATGGGAAAGGCTTGGAGACATTTTAAGACGGTGACATATCATAAGTATCTGGTGGCGAAGGGCTGCTTTCGGGTCGGCCTCTACCGACAGGGGATCCTTCACGACCTCTCCAAGTACGGCCCCACGGAATTTCTGGTGGGCGTCCGGTATTTTCAGGGGGACAGGAGCCCCAACAACGCGGAGCGGGAGGAGAAGGGATATTCCGCCGCGTGGCTCCACCATAAGGGGCGCAACAAGCACCATTATGAGTATTGGATCGATTACAGCACCCAGGAGATCCCGGGAGGGATGGCGCCGGTGCCCATGCCGGACCGCTACGTCGCGGAGATGATCATGGACCGTATCGCGGCAAGCAAGGTGTACCGGGGGAAGAACTACAGGGACTCCGATCCGCTTGCCTACTTTGAGCGGGGGGCGGAGAGCTCCCTGATCCATCCGGAAACCAAGGAGAAGCTTCGCCGTATGCTGCAGATGCTTGCCGAGAGGGGAGAGGAGGAGACCTTCCGGTGTATCCGCAGAGAGCTTGTGAAGAAATGAGAAACGGACCTGCACCATTTCCGCGCGCGCAGAATAAGATACAGTAAACGAGAGCACAAGGACAGTTTGCGATGAATTGTTGGATTTTATGGTTACTGTTGTTCTGCGGCGGTAACGGCGGTAATGGCGGAAACTGCGGCTGCGGCGGTGGCGGCAGTACTGGATACGCCGCAGGAAGAAGCGGAAACGACGGAGGAAACTGCGGGTGTAACGGCAATGACAGCGGCTATGGACAGTCCCGGGTAAGCGGTGCGATGCCTGCGGCATGGTCGTCCGACTGCGGCTGCGACCAGGATTCCAGATCGTTTTCCGGCAGGCAGGATTTCCCCAGCGTGGGACGCGGAGACACCTGCGGATGTGAAAACCAGGATTGACAGGTGTGCGGCATAGGGCCTTTTTACGGGCGCTATGCCGTATTTTTGTGGAAAAATAATGTGCCCGATCTTCCGTGCGGCATCTTGCCAAAACGCTCAAAAAGGACTATACTAAACATAACGTTTCCTCTGCCGCGTGAGATCAGAGAGGGAAGGCATTAAGGAGGAAGAGATATGGCGAAGGACAAATATGTTGCTTATGTGTCCACCTACACACAGGGGGACACGCACGGGATCAGGGTGTATGATGTGGACGTGGCAAACGGGCGTTTTGCGGAGAAGGATAAGGTGACGATCTCCAACTCGTCCTATCTGACCATTTCCCACAACGGCAGATATCTCTATTCCATCACGGACTTTGGCGTGGAGGCTTACCGGATCGCAAAGGACGGCACTCTCTCCGAGATCAACCATGCCTCCATCAACGGAATGAGAGGGTGTTATCTCGCCACGGATTTCACGGACCGGTATCTCTTTGTGGCGGGATATCATGACGGGAAGCTGACGGTGCTCCGGCTTTTGGAGGACGGCTCCGTGGGCGGCATTACGGATGAAATCTTCCACAAGGGGCTGGGGAGCGTGGCCGAGCGCAATTTCCGCCCGCACATCAACTGCGCGCGGATGACCCATGACAACAAGTACCTTCTGGTGGCGGATCAGGGGATGGATCATGTGAATGTCTATCGGTTCGACCTGGAGAAGGGAAAGACGGCGCTGGCGGATATTATCCGCAGCGACTTAGAGTCCGCGCCCCGACATATCAAGATCTCCGAGGACGGGCGGTTCATTTATATTGTGCACGAGCTGAAGTGTTATATCGACGTGTACTCCTATGAGGAGCGAAACGACATGCCCTACTTTGAAAAGATCCAGACCGTACAGGAGATCGAGCTGGACAGCGGGAGCAACAACGCGGCCAGCGCCCTGAGCTTTTCCCAGGATTATAATTACCTGTTGAGCTCTATCTCGGGCAACAATTCGGTGGTGGTATACCACGTGGACAAAGAGACGGGAATGTTGTCGGAGATACTGTGTCTGCCGGTCAGCGGAGAGTATCCCAAGGATGCCGCGTTCTTTCCGGACAACCGGTTTTTGGTGTCGCTGAATCATGAGAGCGACAATATGACGTTTTTCCGTGTGGATCTGAAGGCGGGCACGCTGGTCATGAACGGGCCGGCGATCCGTGTGAACGAGCCGAACTGTATATTGTTTCACAAGCTGGGAGGGTGAGCCCCCGTTAAAAAAAGAGCTGCGCCGCAGGGATTCCCTGCGGCGCAGTTTTTACCTGCGGTAGAAGTCTACGATGCGGTCAAGCCTTGCGCTCATGTTGAGAAGCATGGCGTCCAGGACGGTGACGGCGGTCATACATTCCATGACGACGACGGCGCGGGGAACGATGACGGGATCGTGGCGGCCCTTGATTTGGAGATCGATTTCCTGGCCGGACCGGTTGACTGTCTGCTGCGTGCGGAAGATGGAGGGAGTCGGTTTTACATGGGCGCGGATTAAGATCGTGTCGCCGTCGCTGATGCCGCCCAGGATTCCTCCCGCGCGGTTGGTGGCCTTTGTGACAGTGCCGTCATTTATGCGGAAGGAATCGTTGTTCTCGCTGCCCAGGCGGGAGGAGACGGCTGTCCCGTCGCCGATCTCCACGGCCTTTACCGCGCCGATGGACAGGATCGCTTTGGCGAGGTTTGCGTCCAGCTTCTCAAAGACGGGGTCGCCGATGCCGGCGGGAACGCCGGTCACAAAGCACTCCATGCAGCCTCCCACGGAGTCGTACTCTGCCCTCGCCTGCTCCAGATAGGCGGTCGCCTTTTGGTCGGCGTCGCGGTCGGGCATTGCGGTTTTGGTGGACAGGATGGCGTCCGCGTCGAACCGGGACAGATCGGCCTCGATGCCGCCGATGCTTCTCGTGTAGGCGCAGACCTTGACCCCCATCTGCTCCAGCAGCTTGCAGGCGATGGCGCCGGCCGCCACCCGTCCCACCGTCTCTCTTCCGGAGGAGCGTCCCCCGCCGCGGTAGTCGCGGAAGCCGTATTTGGCGTCAAAGGTGTAATCAGCATGACCGGGGCGGTAGCAGGATGCGATCTCATTATAATCGCGGGAGATCTGGGAGGTGTTTCGCACCAGGAGAGAGATCGGGGTGCCGGT
Source organism: uncultured Acetatifactor sp. (assembly GCA_947631615.1). Taxonomy (GTDB): domain Bacteria; phylum Bacillota; class Clostridia; order Lachnospirales; family Lachnospiraceae; genus Acetatifactor. Next base: position 37,796 of record CANRLX010000016.1, read on the forward strand.
GGTGCGCCCCTCAAAGACACCGGAGAGGATCTCCACCAGATCGTCCTCCCTGCGCGGGGTAGTGAGACTGCTGGTGCCCGGCTTACGCCGGTCAAGGTAGCGCTGGATATCCTGCTCGTCGAGGGGGAGTCCCGCCGGACAGCCGTCCACCACCACGCCAAGGGCTTTGCCGTGGGATTCTCCCCAGGTGGTTATTCTGAAAACGGTTCCAAAGGTTGAACCTGCCATAAGTACCTCGATTCCGCGCGGCGGGCGCCGTGCTTTTTTCTTTTGATAAAAATTATAGCGAATACCGGTGTGTTTCGCAACTTTTTGTTCCAACAAATTTTGGAACCATTCTAAAAAAATAGTGCATCTTTAAAAAAAGTGTGCTATTATTATACATGTATTATTGTGTTTTTTTGTAAAGGGTTGAAAGACAAATGAAGAAAAACGTAGAGGAGCGCTTTCGGAAAGGGCTTCTGAAATATGGAAAGAAAAACAAATTACATAGATGCCTGGTGCTGCCGATTTTGGTGATAGGGACCTTTTTTTCCCATGTGTTTTGCTTTGTGCGGGGAAACGGGAAGCGCTTCGCGATGCTGGCGATGACGTTTCTTCTGTTTGTGGTGTACAGCAGCTTTTCTTTCCCCATCTTTCTCTCCGAGGAGAGAGATGGGGAGGCTGCGGATCTCGACGAGGCGGTGTCGCTGGCGCAGGAGTCGGAGCCGGATCTGTCGGAATTTTTGGAGGAGGACGGCTCTCTTAGCTTTTCCGAGTACGGGGATGACGTCCACAGCGCGGGCGGCTCCATTACCTATGGGGCGGAGGAGATCCTGCAGTCTGCAAAACAGGCCGGCCCTTCCGACGGGGATCCCGGGCAGGACGGGGATTTGGGTGCGGTTTTTACCCGGGACGACTGGCGCCTGATCTTGGTCAACAAACAACATTCCATTCCGGAGGATTACGAGTTTCCGCTGGGCACGATCACGGGGTATCTGCAGTGTGACGCGCGCATTGTGGACGATCTGGTCGCTATGATCCAGGCGGCGAAGAAGGACCATGTGAATCTGGAGATCCGTTCCCCTTACCGCACCAGGGAACGGCAGGAGGGGAATTTCAACGACAGGATCTCCTACTATATGAACCGGGGGCTTTCTTATATGGAGGCGTACCAGAGGACCAGCAGAGTGATTACCATACCGGATAACAGCGAGCACCAGATCGGCCTTGCGCTGGATATTCTGGGCGACGGATACAAGAACCTGGACGAGGGGTTTGCCGATACGGACGCGGGCAGATGGCTTGCCGCGAACAGCTATAAGTACGGCTTCATCCTGCGCTATCCGGAGGGCAAGGAGTATTATACCGGCATCGCCTACGAGCCCTGGCATTTTCGGTACGTGGGAGTGGATGCCGCCACCGTGATCACGGAGCGGGGCATCACCTTGGAAGAGTTTTGGGAGGATATGTAGGCTTGGGAGCGGATTATCGCATTTTGAAAAGGGAAGGAAGAGCCAAGAGAGGCGAATTTCATACGGTGCACGGTGTTATCCAGACGCCGGTGTTTATGAATGTGGGCACGGTGGCTGCCATCAAGGGGGCCGTGTCCACACAGGATTTGGAACAGATTGGGACCCAGGTGGAGCTCTCAAACACCTATCATCTGCACGTGCGCCCCGGCGATCAGGTCATAAAGAAGCTGGGGGGACTGCATCGGTTTATGTCCTGGGACAAGCCGATCCTGACGGATTCCGGAGGATTCCAGGTGTTTTCTCTGGCGGGGCTTCGCAGAATACGGGAGGAGGGCGTTTATTTTAACTCCCACATAGACGGGCGCAAGATATTCATGGGGCCGGAGGAGAGTATGCGGATCCAGTCGAATCTGGGTTCCACCATTGCTATGGCCTTTGACGAGTGTCCCCCCAGCAAGGCGGACAAAAGCTACGTGCAGGCGTCCGTGGACCGCACCTTTAGGTGGCTGGAGCGCTGCAAGCGGGAGATGGATCGCCTAAACGGCCTGGACGACACCATAAACCCCAGGCAGCTTCTCTTTGGGATCAATCAGGGCGCCGTCTATGAGGATATCCGCATCCGGCACGCGGAGCGCATCGCGGAGCTGGATCTGGACGGCTACGCCGTGGGGGGACTGGCGGTGGGAGAGACGCACGAGGAAATGTACCACATTCTGGACGAGGTGGTGCCTCATCTTCCCCAGGAGAAGCCCACTTACCTGATGGGCGTGGGAACACCGGCCAATATTCTCGAGGGCGTGGAGCGCGGCGTGGATTTCTTCGACTGCGTCTATCCGTCCCGAAACGGGCGTCACGGACACCTGTACACCAATCGGGGAAAGATCAACCTCTTCAATGCCAAATACGAGCTGGATGAGCGCCCCATCGAGGAGGGGTGCGGCTGTCCGGCGTGCAGGCGCTACTCCAGGGCCTATATACGGCATCTTTTGAAGGCGAAGGAAATGCTGGGGATGCGGCTCTGCGTTCTGCACAACCTGTATTTCTACAACACCATGATGACCGAGATCCGCGACGCTTTGGACGAGGGGCGGTTTGCCGCCTACAAGAAGGCAAAGCTGGCGGGGATGGAAAAATAAAATTTTTTGAAAACCGCCGCTTTTTTTAAAAAAGGACTTGCCGCGGCATTGTTTTTTATGTATTATAGTTATTTGAACAGTCTTGAGCGTAGAGCGCGGAATGGAGGAAAAATGGGAATTTTATTGACAAGTGAGGCGGAAGCGGCAGGACAGGCCACAGGAAACATCATGATTATGATCGTGGGCTATGCGATCGTTTTCGGTGCGCTGTACTTTTTTTTGATGAGACCCCAGCGGAAGGAGCAGAAGCGCATTGCGGCGATGCAGGCATCCGTGGAAGCCGGCGACTATGTTTTGACCACGTCCGGTTTTTACGGCAGTGTGATCGGCATCGAGAACGATACGGTGATCGTGGAGTTTGGCAACAACAAAAACTGCCGCATCCCCATGGAAAAGTCGGCGATCAGCCGTGTGCAGAAGCCCGGCGAAACCGCGTCAAAGTAACAAAAGGCTCACAGGGGCAGTGCTGTCCGTTATCATGCGGACCGCACTGTTTTTTTCGTGCCATAAAGTTATAGTTGAAATTTGATCTTCCATCAGGTATCATAGAAACAGTGGCTGTCTGCACCCAAAAAGAAAAAAGGAAGTGAAGCTATGGAACTCAATATTGCCTGTATTCCCGGCGACGGGATCGGACCGGAGATCGTGGCCGAGGCCAGGAAGGTCCTGGAAAAGGTGGCGAAGGTCTACGGACACCGGATGAATTTTACGGATATTCTCATGGGAGGAGCCTCCATCGATGTGCACGGGGTGCCTCTGACCGATGAAGCTGTGGCGGCTGCCAAGGCGGCGGACGCCGTGCTGATGGGATCCATCGGCGGCAACACCACCACGTCCCCCTGGTACAAGCTTCCGCCCGAGAAGCGGCCGGAGGCAGGGCTTCTCGGCATCAGGAAGGCTCTGAACCTGTTTGCGAACCTCCGCCCCGCGGTTCTCTACGACGAGCTTGCGACGGCCTGTCCGCTGAAGGAGGAGATCAGCAGAGCCGGATTTGACATTATGATTATGAGAGAACTCACCGGAGGACTCTACTTCGGGGAGAGAAAAACTTATGAAGAGAACGGCCTGCGGACTGCGGTGGACACCCTGGTCTACAACGAGAATGAGATCCGGCGGATTGCCGTCAAGGGATTTGATATCGCCAGAAAGCGCAGGAAGAAGGTGACCAGTGTGGACAAGGCAAATGTCCTCGACTCCTCCCGTCTCTGGCGAAAGGTGGTGGAGGAGGTGGCGGCGGATTATCCCGATGTCACCCTGGAGCACATGCTGGTGGACAACTGCGCTATGCAGCTGGTGAGGGATCCCGCACAGTTTGACGTGATCCTGACGGAGAACATGTTTGGGGATATTCTGTCCGACGAGGCCAGCATGGTGACCGGATCCATCGGGATGCTCGCCAGCGCCAGTCTAAACGACACCAGGTTTGGACTCTATGAGCCCAGCCACGGCTCCGCTCCGGATATTGCCGGAATGGACGTGGCGAACCCCATCGCAACGGTTCTCAGCGCGTCCATGATGCTGCGCTACAGCTTCGATCTGGACAGGGAGGCCGACGCCGTCGACGCGGCGGTTAAGCAGGTTTTAAAGGACGGCTATCGAACCGGAGATATCCTGTCCGAGGGCTGCACGAAGGTAGGCTGCAGCAGGATGGGAGATCTGCTGGCGGAGAGGATACAGTGAGCGCAAATACGGACGCGACATTTGAGTCCGGCAGGATCCGTGTGAAAAGTCACGCGGCTGTGTTTGGAAACGGAGGTTAGGATTGAGATGAGAAGTGATTCGGTAAAGACGGGCACCGCGCAGGCGCCCCACAGAAGCCTGTTTAACGCGCTGGGTTACACGGAGGAGGAGAGGAATCGCCCTTTGATCGGCGTGGTCTGCTCCTACAACGAGATCGTACCCGGACATATGAATTTGGACAAGATCGCCGAGGCGGTCAAGCTGGGAGTGGCGATGGCAGGCGGAACGCCGGTTATGTTTCCGGCCATTGCGGTCTGCGACGGCATCGCCATGGGACATGTGGGCATGAAATATTCCCTGGTGACCCGGGACCTGATCGCGGACAGCACGGAGTGTATGGCCCTGGCCCACGGCTTCGACGGGCTGGTATGTATTCCCAACTGCGATAAGAATGTGCCCGGCCTTCTGATGGCCGCGGCCCGGGTAAATATTCCCACGATCTTTGTGTCCGGCGGCCCCATGCTGGCCGGACATATCCGAGGGGAGAAGAAGAGCCTTTCCTCCATGTTTGAGGCGGTGGGCAGCGTGGCTGCCGGCACCATGACCATGGAGGAGCTTCGGGAGTACGAGGAGAAGGTGTGTCCCACCTGCGGCTCCTGCTCGGGCATGTACACGGCCAATTCCATGAACTGCCTGACCGAGGCGCTCGGCATGGGACTTCAG
>CANRLX010000017.1 GCA_947631615.1 uncultured Acetatifactor sp.
CCCATCAGGTCTCGGTAGCCCGCCCTCTCGCGGTTGTGCATGAGACAGCACGGCAGCCCGCTGTCCCCGATCACCTCCGCCATTCTCCGGTCGTACCGCAGGCCCCAGATGTCGTTGATCAGATCCGCCCCCGCCAAAATACCGGCCTCCGCCACCCGACTCTTGTAAGTGTCCAGAGAAATCGGAATCTCAAAGCTGCTTTTTATCTTTTCTATAACAGGTGATATTCTTTCAATTTCCTCCTGCTCCGAGATCTGGATATGCCCCGGCCTGGTGGATTCTCCCCCGACGTCCACAATGTCCGCGCCCTCCGCCAGCATGGTTTCCACGCGCCGAAGAGCCCTGTCCGTGTCATTCCATCTGCCGCCGTCGGAAAAAGAATCCGGCGTCACATTCAGGATCCCCATCACATAGGTGTGTCCCTTTTGGTCAAATTCTCTTGTGCCGATCCGCATATGCACGCGCTCCCTTCTTCCGTCTACACAACAGTAAAACCCGTCATTAGGCAGCCCTACCCTGTCTGCACCGCAGCCATATCCGGCACGTTGGAGGCTCGGACACAAACTAATATCGGGTTTAATATCGGATTTAATATTCGGATCTAATACCGGATCTTCAGATTCTTCTTTCCGTCCTTCCAGTGGCAGTCCGCCTCCGCCTCGCAGCCAAAGCAGGCGCGGCTGGCCTTGTCGGCGCGATAGAGCACTCCCCGCAGATTTTTCTCTCGGGCCACGCTCTCTTTTCTGTGACAGAGGATGGCGTCTGTGATAACATCCGTTTCTTTTTCGTCAAACCCGCAATCTCTGAGGATTTGGGGTGCGATCTCCCCGCCGACGATCTCATGGGGCGTCCCGTCCTCGTACTGGATATGCTTTCCCATATCGTGCAGAAGCGCCGCCCCATAGATCCATTCCCTGGGGATTTGAAGATTCTCCTCCAGATTGATGATCTCCCCGATCCTCGCCACATCCAAAAAATGTGCCATATTATGACGGCAGAAGCGCCGATCCGCCTCTGCCGCAAGATTCTTTTTCAAATGGAATAAAAATAAATCGTGTTTTAATATTTTATCTATTCTGTCCATACCACACTTTTCCCAATATCACTCATCCCAAACGGCCCTTTGCTCTGTCCCCAGTATTGCCCATCCTACACTTTCCTCTTACACTGCCCTTTCACACGGCTTTTTTACACTACCCTTTCACATTGCTCTTTTTCACGGCTCTTTCTCACTCCCCCCCTCACATTGCTCTTTCTCACGGCCCTTTCTCACTCCCCCCTCACATTGCTCTTTCTCACGGCCCTTTCTCACGGCTCTTTCTTATTGCCCTTTCACACGGCTCTTTCACACTACTCTTTCTCACATCAATGTTCCGGCTCCCGCTGTCCTCAAGCGGCTCTCTGCCCTAGCTGTTTCGGAGCATGTGATAAAACTGCGCCTGCAGCGCGGGATTGTCCTGAAAAACGCCTCTGGTGGCCACAGTGACCGTCCTGCTTCCCGGCTTCTTCACACCGCGCATGGTCATGCACATATGCTCCGCCTCCAGCACCACCATAGCTCCCCTCGGAGCCAGATGCCGCATGACGGCGTCCGCGATCTGTCCGGTCATCCGCTCCTGTATCTGGAGCCTGCGGGCATAGACCTCAACGGTGCGCGCCAGCTTGCTCAGCCCCACCACCTTGCCATCCGGCAGGTAGGCCACATGCGCCCTCCCGTAAAAGGGCATCAGGTGGTGCTCGCAGGTGGAGTAAAAGACGATATCCTTCTCCAGGACCATCTCACTGTTGTCCACGGAAAACACCTTCCCCAGGTGCCCGCCGGCATCCTCGTCCATTCCGCCAAAGATCTCCTCATACATTCTGGCGATCCGGTCTGGCGTCTCCAAAAGGCCCTCTCTTTCCGGATCCTCCCCGATGCCTTCCAACAGAAGCCTCACGCCCTGTTTTACTTTCTCATGGTCTACCATACGATCCCGCCTTTCTCCTGCGTCATGTCATCTCCGCTAACGGCGCGCGACGATCTCCATCAGCCGGCCCAGATAGGACAGAGAGCCGAACGCCAGGATCACGTCGTCCTTTCCGGCCAGAAGCAGACTCATCTCCACCGCCTCCTCCAGGCTGTCCACCGCCGTCACCTTGGGGTGCACCGCCGCGATCTCCCGCGCCAGGTCATAGGCGCGCATCGCCCTGGGATTGTCGGGCGGAGTCACCGTGATGATCTGATCCGCATAGCGGTGGGTCAGCTCGATGATCCTGCCGTGGTCCTTGTCCTTCAATACCCCCATTATATAGATAATTCTTCTGTTTGTAAAATAAAATTCAATGGAGGCGGCAAGTTTTTGCGCGGCGTCCTCATTGTGCGCGCCGTCCACCACAAAGAGCGGCTTTTTGTGTATCACGCCAAAGCGCCCGGGCCACACGGTCTCCAAAAGCCCTCTGCGCAGCGCCTCCTCCTTCACCGGAAATCCCCGTCCCGCCAGCGTCCGAACCGCTTCCACAGCCAGCACCGCATTGTCGATCTGAAACCGTCCCGCCAGGGAGATCTCCAGCTTCCGAAGCCCTCCATAGTCGAAGCTCTGGCGCTCCATCCCATATTTCACCCGGGCGGCCTTGGATGCGTCGGCCACCACAAGGGGCGCCTGTTTTTCCCGCGCTACGCGCTCCACCACCTGCTCTACCGCCGGATCCTGCCTTAAGAGCACCACCGGACACCCCTCCTTGATGATCCCCGCCTTCTGGGCGGCGATCTGCTCCAAGGTCTCTCCCAAAAAACGCATGTGATCCATGCCCACAGAGGTGATGACGGACACGGCCGTTGTGGCGATCAGGTTGGTTGCGTCCAGAAGGCCCCCCATTCCGGTCTCCAGCACCACGATATCGCACCGCTTCCTGCGAAAATACCAAAAGGCCAGCGCCGTCTCCACCTCGAAGGGTGTGGGCTGCGCAAAGCCCTCCTCGCACATCCGGTCGCAGATCCCCTTTAAAAGCTCCATCCCCTCACAGAGCGCCGCGCGGGAGATGGGGCGCTCCCCCACCTGGATCCGCTCCCGATACTGAAAAATAACAGGGGATATGTATCGGCCCACGCGAAATCCGGCACAGCGAAGAACCGTGGACACAAACGCCAATGTGGAGCCCTTGCCGTTGGTTCCGGCGATGTGCACAAAGCGCAGATCGTCCTGGGGATTCCCCAGCCTGCGGCACAGCTCTCGGATGGAGGCAAGTCCCGGCACGATCCCGCGCGTCCCGATCCTCTCTATGTACTCCATGACCTCTTTTTCCTTCATTCGCCGTCCTCCCCAACTTTTCCGGATCCTGCTTAATTTTGCAAAAAGTGTCCATACTAATGCCAGACGCGGCCGCGGTCCGAGAAAGGAATGTACATGATCCGCTTCCTAAAAAAAGAAACCGAAAAGTTAATTCATGATTTTATTTTATGTGGTTCCGTAGGGTGGTGCCTGGAGGTGTTCTTCACCGCCCTCGGCTCCCTGCGGCGCAGAGAGCTAAAGCTCATAGGGACCTCCTCCCTCTGGATGTTTCCCATCTACGGGTCCTGTGCCCTTCTGGCTCCTCTCTTTCGCCGGATGCGGCGCCGGCCGCTCTGGATGCGCGGCACCGTCTATATGACCCTGATCTTCTCCGCGGAGTATCTCTCCGGCCGCCTTCTTCGCCGCAGAGAGCTGTGCCCCTGGGATTATTCCCGCAGCCGCTTCCACATCCATCGGGTGATCCGCCTGGACTATGCACCGAACTGGTTCGGAGCGGGCCTTTTGTTCGAGCGGCTTCTGACCCGCGGCAGTGAGATGGGAAACTGACAGAGGGCAAGAATCCTCTTCCGATCCCGTCCCCGCCGTTTCCCGCCTGTCAGACCGCGCTCTCGCTTTTCTGTCTGTCACATATCGTGAATGTTGTCGTGGATGTCCTCCATCTCGCCGGAGCCGATGTCCAGCATGTTGACCGTGCGCCGTTTCAGGCGGGCCTCCTCGGACTGCGCCAGGACAAACTCCTTGATCTCCCTGGAATTGCGGATATGCGACATGACCAGCTTCGCATGGGTGGTATCGCCCGTGTAGCAGATGACCGTCCCCAGCTGAAACAGCTTTTCCATCAGTGTGGCCGTGTGCTCCACATCCTGCACCTTGTACATATAGCAGTCATTCTCCACCGTCTTAAGCAGCCCCTCCGAGATCGTGATCCTATCCTCTCGAATGGTATATTTGGTGAACGTAAAGGGAAGTCCAAAAAATAACCACCGTTTTCTTTCGACAAATTCCATACTCATTTTTCTTTCGCTCCTCCTTGTGAAAGCAACCCAAACGCCGCTTCTCTTTCTGCATCTCTTACATTATAGATGAAATGCGTCCGTAATGCAAAATAAAAATTTTTGCGTTTTGTCCAAGTTGTAATTGCAACCTAAGGCAAGAAATGATAAGATAAAACAAATGAGATTTCGGACAAAAAAATCAGCTTGAGGAGGTTTCACCATGACTGCAAAAGAATGTATCAAAGGCCGCAGAAGCATCCGTCAGTTCACCGATCAGCCCGTCTCCCACGAGATCCTGGCAGATATCGTGGAGACCGCTTCCTACGCCCCCAGCTGGAAACATACCCAGATCACCCGCTACCTGGCGGTGGAGGGTGAGACCAAGGAGAAACTGTCCCACTGCACCTCCGCCTACGCCCGCAACGGCGAGATCATCGCGGACGCGCCCATGGTCGTGGCTGTCACGATCGTCAAGGGGCGCAGCGGTTTTGAGAGAGACGGCTCCTTCACCACCTTCCGCGGCGATTCCTGGCAGATGTTCGACGCCGGCGCTGCCAGCGAAGCGTTTTGCCTGGCCGCTTACGAGCATGGTCTCGGAACCGTGATCATGGGTATTTTCGATCAGGAGGAGGCTTCCCGTGTTCTGGAGATTCCCGACGACAGGGATCTGATCGCACTCATTCCCATCGGATATCCCGCGGAGGCTCCCACCGCTCCCAAGCGCAAGGCTGTGGAGGATCTGTTATTCTATAAGTGACGCAGAAGTCGAAGAGATTGCTCTCTTCGACTTTTTTGCGCGGGCCATTCCCGCACCGGACGCACGGCTCCGCGAGCCCTATTTCATGTCGTGCAGAAAGAAGGAAACTATGAGACACTTGATGAGTCCGCTTGACTTTACCACCGAGGAGCTGGAAAGGCTCTTTGATCTGGCCGGCGACATTGAACGCAACCCCGAAAAGTATGCGCACGCCTGCGAGGGCAAGATCCTCGCCACCTGCTTCTACGAGCCCAGCACACGCACACGCTTAAGCTTTGAGTCCGCTATGACCAGGCTGGGCGGAAGGGTGATCGGCTTCTCCGACGCCGGCTCTTCCTCCGCAGCCAAGGGCGAGAGCGTTTCCGACACGATCCGCGTCATCTCCTGCTATGCGGATATCTGTGCCATACGCCATCCCAAAGAGGGAGCGCCCATGGTCGCCGCGGAGAAGTCCGGCATCCCCGTGATCAACGCCGGCGACGGCGGCCACCAGCACCCCACACAGACGCTGACCGATCTCTTGACCATCCGAAGCCTCAACGGAAAGCTGAGCGGCTTTACCCTGGGTCTGTGCGGCGACCTGAAATTCGGCCGCACCGTGCACTCCCTGATCAACGCGCTGGTGCGATATGATAACATCCGTTTCATATTTATTTCTCCCGAGGAGCTGAAGGTGCCGGACTATATCACCGACATGCTGAAGGAACGGCAGATCCCCTACGAGGAGGTCATCCGCCTGGAGGACGTTATGCCCCAGCTCGACCTGCTCTACATGACCCGCGTGCAGAAGGAGCGCTTCTTCAACGAGGAGGATTATGTCCGCCTGAAGGATTTCTACATCCTGGATTCCAACAAGATGAAGCTGGCAAAGGAAAAAATGCTGGTGCTGCATCCCCTTCCCCGTGTCAACGAGATCTCCGTGGAGGTGGACGAGGACCCGAGAGCCTCCTATTTCCGCCAGGCCCAGTACGGCGTGTACGTCCGGATGGCCCTGATATTGACTCTGCTGAATATTAAGATATGATTTAAGAAAGGTGAGGTTTTCATATGTTAAATGTAGGAAAAATCGAAGAGGGCTTCGTCCTGGACCACATTAAGGCCGGCAAAAGCCTCTCCCTCTATGAACATCTGCAGCTGGACAAGCTGGACTGCACCGTGGCCATTATCAAGAACGCCCGAAGCGCCAAGATGGGAAAAAAGGACATTCTGAAGGTGGAGTGCGACATTGACACCCTGGATCTGGACGTGCTGGCATTTATCGACCACAACATCACCGTCAATGTCATAAAAAACGGGGACATCGTCGAGAAAAAGGAGCTGGTGCTCCCCCGCCAGATCAAAAACGTGATCCGGTGCCACAACCCCAGGTGCATCACCTCCATCGAGCAGGGGCTTCCGCACATTTTCACGCTGGCCGACGAGGAGAAAGCGATCTACCGCTGCAAGTACTGCGAAGAAAAGTACTCGGAAAAGTTTTGACATCGAAATAGATGCTTATTTCGATGTCAAAATAAATAATGTGTGTTATTGAAAGATCGACCGCTCTATGGCACGGGCGTCCTCCTCGGAGAACACATACGGGTTTTCCGCTCCGATCTCCCGATAGAGACGAAGCGCCTGGAACCGGACGAGCTCCGTTCTGACCGCTGCCGACGACAGGCCGTCCCCGCGTCCGCCGGCCGGAAAAAGCCCGTTCACATAGGCTTCCTCCAGATACCCCTGTGCCTCCACAAAGCTTTCATACGCGCTCTGCGCCCTCTGTCCGCATCCTTCCTCCTGAAAGAAGCCACTCGGGAGCTTCTCTCCCATCAGCTCATAGGCGTGGGCAAGCTCCCCTTCCCAGGCGTCCAAATACAGAAGGCTCCAGCTCTCCCTTTTCCTCCTCGGCATGTCCTCCTCTATCCCCAGGAAAAAGCGGTCGATGGGATTGTCATATGCCCCAGCTTCCGCCTCTGTCCCAGCGTCAACGTCTGTCCCAGCTTCTACCACAGCTTCCGCATCCTCTTCTACTTCCTCTTTCGCTTCCTTTTCTGCATCCTCTTCTGTCTCCTCTTTGTTTTCTTCAGCCCAAACCTTTGCGGAAACTGCGGTCTGCATCGACTCCGCCTCCTGCATCGGCTCCGCAGTCTGCATCGGCCCTACCTCCTGCCTCTCCGCCCGGCAGATCAGCAGCAAGGCCGCCAGGACAACGATCAAAACGGACTTGACTCTTCCCTCCAGCTGCCACTCCAGCTCTCTCAAAAACATAGACGACTCCTCCATTCCATAAGCGGTTATACGGGTTGTCCCCGTTCTATCCTATGCAGTCGTCCATGCCGATAGTATCATATATTTATAGTAAATATGATAGAGTTTCGTTTCCACACGGAATTTAGTTTCCGCACTCGACGCTGATGCGGTTGAAGATCGCCATCAGCTCCTCGGGATTTACATTCTGCTTCTCCACACCGGATTTATCCAGGATCACCTTGCCCTCGTGCATCATGATCAGGCGGCTTCCGTATTCCACGGCATACCGCAGATTGTGCGTGACCATGATCGTGGTCACCTGCTTCTTTCGCACCACCTGGTCCGTGAGCTCCATAATGATCTCCGCCGTCTTGGGATCGAGCGCCGCCGTGTGCTCATCCAGGATCAGAAAGTCGATCGGCGTCATGGTGGCCATAAGCAGCGCCAAAGCCTGCCTCTGTCCGCCGGACAGGGATCCGACCTGCACACCCAGCTTATCCTCCAGACCCAGATTCAGAGGGCGCAGCATATCCCGAAACTCCTCGATCTTCGCCCGATTCACCCCTCTGCTCAGATTGTAGGGCTTTCCCTTGTTCTCAGCCAGAGACATATTCTCCAGGATCGTCATGCTGGGGCAGGTTCCCTTGGAGGGATCCTGATACACCCTGCCGATCCGCCGCTGACGGATAAAATCCCTCTGTTTTCCGATGTCCTGTCCGTTCATCAAAATCCGGCCCGCGTCCGCGTCGATGCTGCCGCAGATCAGGTTGAGCATGGAGGTCTTTCCCGACCCGTTGCTTCCCACCACGGCCACAAACTCCCCGTCCTCCACTTTCAGGTCAAAGCCCTCAAAGAGGCAAAGCTCATTGACGGAGCCGGGATTGTAATTTTTCGATATGTTCACAAGCTCCAGCATTACCGCTTCACCTTCCTTCTGTCCATACTGATCACCAGAATGATCAAAAACAGCACTGCGGTGATCAGCTTGATCGCGTTGGCGTCAATACCGGCAAACATCGCCAGCGCCACACACGCCTTGTAGAGGATGGACCCCAGCACCACGCTGCTGGTCACCCGAAGAAGCGTCACCTTTCGGAAGAGACTGGTGCCGATGATCACGCTCGCCAGGCCGATGACCACCGCGCCGGTGCCGATGGAGATCTCGAAGCTTCTCTGCTGCTGGGCGTAGATACAGCCGCTCAAGGACACCAACCCGTTGGCGATAGACAGGCCCACGATCTTTACCAGACCCTTATCCACGCCCAGGCTGGTCACGATGGTGTCATTGTCTCCCACCGCCCGCAGCAGGAAGCCGGACTTGGTGCTCATGTACCAGTCCAGAAGGAATTTGGCTGCCATAGTGATCAGAAAAATAATGACCACCGTCCTAAATTCCGACAGAAACTCCGGAAATACGCGGTCCACAAAGGAATTGGAAAAAATATTTTCCTTGTTGAAGATCGCCACATAGCCGGCGCCCGCCACCCACAGATTGATGGTGTAGAGGCCGGTCATCATCACGATACCGGACAACAGATCCCGAACCTTCAGTTTCACATGGATCAGACCGGTACAGATCCCCACCAGCGCGCCTCCCAGGAAGGAGCAGGGCAGCGTGAGAATCGGCGGAAGTCCCATTCCGTTGATCATCCGCACCGTGACCGCCGCGCCGAAGGGAAAGCTGCCATCCACTGTCAGATCCGGAAAATCCAATATTTTGTAGGTGATATAGACACCCAGCGCAAGGATGCCGTATATCATCCCCTGTTCCAGTACACTCAAGATCAGCGCCATCGAAAGCCTCCCAATATCATAACATTAGTTATTCAACAATGATCTCGTCAAAGGTCTGGTATGCGTCCTCGGCATAATTTGCGGGGAGCTCCAGATGGATGTTATCTGCCGCCAGGAAATTCACATACAGGCTGGGCTCGGAAATCACCTCATAGTTCATCTCGGAAGCCTTCGCCTCGCCCTTCAGCACCTTCGCCGCCATCCTGCCGGTCTGGACCCCCAGTTCATAGTACTCCAGGCCCATAGAAGCCACACAGCCGGCCTTCACCTGCTCCACCTCGGAGCCGAATACGGGGATCCCCGCCTTGTTTGCCTCCTCCAGAACGCTCTGCAGAGCGCTGACCACCGTGTTGTCCGTCATATTGCTGATGCAGTCCACCTTGCTCACCAGATCGGCCGCCGCGATCGAAACCTCGGATATGGCCGTCACGCCGGTGGGAACAATCTCAAATCCGTAATTGCCTGCCAGCTCCTTGTACTGCTCCACAGTGCTGATGGAGTTTGCCTCGCTGGTGGTATAGATAATGCCGATCTTCTTTGCGTCCGGAAGCACCTCACGGATCATCTGAAGCTGTGCGTCCACGGCCAAGGCGTCGGAGGTTCCGGTGATATTGCCCACAGGGCTTCCGTCCTCGTTTGCCAGGCCCGCCTCCACAGGATCGGAGACCGCGGTGTAGATCACGGGAATATCGGTATCCATGGTGGCGTTATACGCTGACATTGCAGCCGGCGTCGCGATCGCGCAGATCAGATCCACCTTTTTGCTGACAAAATTGTCCGCCGTCATAGCCGCCGTGCCCGTGTCCGCCTGTGCGTTTACATAGTCCACCGTCAGGTTTTCGCCTTCCACAATGCCCTCCTCGGCCAGACCTGCCAGAAATCCCTCTCTGCAGTTGTCCAGGGAACCGTGCACCGCAAACTGAGAGATGCCGATGGTGTAGCTCTCACTCTTTTTGTTTCCGCAGCCTGCCAGCATAGAGACTGCCATTGCCGCCGTCAGCATTACTGCCATAAATCTCTTTTTCATAATGTTCTCCCTTCCCGCCCCACAGGGGCACACAGCAAACCCTTGAGAAAGCTTGGGCGTATGCCACGTAAAAACCGCCTCAAACACGCACACTGCGCATTTGAGGCGGTGATAATCGTCCGATTACTATCGCGGTACCACTCAAATTGACCCTTCGGTCCTCTCACTCTGAATACCATCATATCCATCGGCTTGATAACGGGCCCGAATCCCGCCGAAACCTACTCATCTCTTTTCAGTCCGGCCTCAAAAGTCCATTCAGCGAACGCTCCTATACCGCTTTCCACCAGCCGCGGCTCTCTGGAATATTTGCTTTCCGCCTACTTCTCTTTCTCACAGGTTTCCTGGATAATAAAGTTTGCTTACGGATATTAGGATAAAGCCAAATAAGAATTTTGTCAAGGGGAAAAGATCAATTTTCTCTCTGCTCCCCGTTTTGCAGGGTGGGGATCCGGATCGTCACCTTGAACAAATCCCCGTCCGTCACAATGTCAAGCTTCCCTCCCTGGAGCTCCATCAGGCTCTCCGCGATGGACAGCCCCAAACCGTTCCCCTCGATGTGACGGGACTTGTCGCCGCGCACAAACCGCTCCTTCAGCTCCTCCCCCATATCGACCAGGGGATATTTGGACATATTCCGGAAGATGATCGCCGTCTCCTGCGGGGAACTCTCCACCGACAGATACACGCGGGAGTTCTCCTGTGCGTATTTGCAGATATTGTTTAACAGGTTGTCAAACACCCTCCAGATATGCCTGCCGTCCGCCAGCACCGACACCTCGCTCTCAGGCGCGCCGGTGATAAGCTCCAGACCCCGCTCTGCAAACCGCGCCTCGTACTCGCCCACCGCCTGGGTCAGTAACACCCCCACCCGACAGGGCTGCAAGTGCACCTCCAGATTGCCCGTGGTCGCCTTGGACGCCTCCATCAGGTCGTCCAAAAGCTTTTTCAGGCGCTTGGACTGGCGCAGAAGCACCTCCGCGTACTCGGACAGCTTCTGCCTCTCGCTTCCCTCTTCTACCGTTTCAGACATCCCCGAAACCACCCCCCCGGGTTCCAAAATCTGCCCTTCCCCCGCCGACATCCTGGATACCAGGCTTCCGATCAGATCCGCATAGTTGATAATGGAGGTGAGCGGCGTCTTGAGGTCGTGGGACACATTGGTGATCAGCTCCGTCTTCAGGCGCTCGCTCTTGATGCGCTGCTCCACTGCCACGGACATCCCGTGCCCAATGTGGTTTAAATTCTCCCCCAGCTTTCGGAAATTTAAGACCATGGGGGAGACATCCACCTGATAATTAAGGTCCCCCTGGGCCAGCGCCTCGCTTCCTTGCTCCAGCCGCCGAAACATCAGCGCGCAGTAGATCACAAGGGGGAAGAGGATCATCTTTTCTAACAGCCAGAGGACGAAAAGCTCCGCGCTGCCATAGATAAAAATGCCAAACACCTCCGCCAGCGCAATCCCGCCAAGTATCAGTACCACATTCAGGACAAGGGGAATCCCCCTGACCAAAAAGGCAATTCCCCGAACCACCTCCGCGATCAGGGTGCGCTGAAACAAAATGTGCAGCTTCAGCCGAAGCGCAAGCTCACGCAGCCATATCATCCCCCAGACCAGCTCAAGCATCAAAAGGACCGCCAGCGCCACATACCAAAACAGACCGGACTGCATCTCCACCCACACCAGGAGACCCAAAGCGGCGATGATTCCGAAAAATACCGTGAGCAGGTCAAAGTGGTAGGGGGACAGCACGCTCTCCGTGATCCCCTCCTTTCCGCGGTGATGCCCTGCGCTCCACAGAAGGAACAGGAAGGTGACAAGCGCCGTCAGAGCGCCGACAACGGCCATCACCGGAAACACGTTGGCCGCCTCCGCCAAACTCTGCGTCTTCTTCCAATCCGACCAGTATGCGTCCCTCTGGTTCAGCTCGGGATCCACGTACACATAGAAGGTCAGCTTCTGTTCCATCTGCTCCGGACTCTCACCGACCTCCTCCGCATCCGCTCTCTCGGCAATCGCCCCCGGACCCGTCGTCACCTCCGTCTCCTGCTCCCCTTCTGGCTGGCTGTCCGGCATCTCATCCGCCTCCTGTCCGCCGTCCTCCCGCTCCTGCTCCTGAAACGGCACCTCTTTATAGACGCTGGTGTAGCACAGGAAATGATAGGGGGTATCCCGATCCTCCTCCGACAGAAAATTCCACAGAGGCTGACCGTCCACATAGACCTCCACCTTGACATTTCGCTGCATCAGATAATTGGCGGCGACCTCCTCTGCCTCCTCCGCCTCATAATTCTGATAGATCCGCTTGAGCTCCCCCACGTCGTCCCACACGGTGGGAACCATTCTGTCGTGCACCAGCTGCTCGAATCCGAGGGTATAATAGCTTTCCTCCTCCAGATAGATCACTCCCGCCGCGCCTATCACCGCGCAGGTCATACCGAGCGCAAAGAGTAAAAACGCCACGATCTTGGCCATCGTGCTGTTTAAAAGATTTTTCGTCCCGTCCAACGTTTTTTTGTCGCCGTTTTTCTTTCCCATCGCTTCCCTGGTCTCCATTTCTGCGCTCGCCTCCTATCGCTTCTCCATCTTGTATCCCTGTCCCCACACCACCTTCAGATAGCGCGGCTCCGCCGGATTGATCTCTATCTTCTCCCGCAGGTGCCGGATATGCACCGCCACCGTGTTCTCGCTCCCGTAGGGCTGGTCGTTCCAGATTCTGCGGTAAATTTCTCTGGGAGAGAATACCTTTCCCGGATTCTGCATCAAAAGCTTTAAGATTTCATACTCCGTGGGGGTGAGCGCCACCGGCTCCCCGTCCAGCGTCACCTGCTTTTCCCGATCGTCCAGCTCGATGTTTCCTATCCGGACGGAGTCCGGCCTCATCACGCCCGCTCCCAGCTGCAGATACCGGCGCAGCTGGCTCTTGACCCGGGCGGACACCTCCACCGGATGAAAGGGCTTGGTGATATAGTCGTCCGCCCCCATGTTGAGCCCCAGGATCTTGTCCGAATCCTCGCTCTTTGCGGTGAGCAGGATGATAGGGACGTTGCTGAACTTGCGGATCTCCACCATGGTCATGATGCCGTCCATCTCCGGCATCATCACATCCAAAAGCACCAGATGGATGTCGTTGTTTTCAATGCAGCGGAGCGCTTCTTTTCCGTTGAACGCCTCAAAAAAGGTATACTCCTCATTGGCAAGATATATTTTCAGCGCATTTACGATATCCACCTCATCGTCGCAGATCAGTATATTGTACATATTCCCTTCCTCTTCCTCGCGTGTTATGTGCCTATTTTAGCAGAAATCACTTTAACAAAAAACTCCTGAAATGATTAAGATTTGTTTAAGGCCGCCCCAAAAATAAAAGAAACAGGAGGAAACGCTGTCTGTGGCATCCTGACAGTTATCCTCCTGCTTTCGGTGTATGCAGGGCTTATGGCGAGTTAAATCTCCCCAGAGCCTATCTTTTGAATTTTTCTTTCAGCTCTTCCAGAGCCTCCGCGTATTTGGAGGAGCTCATGGTCGGGTTGGAGCGGATCAGATCGCGCTGGAAAAAGTCCTTCAGAGCGCCCAGCCGCTTCCTCTCCTCCACATTATCCGCGTATTCCTTTCTCAGATCGTGCACCTCATCCTTCACCTCGGACAGCGCTTCGACCTGCTTTCCCTGGCTCATGCTCTTCAAATGCTCCAGCCGCTCCTCGATACCGGCGCGCAGATCCTCCATCCGGACGGCGACGCCTTCCTTATAGTTGGACCACTCCTCGTCGGTCAGCGCCATAATGACATCCAGCCGCTTGCGGATACGCAGCAGGTTTTCCCTGGCCTTGTCCATCTGCGCCAGCACGTCCCGCAGATCGAGAGCCGCTTTGAAGGACAGGGCAAAGTCGCTGGCGATCCCCGCCGTCAGCACGCAGGTGACCGCGGTTAGAAGGTCGAGGGGAATGGAGAGAACCAGATATTCCACCGGTTTATGGATCACCCTCGTCATGAGGATCGTGAGAAAGCCCCACGCGACGGAGGTGCCCAGGCAGATCTGCCCCTGGAAGTTGAAGGGGTTTTGGGAGTAATCCCAATAGCGCACCTTAAACAGCTTCTCCATCGTAACACCTGTTATATATTCCAGCGCCGTGGCTCCCACCACTCCCGCCAAATACACCAGAAACAGGTTATCCTGAAAGGGCATGGAGACCACCAGCATCATGATGGCCCCGCTCCCGTACAAGGGCAGGAAGGGGCCGCGCATAAAACCGCGGTTCGTCAGCTTCCTGCACTTGAGAGACACATAGGCAGACTCAAAGCACCATCCCAAAAAGCTGTATAGGTAAAAAAAGAACAACCATTGGCTCACCGTATAGGAATACATAGATTTTCCCCTCCGATCTCATCTGTACATCCATAGTTTTTCACCAAACGCCGGATCCTATCCGCCCCTGCTACAGGGTCTTATCCAGCAGCATCATCAGCGCAAACCCCACTGCAAAGGAGATGGTTCCCAGGTTGGAGTGCCTGCCCTCGCTGGCCTCCGGTATCAGCTCCTCCACCACCACATAGATCATAGCCCCCGCCGCAAAGGCAAGCAGATAGGGAAGTACCGTGGTCATCACGCTGGCGAGCAGAATGGCGATCACCGCTCCCACCGGCTCCACCACTCCGGACAGAGTCCCCAGGAGAAACGCCTTCCACCGGCTGTTGCCCTCGCTCCTTAAAGGCAGCGAGATAATGGCGCCCTCCGGAAAGTTCTGTATGGCGATGCCCACCGACAGCGTCAGCGCTCCGGCGAGAGTCACGGCCCCGTCGCCGTTTATGACACCGGCGAAGATGGCGCCGCAGGCGGCTCCCTCCGGCAGATTGTGCATCGTCACCGCAAGCATGAGCATGGTGGTGCGTCCCAGCAGGCATTTCCTGCCCTCCGGCTCCCTGCTTCCCACGTGCAGATGCGGCACCAGCGTATCTGCCAAAAGCAAAAAAATAATACCGAGCATAAAACCACTCAGTGCAGGGACAACGGACCATTTTCCTTTCTCTTCACACATCTCCATCGCCGGTATCAGGAGCGACCATATGGAGGCCGCCACCATGACTCCCGCCGCAAATCCGGTGAATATGCGCTGTAAATTGGGTTTTATCTGATTTTTTAAAAAGAAGACACATGCCGCTCCCGCAGTCGTGCCAAGGAGAGGCACCATCAGTCCTATGACAATATCCATCGATCCATCGATCTCCCACAGTCTTACCTCAGTATATTGTGGAACGCTTATCCCTATTCCCTAAATTTTTCAGGAAAAGCTGATCACCGGATCCTTCGGCGCCCTGGTCTTTTCCACGCTGAGAGCGTGCAGCATGGGCCCCTCCCCTTTGTAATCCTCCCAGTACTCCTTCGTCACGGTGGCGGTCACCTTCACCCATTCCTTCTGCTTCAGGGCTCCCGCTCCGGCAAACTCGCACGCATAGCCCAAAAACGCCATATCGTCCGCGCAGCAGGTCATCGCCATCCGCCCCGGCACAAAGTACCCCTTCGGAAAATTCTCCGGCTTCAGCACCATCGCGACAAACTGGAGCTTCTTGCCGAGATACCGCTCCAAGTGATCCATGGAATCCAGATACCAAATTCCATAACCAGTGTTATCTAACTCGATCGTCTCCTGGTTCAGGTCGTAGGGCAGATCCTCCTCAAAAATCTCGTCGATCTCTCCGTTGGAATCCTCAAAGACCACATCCGCAGATGGGTTTACCGCCTTGATGTTGCGCTTGTAGCTGTTCAGATTCTCACGCACATCGTCGCAGCGGTTGAAAATGATCATCTCGGACCCACGGATCATCTCCGCCACAAGGGATCTCATATTGGTGTAGTACATGGGGAAGGTGGAGCCGTCGATGGTGGTGATCTGCTGTTCGATCCTCCAGTTCTTCGGCAGCTTCATATTTTTATAATTCCACATGCCGTTGTACTCGACGATGATCCGCTCCGGCTTGTGCCGCTTCTCCAGCTCGAGAAGATGCTCGGGGGAAAACTCCTCCTCGCTCTCGATCTTCTCCAGCACGGTGCGGCTCCTCTTCAAAAGCGCCTCATCGTACTCGACCTCCCCCTCCTCGCACAGAAGAAGAAGGGTCTTTCCCCGAATCTGAAAATAGGGCTGTCCCAGCGTAAAGACAATAAATTCCGTCTTGCCGCTCTCCAAAAAACCATTGATTATATATACAGGCTTCATCTCACGCCGCCTTTCCGCTCTGTCAAAATCCTGTCACACATCCGTTTCCCGCAGGATCCTCCTTCACTCAATCTTTCTGCACCGGATTTTCCTTCACTAAATCTGCCTTCGCAGGATCCTCCTTCACTCAATCTTCCTGCACCGGATTTTCCTTTTACCGGATCGCTCCGCCCGCCTGCCGGCTACACACGAAACAGGCTCTTCAGCTTCCCCTCATCGAGCTGGGAGCCGATGACGCAGATCTTTCCGGTAACCTCCGGCCTTCCGCTCCTGATATCCTGCTCCTCGGGAACGTAATCGTAATAGATCCAGGTGCCGTCCCCAGCGGGCACCATACCCTTGGCACGCAGAATCACGCCGTACTCCCCGCTGTCCAGGGCGCTTAAGATCTTCCCGATCTCCTCCCTGGTGTACACATTGGGCGTCTCCACACCCCAGCTGGTAAAGACCTCGTCCGCATGGTGATGATGGTGCTCGTGTCCCTCATGCTCATGATCGTGGTGGTGCTCGTGCTCCTCGTGCTCATGGTCGTGGTGGTGCTCGTGTCCCTCGTGCTCATGATCGTGGTGGTGCTCGTGCTCCTCGTGCTCATGGTCGTGATGATGCTCGTGCCCCTCGTGCTCATGGTCGTGATGGTGCTCGTGCTCCTCGTGCTCATGGTCGTGATGGTGCTCATGCTCCGGCTCAAGCTGCGCCTTCTCCATCATCTCCTGGAGGAGATCGTCCAGCCGATCAGCGCCCTCGATGGTGTCCAGAACCGCCTTCCCATCAAGCTGTGCCAGAGGCGTCGTGATCACGGCAGCCTTAGCGTTGTGCTCGCGGATCATAGCCACGCACTCCGACACTTTCTCGGCCGGAAGCTTATCCGTCCTGCTTAAAAGAATTGTTCCCGCATAGGCGATCTGATTGAGGAAAAACTCGCCAAAATTCTTGATATACATTTTGCACTTGGAGGCGTCCACCACGGCGACGGCGCTGTTGATCTCCACATCCAGGTCCTTCGCCACTCTCTCCACCGCCTTCAGCACATCGGAGAGCTTGCCCACGCCGGAGGGCTCGATCAGAATACGCTCCGGAGCGTAGGTGCTTATCACCTCCTTCAGGGAAGTGCCAAAGTCGCCTACCAGCGAGCAGCAGATACATCCGGAGTTCATCTCCTTAATCTCAATACCGGACTCCTTCAGGAAACCGCCGTCGATACCGATCTCGCCAAACTCGTTCTCGATCAGCACCGTCTTGCTGCCGTCCAGAGCCTCCTGCAAAAGCTTTTTTATCAGAGTGGTCTTCCCCGCTCCCAAGAAACCAGATACTACGTCGATCTTTGTCATGTCCTCAAACCTCTTTTCCGCCGCCCCGACGGGCGCAATTATAAACTCTGCAACTCTACGTTTCCTATTTTCCATCAGAATCTTTCGCTTGTCAATATTACAGAAATAAAACTTTTGTAAAAAACCTCTACGGAAGCTGTGTGTACACGGCGTCCGCCGCGCTGTAGGGCACAACGGCCAGCTCTTTGTCCCCGTTCTCCCCGCACAGGATCCCCAAAAAGCACCCGTCCTCGTCGTACACGCCGCACCCTGACATCCCGGGCTCTGCCTCCCCGTTCAAAAGCATCATGTACTGTCCGAAATCCTCCACGTAGATCCATTTCTCCAGGAGAAGGGCAAAGCGATAGCCAAACGTGTTCTCGTTCTCCGGATCCGACAAAAAAACGCCCTCCTCCGCCTCCAGGGAGTCGAAAGCCTCTCGGTCCTTCTCCGCGGCCCGATAGCGCTCTCTCCAGTCGGAGGGAAGCGCCTCATACGGGATCCTTAAAAAGGCGCAGTCCGCCTCCGGAAAGACCCAAAACTCCTGGCAGGACACCTCGAAGCCGTCGTAGAAGCTGCAGTCCGCCTCTCCATCCGCGGTTACATCCGCCAGCACATGCCCCGCCGTCAGAAGCACAAGACCGTCCTCTGCCTCCTCGTAGACCACACCGCTGCCGGAGAGTCCTCCGGCGGTAATTTTCACGGAGGCCGCAAGCATCCTGGTCAGACCGTCCTCCGACTGGGCCGGGCTGCCGCTCTCGGAAATCCTCTCCGGCCCGCCGCTCTCGGAAGCCGTCTCCGGGCCGCCGCTCTCGGAAACCGTCTCCGGCCCGTTCCCTGTCTGACCGGCACAGCCGCCCAGCACCCCCGCGCAAAGCGAAAGCAGAAGCCAAAGCCCGGCCGCCGCAAGCGCTCCGGCTGCCGGATGCCCCCTTCTTTTTTCTCCAACGAAAGCCATTTTTCTGAAATCCATTTTTCTGAAAGCCATCTTCCCAAAATCCAATCTCTTGAAACCCAATCTCCTGAAATCCAATCTCGCCGTCCTGTCCTTGGCCCCAAACGCCTATAAAGAAAACCGGAAAACAGGCATTACAACTTGTTTTCCGGTAGGTTGTGTAAGCAAAACGATAAGCCGGGTTATGTCGTGGGTGATCATCTATCTAGCACGGCTGTCGCCAGCCGCGTCAAGCGACCTACCTGAAAGCAGGCCGGGCAAGCCTGTCGCTTTCTGCTTGGTCTTGCTTCGGATGGGGTTTACATGGCTCCGCCTGTTACCAGACGGACGGTAGTCTCTTACACTGCCTTTCCACCCTTACCACGCCAAAAATGCGTGGCGGTATATCTCTGTTGCACTGGCCTGGGAGTCGCCTCCACCAGACGTTATCTGGCATCCTGCCCTGTGAAGCCCGGACTTTCCTCACCTGCAGAGCCTTGCTCTGCAGCCGCGATCACCTGTTTTCCTTACACGCTCTCCATTATAGCGTTACCCGTCCCAAAAAGCAAGCGGGATCACGCTGTTTTTTCCCTCTCGTACACTTCCTCGTCCTCCGCCTGCCTTCCGGCGCGCCATCTTCCGATCAGGGAGACGGCCTCCTCCTGAAGCAACCGGTAGCCATATGCCGCATACGGAAACATCATCACGTAATAGGGCAGAATGTATCTCGCCTTGGCCTCATAGATCGCGCTGAAGAGAAAGCCTCCGATGATGGTGACCGCAAGCAGGTGCCGCAGAACGGAGCTGTCCCTTTTCACCCCAAAGAGATAGTAGCAGAACATTCCCACGAAAATCACAAACTGCCATCGGTCGCAGAAATGCAGATAGGATTCATAATAATATCCCGACACCCCGCCCGCCGTCGAATCCGGCTCCGGAGCGTTTTCCCCGTACTTGGAGTTGAAGAAAACGGACTGGTAAAGCGGCTCGTTCCACTGGGACAGAATCTTCTCGCGGAAAAACGCCACCGCGTTCTTCGGATCGTGCCAAAAGACGGCAAACCGTTCCTTCAAATTCTGCAGGGAGGCATCCCTCACCTTGTCCTCGTCCATCTCAAGCTGTCCGTAGATGCTCTTGGGATAATTGTTGAACCACCCTCCGAAATAATACCCCGTGGATTCCTGCATCCCCATAGCGATCCAGGCCACAAAGGGTATGCCCTCCTCGTGCTCGATGCCGGAGCGCACCTCATACATTTTATAGATCCCCTGGTAGGACGCCTCAAACAGCACCGCCGCCGCGAGGACAGCCAGAAGGATCCGGACATCCCTCCTCTTCAGGGCGTAGAGGACGGCGACCATCCCAAACGCCGCCAGCAGGATGAGCGAGTGCTTGCGAAACAAAAGCGCCAGGGTCATCGCCCCCACCAGAAGCGCCAGATATCCCACCCGCCCCTGTCTCTCGTAGCGCAGAAGCGCCCACGCCACGACCAGGGCAAAGAAGATGCTGGGAATATCCCCGTAGCACCAGGGCGTGTAAAAGATCAACGGCAGACAGCCAAACATCAGCAGGTTATAGCCCACGATCGCGCTCATATGCTCCGTAATCTCCGACAACAGAAGATAGCCCATCAGGACGCTCCCCACTGCCATAACCGCGCAAAACACTTCAATGGCCATATAATTGTAGGTTCCCACAAAGAGAAAGAACAGCTCGCACAGCGCCACCAGCGCAAGCTGATGGGGGTGCATACCCAGGTAGGCCCCCTTGTTCAGGAACTTAAAGTCCCCCTCGAGAAAATAGGAGGCTCCTCCGTACACGAACGCCTGGTCCCCCACCGGCGGCCTGTCCCCCGCCAGGATCCACCACATACTGGCGCCGCCCACCCACAGCATAGCCGCCCACAGGGAAATCCTCTTAAAGAGCGTCTGCGCTCGGTCGCTCATGCGCCGCTCCGCCACGGACAGCGCCGCAGACACGGCCAGGGCCGCAGCAAGCGCCAGCAGATTCCTCCACACAGAGTCCGGAATGTTGACCGGCCACTCCCAGTCGCCCGGCTCCATATAGTAAGTATATTTCATGGAATACCATCCAAGCGCAAGAAAGATCACGCTGCCGATGACGCGCACCACCCAGTTTCCCGCCCGGTACAGCCGGACTGCGCCCTCTTTTTTCTCCTGCTCCATCGTCTTCTCTCCTTTGTACCCCGTGGTTTTTGCCCTGGCCTACACCCGAAAGCAGCTTCCCCCCACAAACTCCCTGCAGATCGAGTTGTTGGGAAGGCTCTCGCTGGGAACGCTCAAAAAGTAATCCAGGAATTTTAACAGCCTCTTCGCCTCATAATATTCCGGCGCCCCCTTGGGGATCTGGAACAAAAGCGGCTCCGCGAATGGCTTCAGCACCGCCAGCTCATAGATCAGCACCGAGTTGAACATAGCGTCCGCCTCCTCCTGATAGGGAAAGATATTCTGCTCCTCCCCTCTCCGCACCGAGGGCCACATCCCGATGGTCCGCGCCGCGTCCGCCCCCCTGGTCCTGGCGTCCCGCACCATGCGGCGCAGGAGCCTTCCGTCCGTGGTGGGGATCCGGTTGTGCTCGTCGATGTTGATATTGGTCAGCGCACTGATATAGATCTTGTATTTGCTCTCTTCGGGCAGTGAGTAGGACAGCTTCTGATTCAGGCCGTGGATGCCCTCGATCACCAGGATATCGTCCGACTCCAGCTGCATAAAATGACCGTTATACTCCCGCTGTCCGGTTTTAAAATTGAAGGTGGGAAGCTCCACCCTCTCCCCCGCCAGCAGAAGATTCATATCCTGATTGAATTTCTGTACGTCTAACGCCTCCAGGCACTCAAAGTTGTAATCCCCGTTCTCGTCCCTGGGGGTCAACTCCCGATTCACGAAATAGTCGTCCAGGGCGATGGGATGCGGCTTTTTGCCCAGGGTGCGAAGCTGGATGGACAGCCGGTGGGAAAAGCTGGTCTTGCCGGAGGAGGAGGGCCCCGCGATCATGACGAACCGGACGCCTCCCCGATTCACGATATCCTTGGCGATCTCGCCGATCTTCCTCTCCTGCTGCGCCTCCTGGACCAGGATCAGATCGCTGGCCGACCCGTTACAGATCCACTCGTTCAGCTCGCCCACGGACTCCAGCCCGATCTTCTCTCCCCACGCCTCCGACTCTCTCAGCGTGGCGTACAGCTTTTTGCTCTCCTGAAAGGGCTCCACCACAGCGGGCTCCTTTTTGGAGGGCAAAACCAGCATGAAACCGTCGTCGTAAGCAGTCACGTCGAACCATCTCACATAGCCCGCGTTTGGCAGCATATATCCGTAATAGTAGTCAAAATACCCCTCCATCTCGTACACGTTGACGGTGGAGCTTCTCCGGTAGCGAAACAGCTTTTCCTTGTCCCTCATCCCTCTGCTCCCGAAGAACGCGATGGCGTCGTCCAGCGGGTAGGAATGTTTCACAAAGGGCGTCCCGCTCTCCGTCAGCTCAAGCATCCGCTTTTTGATCCGCTCCGCGTTCTCCCCATTCGCCGGTACCAGCCCTCTGGGGTGGATAAAGTAACCGTTTCCAATGGCGAAATCCACGCGGCAGCGGTGGGCGGCCTCCGCGCCAAAGCAGTCGTAAACGCTCTTTAAAAAGAGCATGGTCGCGGAGCGCACATAGGTCTTGTGGCCCACGTCGTCCCTCAGGGTAAAAAACGTGATCTCACAGCTTCGGCGGAGCTTTTTAAAAAGCTCCTGGATCTTGCCGTCCGCCGCCACCAGCGCGATCAGATTCCCGTATTCCCCCTGATGCTCCTGTGCGATCTGCTCAAAGGTAGTCCCCTCCGGATATGTCTTTTGTTCCCCGTTGATCGTAACCGTATACATCCCGTAACCTTCCCTTTCCGTCGCCCTGTTATCTCCGATAAAAGTCCAGAGCGCTCCTGTATCGCTCTATCTCCTCCTGCAGCTCCAAAAGCCGCGTCCGCGCCCGGGCGCTGTCCTGCCCCGACAGGGAGCCCAAAACGGCCCGATCGCTTTCCAGCCCCCTTTGCAGATACTCCCAAAGCACCGGATCCTCTGCGGCGAGAAGGGGCAGCCCGATCCAATCCCCAAACGACTCCCGAAGCGAAGCGGTCCACTCCTCTTCCCCGGGCCTCTCCTGGGTTCGGGCGCAGTACCGCTCATACAGGCCGTGGCACCTCTCAGCGTCCTCTCTTTTCATCTTCGGGGTCACACAGTCCTCCGGCACCGCCTTCAGCAGGAAATAATACTTTCCCTCTTCCTTCACCATATTCTCCTGCCGGATGAAGTATCCCTCCCTCCGCAGGAAACTCCGAAACTCCGAAAGCTCCGACTGGGGTTGAAGGATCAGCTCCTCAAAGGATTTCGCCTTCGCGCTCTCCTCCTCCAGGATCCTTCTCATCAGCCTTCCGCCCATTCCGGCACAGATAAGGGTCTGCGCCTCCCCCGCGCAGAAGGCGCGGAGCCCGTCGGACAAACGGGTCTCTATGTAGCGATCCAGCCCGTACGCCTCCACGTGCGCCCTGGCTCCGGACAGCGGGCCCTCCCGCACGTCCATTGCGATTGCGCCGGGGCAGATCCCTCTCTGCACCAGCCAGATACTCACAAATCCGTGGTCGCATCCCACGTCCGCCACCTTCCGGCCGGGCGTCACCATCTCGCAGATCGCCCGCATACGCCCGGACAAAACCGGCTCCCGCATCAATCCAAATAATCCTTCAGCTTGCGGCTGCGGCTGGGATGGCGCAGCTTTCTCAGCGCCTTCGCCTCTATCTGGCGGATGCGCTCACGGGTGACGTTGAACTCCTTGCCCACCTCCTCCAGAGTGCGGGCCCGTCCGTCGTCCAGCCCGAAGCGCAGACGCAGCACCTTCTGCTCCCTCTCCGTCAGCGTGCCGAGCACCTCCACGAGCTGCTCCTTCAAGAGGGTAAACGCCGCGGCGTCCGCCGGCACCGGAACGTTGTCGTCCTGAATAAAGTCCCCGAGATGGCTGTCCTCCTCCTCGCCGATGGGCGTCTCCAAAGACACCGGCTCCTGGCTGATCTTCAGGATCTCCCGCACCCGATCCACGGGCATCGCCATCTCCTCGGCGATCTCCTCCGGAGTGGGCTCCCTCCCGAGCTCCTGCAGCAGCTGGCGGCTCACGCGGATCAGCTTGTTAATGGTCTCCACCATATGCACGGGGATGCGGATCGTCCTCGCCTGGTCGGCGATGGCGCGGGTGATGGCCTGGCGGATCCACCAGGTGGCGTAGGTGGAAAACTTATATCCCTTGCGGTAGTCAAACTTTTCCACCGCCTT
Organism: uncultured Acetatifactor sp.; assembly: GCA_947631615.1. Taxonomy (GTDB): domain Bacteria; phylum Bacillota; class Clostridia; order Lachnospirales; family Lachnospiraceae; genus Acetatifactor. Next base: position 23,844 of record CANRLX010000017.1, read on the forward strand.
GATCAGGCCCAGGTTCCCCTCCTGGATCAGATCCAAAAAGAGCATACCTCTGCCCACATACCGCTTGGCAATACTGACCACCAGGCGCAGATTCGCCTCAGCCAGGCGTTTTTTGGCGTCCTGGTCCCCCTGCTCCATCCGCTTTGCAAGCTCGATCTCCTCGTCCGCCGACAAAAGCGGCACCTTGCCGATCTCCTTCAGGTACATGCGGACAGGATCCTCAATGCTGATGCCGTCCGGAACGGACAGATCCAGATTCTCCACATCCACTTCATCCTCGTCCGTCAGGATGACCTCCTCGTCGTCCACATCATCGTCCTCGGTGATGCGCAGTACATCCACACCGTTCTGGTCCAGATATTCCAGGATTTTCTCAAACTGCTCCTCCTCCAGCGGAAGATCCGAGAAGAAGTCTCCGATCTCCTGGTACTCCAGGACATTCTTCTTCTTTTTCGCCACATTGAGCAGCTCCCTCATCTTTTCCTCAAATTTTGCCTGTGTGTTTTCATCCATTGCTTGGTTCCATCCTTCCTGTGGTTATAAGCTTAACCTGCATCCAGTGAAATATGCGTTTTTGCCAGCTCCTCCAGAGCTTTCTTTCCGTCTATTACCTGCTTCAACGCATTTACATCCGTTCCCAGTTTAGCGGTATAATATTCATAACTGTTCTTTTTAACCGAATATAGGATATCGTGAAGGGCCTTTTCCCGCTCCTTTATATTTTCCAGCCTGGGAAGGCTCGCGTTAAAAAGCGACGCCGCCTCCCGCTGCTCCTCCTCGTCCTCAAACATACTGATAATGCCGGCCGGATGAAAGCTCCCCTGATCCAGCTCCTCAAAGAGCCTTCCCGCCACCTTCCGATACAGCTCCTCGGTGAAATCCTCCGCCGTGACATACCTGCTTATCTTACCGTAGATCTGAGGCTCGTCCGTGATCCAGGTGATCAGGAGCCGCTGGGACTTCTTTGCGTTTTCCTCCGGATCGCTGCGCTGCTGCACGCCGGATCTGGGCCGCCAGACGGGCTTCGCCAGCCCCGTCTGGGCGGCGTAAGCCGTCACCAGCTTTCTCAGGTTCTCAAAGCCGATGTGATACTTGTCCGCCACCGCCTGCAGATAATTCTCCCGCTCCACGTCCTCGGTAAACTCGCAGAGCTTTTTGGCGATCTCCCGATGAAAGCGGGTCTTTTCCTCCGGATCGCCCTGGTCAAACTGCCCCTCCAGGATGCGGATCTCAAAGAAAAAGCTGTTCTCCGCATGGTCGATGCGCTCCTGAAAGGCCTCTTTCCCCAGATTTTTGATAAACTCGTCCGGATCCTTGTAGGGGCGCATATCGATGACCTTTCCGGTGATTCCGGCCTCCCTGAGGATCCCGATCCCCCGAAGCGCCGCCTTCACTCCCGCCCCGTCGCTGTCGTAGGCGAGAAGCACATTCTCCGTATACCGGTGCAGCAGGGCGGCCTGCTCCGCCGTGAACGCCGTGCCGAGAGACGCCACCGCCTGGGTGAAGCCCGCCTGGTGCATAGCGATCACATCCATGTAGCCCTCGCACAGGATCAGGTTTCCGACCCGGGCGGTTCGGGCATAATTCAGTCCGTACAGATTTCTTCGCTTGTCAAACACCGGCGTCTCCGGTGAGTTCAGATATTTCGGCTCCCCGTCTCCCATGACGCGCCCGCCGAAGCCGATAACCCGATGGTTGATGTCCTGGATAGGAAACATCACCCGATTCCAGAATTGGCTGACAAGCCCTCTCTTCTCCGAGAAAGTGGCAAGTCCGGCCTCCTTGATCAGCTCGTCCTCAAACCCCTTCTCCCGCAGATATTCCACCAGGGATGCGCCGCTCTTTCCGGCGTAGCCCAGTCCAAAGCGATGGATCGTCTCGTCGGACAGCTCCCGCTTTTTCAGATACCGAAGGCCGTTCTCCCCGTGCGGGGAGCGCAGCTGATAATAAAAGTACTTCGCCGCCTCCCGATTGACCTCCAGAAGCCTGGCCCGCCGGTTTGCCCGACGCCTTGTCTCCTCCGACTGCTCCTCCCTGGGAAGCGTTACGCCGGCCCGGTCCGCCAGCGCTCGGACGGCCTCCGGAAAGGTGAAATTCTCATATTTCATGAGAAAGGTGAACACATTCCCCCCTTCTCCGCACCCGAAACAGTGATACATCTGCTTGTCCCCCGACACGGAGAAGGACGGTGATTTCTCATTGTGAAAGGGACATAAGCCCCAGAAGCTTCCGCCCTTTTTTTGCAGCTTTACATAGCCCGACACCACATCCACGATGTCGTTTTTTTGTCTGACTTCCTCTACCAGTTCTTCCGGATAAAACATTCTTGCTTCCTATTCTGTCATTATATCTGCCAGGATTTCGGTATGTAGATCTCCTCGTACACCGCGATGGCAAAGCGGTCGCTCATAGCCCCCACATAGTCGCAGACCACACGCTCCCTCGGCTCTCCCTCGCTTAAGAGATTGATAAATTCCTCCGGCAGATCGTCCACGTGCTTCAGATAATGCTTGTAAAGGGTCTCCATCAGCACCTCCGCCTTGGCCTCCTCGCTCTTGGCTTTGGGGTTGGTGTACACCCGATCAAACATAAACTGACGGATCTTTGTCATAGCCTCCGCCACCGGAGCGGACATCCGGATTTCGTTCCTGTCCATGCTGGCGGTGACGATGTCGTGGATAAAGTGATCCAGCCTGTCCCCCGGCGAGGAGCCCAGCACCTCCCGGATCTCCTTGGGAACGTCGCTCTCCCGCAGGATGCCGCCCCTCACCGCGTCGTCCATATCGTGGTGGATGTAGGCGATCTTGTCCGACAGCCGGACGATCTGCCCCTCCAACGTGTGCGGCTTGCCGATGGTCTGGTGGTTGAGAATACCGTCCCTCACCTCAAATGTCAGATTCAGCCCTCTGCCGTTTTTCTCCAGCCTGTCCACCGTCCTCACGCTCTGCTCGCTGTGCTCAAATCCCAGAGGACACACGCGGTTCAAAGCCCTCTCGCCCGCGTGTCCGAAGGGCGTGTGCCCCAGATCGTGCCCCAGGGCGATGGCCTCCACCAAATCCTCGTTCATCTTCAGCGCCTTGGCAATGGTCCTGGCCGTCTGCGACACCTCAAGCGTATGCGTCAGTCTGGTGCGGTAGTGATCCCCCTCCGGCGTCAAAAAGACCTGGGTCTTGTCCTTCAGCCTGCGGAACGCCTTGCAGTGAATGATGCGGTCCCGATCCCGCTGAAAGACCGGCCGGATATCGCACTGTGGCTCCGGCTTGGCTCTCCCCCTGGAATTGATACTCAGGGAGGCATACGGGCTCAAATACTCCTTCTCCCACTGCTCTAAACTCTCTCTGATCGTCATATCCGCCTCACCTTCTGACGCCCTGCGTCATTGTCCGCGCTTTTTCGTCTGGCAATATACAAACCCTGATATAAACCCTACTTCTTATATTCTGCGCCGTTTCCCGAAATCCTTTTTCTTTTTCCAAAAATTATCACCGCCGCCCGCGGTACGGCAGAAGGCGCAAAAAGGCAGGAAGCGGTTTCACTTCCCGCTTTCCTGCCTTTTCATTTGGTATCAAATTTTCATCCTGCGGCTCTCCCGCTCAGGCAGCACTATTGCTGTACGGTGACGCCCTCGTCAAAGGCCTTGTCTCCTACAATGGCGCCGGAATTGGGAATGGTGACGCTGGTCAAAGCACAGCCGCTAAAAGCATACTTCCCGATTTCCGTTACACTTCCCGGGATCGTCACGCTGGGCAGACTTTTGCAACCATTAAAAGCATAATCCCCAATCTTCGTTACCCCTTCCTCAAACGTCACGCTGGTCAGACTAATGCAACTACTAAAAGCACTCTTCCCGATTTCCGTTACGCTTCCCGGGATCGTCACGCTGGCCAGACTTTTACAGCTGCTAAAAGCATTTTCCCCGATTTCCGTTACCCCTTCCTCAATCGTCACGCTGGCCAGACTTTCACATTGATTAAAAGCATTCTTCCCGATCTCCGTTACGCTTCCCGGGATCGTCACGCTGGGCAGACTTTTACAATAATTAAAAGCATAATCCCCGACCTTCGTCACCCCTTCCTCAATCGTCACGCCGGTCAGACTAATACAACTATTAAAAGCATAATTCCCGATTTCCGTTACGCTTCCCGGGATCGTCACGCTGGGCAGACTGCTACAGCCCTCAAAAGCATAATTTTCGATTTCCGTTACGCTTCCTGGGATCGTCACGCTGGTCAGACTGCTACAATACTCAAAAGCCGCAAACCCGATCTTTGTTACCCCTTCCTCAATCGTCACGCTGGTCAGACTTTGACAGCTGTTAAAAGCCTGCTCCCCGATTTCCGTTACACTTCCCGGGATCGTCACGCTGGTCAGGCTTTTACAGCTACTAAAAACACCCTCCCCGATCTTCGTTACCCCTTCCTCCAGCCGAATCTCCTGCAGGTTGCCTGCCTTTGCAACCACTTCATTGGCACCGCAAGCCTTCAGCGCCTTCTGATCCAGGGCGCCCTTGCCGGAGATGGTCAGCACGCCGCTTTCAAAAGTATAGGTAAATTCGCCGCTTCCCTCCTCCACACTCTCCTTGGGTTTGGTCTCCTGAGGTTTCGTCCCCTGGGTCTGCGCCTCCTGGGTTTTTGTTTCCTGGGGCTTAGACTCCTGGGTCTGCGTCTCCTGGGTTTTTGTTTCCTGAGGCTTGGACTCCTGGGTCTGCGTCTCCTGTGTCGTGCTTTCCTGGGTCTGGGTCTCCTGGTTCTTAACTTCCTCCTTCTCTCCACAAGCGCCAAAAGCCAGTGCCGACGACACCAGAAGCGCTGTCATCCACACGTTTCTCTTCATAGTATTCTCCTCTCCGTTCTTCTGTGTAAGGACCGGAAACGATCGCTTTTACGTTTCCGCTGTCCCATCGGTAAAAGAAACGGTTTCATTTTACCCCCCCAAGACCTTTTGTCAAGTTTTTTGTTTCTTTTATTGCTGTATGGTAACGCCCTCTTCAAAGGCACCCGACCCTATAACTGTGTCAGGATTGGGGATGGTGACACTGGTCAGATTTTCACATCCCAAAAAAGCCTCTACCCCGATTTTCTTTCCTTCGTCGAACAAGTTACCGGCACCGCAAGCCCTCAGCGCCTCCTGATCCAGCACACCCTTGCCGGAGATAGTCAGCACGCCACTTTCTGAGAACCGGAAACAATCGCTTTTACGTTTCTGCTGTCCCATCGGTAAAAGAAACCTTTCCATGACGATTTTTTATTGTAAAACAAAAAAAGAATGGAGAGCGTATCACTCTCCATTACCTCATTTCCACGACAGCAAACCAATATGGACTGTCAAAGTGCAGGAAAAGAGACTTGAACTCTCATGGTATTGCTACCACACGGACCTGAACCGTGCGCGTCTGCCAATTCCGCCATTCCTGCGAACAAACAATATCTTATCGCGTCTCGTTTCAAAAGTCAAGATATTTTTTTATTTTTTTTGTAAAAGATTTCAGGGAAGTCATGTTTATTTTTTGAAACATCTCCGGAAGATCTCCTCCCAGTCCAGGCTCTCCCTCAAAATGTCGGCCAGGCGGTCATACTGCCTTTCCCGATAGGTGTCATAAGCTATGCCACCGCCGCCCTCGTAAGGGATCCCCTTTCTCTCGCACAGGCAGCGCACCAGCGCGGAACGAAATTCCTCCTCGTCAAAGACGCCGTGCAGGTAGGTGCCCATGACCTGTCCCGACACGCAGCCGTCCCGCCTGTCTCCAAACGCCGCAAAGCAGACCGCCTCCTCTCCGCCGTCCCCGTCCGTCAAGGGATAGGTGCGCCCCATATGGATCTCGTAACCGCTCACTCTCCTGTGGGACAACGCGCTCAGCGCCCCTTTCCATTCTCCGGTCTCTCCCTCCGTCCGGATCCTGGCCTTGTCCCTCGCAAAGCAAGTCTCCACCGGAAGCACTCCCATCCCCCGGACAAAACTTCCCCGTTTCCCCTCAACACCGTTTTCGTCCACGATGCGCCGCCCCAGCATCTGGTAGCCTCCGCAGATGCCGATGAGAAAGCTTCCCCGTCCCAGGCAGCCGAGAATCGCGCTCTCTATCCCCGACCTGCGCAGCCACTCCATGTCCGCAATGGTGCTCTTTGTGCCCGGCACGACGATCAGATCCGGCTGCCCCAGCTCGGCCGCCCGCTCCACATAGCGGACGGAGACGGCGGGCTCCAGGGAAAACGCCTGCAGATCCGTGAAGTTGGATATCCTCGGAAGACGGATCACCGCGATGTCCACCGGGCCCGCGGCCTCCCTCCTTTGAAGCCCCTCCGCCAGGGAGTCCTCCGCCTCGATGTCCACGTCCGCGTAGGGAACCACGCCCAGGACCCGCTTGCCGCACCTCTCGGAAAGCATGGTCAGCCCCGGCTCCAAAAGGCGGATATCCCCTCGGAATTTGTTGATGATAAGCCCCTGGATGCGCTCCCGCTCCCTCGGCTCCAGGAGCATCACCGTCCCCACCAGCTGGGCAAACACACCGCCTCTGTCGATGTCTCCCACCAAAAGCACCGGCGCGTCCACCAGCTCGGCCAGGCCCATATTTACGATATCATCCTTCTTTAAATTGATCTCCGCCGGACTTCCGGCCCCCTCGATCACGATGATATCAAAGCGCTCGTCCAGCTTCCGGTACGCCTCCAGAATGGCCGGCACGTATTCCCTTTTTCGCCGGAAATACTCGCCTGCGCTCATCGTTTGCACGATCTCTCCGTTCACGATCACCTGGGAGCCCATATCCGTGGTGGGCTTCAGCAGAATAGGGTTCATACAGACGTCCGGCTCGATTCCGCAGGCATATGCCTGTACCGCCTGGGCCCTCCCCATCTCAAGCCCCTCCCGCGTGACGAAGGAGTTGAGCGCCATATTCTGCGATTTAAAGGGCGCCACCCGATACCCGTCCTGGGCCAGCACGCGGCACATTCCCGTGGCCAGGAGGCTTTTGCCGGCGTTTGACATGGTGCCCTGTATCATGATCGGTCTTGCCATACTATCCCTCTCTTCCCTGTCCCTGTGAGGGGAGGCCGTCCCTGCACGGTTCCTCCTCCCCGCATATCTCCCGCATCCTCCGGATCAGCCTCCGGTTCTCCTCCAAGCCCCGCACGGCGATCCGGAAATATCCCGGGCCGAGTCCGCGGAAATCCTCACAGGAGCGGATGAGTATCCCCCTCTCCAGCAGCCTCTCCGCCAGATCTCTCCCGCTGTGAAAAAGCACAAAATTGGCCTCCGACGGGCAAACCCAGTCCGCAATGGGCGACGGGGTGCGGACCAGCTCCCCCATCAGATACTCCCGCTCCCGCTCCACCAGCTCCCTGGTGCGGGACAGATAACCCGTCTCCGCCAGCGCCGCGATTCCGGCTCTCTGGGCGGGAATGGAGGTATTCCAGGGCTGCAGCGTCCGCCGCATCCTCCGCAGAAGCTCCCCGTCCGCCGACAGGGCATAGCCCAGCCGAAGCCCCGCCATAGCGTACACCTTGGTGAACGCCCGCAGCACGATCAGATGCGGGAACCTTTCCAGCTCTCTCTTCATCGTAAGCTCCTCCTCCCGCTTTGCAAACGGGAGAAAGCACTCGTCCACACAGAGCCAGATCCCTCTTCGCTCACACGCTTCGGCGATCCGGTCAAGAAGCGCTCTCTCGGTCAGGCGTCCCGTGGGGTTGTTGGGATTGCAGAGAAAGAGAAGCTCCGTGTCCTCCCCGAGATCGTCGGCCAGCCCCTCGGTCAGGGCAAAATCCCGCTTCCGGTCCAGGACGTGGAAACGCATCCTGCCCCCCGCCTGGAGCACCGCCGCCTCGTACTCCCCGAAGGACGGCGCGGCGGCAAGCGCCTCCCTGGGCCGCACCGCGTTACACAGGGCGTAGATCAGCTCCGCCGCACCGTTTCCCAGGATCACCTGCCGCACCGCCACCCCCTCCGCCCGGGCGATGGCCTCCGCCAGCTCCTCTCCCCTTGCGTCCGGATAACTGCCGCAGAAGCGTATGGCGTCTGCGGCGGCGCGCATGCTGCTCTCCGGCATCCCCAGCGGATTGACGTTCACCGAAAAGTCACAGTCCGTCCGGTTCCGATAGATATCCCCTCCATGGGGAACGTCCTCCCATCCTGCTCTTTCGTTTTCCCACGCAGATAATGTCTCCAACGCCCTGTGATTCTCCCTTCTGTCATCCGGCGGCACGGAGCCTCCGGCCGTTCTCTCAAACGCGCTTTGTGTCCCGACCGTGCGGGAAGGCTTCAAAGGCCCGCGCGGGCAGTCAGCCAAAGGACTGCCGCGCACAGGCTCTCACATCCGGCAAGCACGATCCACCCCGTCCCGTACAGGAGTCTGTGAGCCCTTCGGATGTCCTGGGGCTCGGCCGCGCGCACGGGATCTCCGATGGTCGGCTTCACACAGCGCTCTCCGAAGTACCAGGCGTCCCCCGCCAGCTGCACGTTTAACGCTCCGGCGCAGACGGCCTCCGTCTGTGCGGAATTTGGGCTTTTGTGGTTCTTTCGGTCGCGGAGAAAGATCCGCACGGCTCCCCGCCCGTCCAGCCCCAGCACAAAGGAGGCCAGGATCATCGCTCCGGCAGAGACCCTGGCGGGGATAACATTCAAAATATCGTCCAGCCTTGCGGCCGCCGTCCCCAGATAACGGTATCTCTCATTGCGGTAGCCGATCATGGAGTCCATGGTGTTCACCGCCTTGTAGGCATAGCCCCCCAGAGCGCCAAACAAAAACTGGTACAAAAGCGGGGCCGTCACCCCGTCCGAGGTGTTCTCCGCCACCGTCTCCACGGCGGCCTTTGTGATGCCCTCTACGTCCAGCCTGTCCGTGTCCCTCCCCACGATTCGGGACACGGCGCGCCTTGCCCCCTCCACGTCACCAAAGACAAGCGCCCGATACACGCGGTCACTCTCCTCCTTTAACGACCGCATCGCCAGCATCCGATAGCACATCCAGACCTCCGCCGCCACCCGAAGGCCGTGGTGAATCCGCTCCAAAACGCACAAAAAGACTGCCGGCACTCCCACGGAGACCAGAAGCACCGACAGCGCCAGGATCCCTCCCGCCGCGCGCTCCCGCATCCTTCTAAAGGCGCTGTCCTCCCCGGCGCAGGCACTTTCTTCCGGCACGCCGAAGAGCCGCCGCACCAGCCGCTCCCCCGACGAGATCAGCCATCCCATCCCCCGCACCGGATGCCACAGCCGCTGCGGATCCCCAAGCGCCAGGTCCAGTAGAAATGCAATGCCTACGATCAAGGCTCTCTCCAGCCATCCCATCCAAGCCGCATCGCCCTGCATAATACCCTCTCCTCCAAACTGTAACGCTCCGCTATCCGATCCTTCCGTCGGATGAGATCGGCCGGATCGAAAAGCAGCCAAGCACCTTCCCGTTCTCAAACAGACACCGCATGACAAACCCCTCCCCGTTTCCGGTCTGCCACTCGTAATAGTCCCTGTGGGGCTGCGAAAACGCATCCAGGATCGCCATGATCGTGCCTCCGTGTACTACCAGGGCCACCCGGACAGGCTCCTGCGGCCCGCGGAGCGCTTCCCCGAAGCTCTCCGCCGCCTCCCCGAGCGACCTCTCAAATCCCCTCACACACCGCGCCTGAAATTCCTCTCTGCTCTCCCCTTCGGGAAAACCGCTCTGTCCGAGGGTCTCCAAAAAACGGCGGTACTCCGGTGTATCTTTTAACTCCTCATACTTTCGATACTCAAACGCCCCGAAGTCGCACTCCCGAAATTCCTCCACCGCCGTATAGGTGCCTTCGGGAAAGAGCGCCTCCGCGGTCTCAAGGCATCTTCTCATGGGGCTGTAAAAGACCGCGTCCACCTGGGAAAAGCGGGCCTTTTTCAGCGCCTGCGCCGACTCCGCGAGAAGCCCCTCGTCCGTAGTTCCCACATACCGTCTCTCCAGGTTCCCTCTGGTGGCTCCGTGCCGCACCATAGAGACCAAAAATTCCATGCTCTCTCCATCCCTTCTCCGGCGCCTATTTGATCCGCACACCGATGCCGCACACGACGCGGATCACCTGCTCGGCCCTCTCCGCCAGATAACAGCTCACTCTTCCGGCCGCCTCCCGATACCTTCTCTCAAAGGCGTCCACCGGTACAACGCCGCAGCCGACCTCGTCGCTGATCACGATCAGGCGCTCCGCACCGCCCTCCTCCAGCAGCCGTCCGGCCTCCCGCAGAGGGTCTCTCCCCTCCTCAAGCTGTCTTCTCACGAGCGCGTGGTAACCGTTCACCACCCGATACCCCTGGGGGAAATGCTCTCTTGCGTAGCTGCCTTTCCCCTGATAGGCTCCGCCGGTAATGAAAATCATTGCTCCACCTCTTTCCTCATTTGAAAGCGGACGACCTCCTCCTGCACGGGCAGTCTGGAAGGGTTCAGGGCGAGGATCTTCTCCACCTCGCTCCAATTCTCCAGGACGATCCTGCCGATGACGGGATCGTACATCTGGGAGATCCTCCTCTCCAGCTCCTTTCTGCACATCTCAAGCCCACCGTGTTTTCTGACATAGCGGCTTGAGGTCGCCGTGTCGATAAAGTCCGCGATCGCAATGATGCGGGAGCCTATGGGGATGTCGTCTCCGGCGATCCCGTCCGGAAATCCCTTCCCGTCATACCGCTCATAGCGGTGGAGAATGATCTTTCCGATGTTCTCCATCCCCTTCGCCTGCGATACGATACGGGCGCCGATGACGGGATGCCGCATCAGGGCCGCCAGCTCCGATTCCGTCAGCGCGTCCTCCTTCATCAGGATGCGGTCGGGCACGCCGATCTTTCCAATGTCGTGCAGCCTGGCCGCCACGCCGATCTCCTCCGCGGCCGGATCGGACAGTCCCACCCTTGCGGCGATCATGCGGGAAAGCTCGCTCACCCTCTGGGAGTGCTTGACGGTGTTTCGATCCTTCGATTCCATGGTGGCGATCACGCACTCGATAAGCCCTCTGGAGCCGGACTCCTGTTCCCCCGCTCTGTCCCTGCGCTTTTCGACCTTATCGCTGTACATCCTGTCGTCCGCACCCTGTCTCCACTCGACGGCGCTCTTTTTCTCCCCGTCTGGTTTCCGCAGGCGGCTCTCTCCGACCGCCACGGACCATTTGCACACCGACGTCTGGTTGCATACCGCGATCCGCTTTTCCAACTGCGCCAGGAGACTGCCCGAGTCCTCCGGCGGATCCGTCAGGATCACCCCAAACTCGTCCCCTCCGATCCGGTAGCAGCTTCCGCAGGCATCGTACACGCTCCGGATGCACTCCGCCGCCATCCGGATCAGCTCGTCTCCGGCGGCGTGTCCGAAGGTTTCATTCAAATATTTCAAATCGTTTACGTCGATCATCAAAAGAACCGCGTCCCTTCCCTCCGGACAGTCTGCGGCGGTCTCCGACAGCTTCCGCTCAAAGGCCCTCAGATTTCCCAGGCCCGTCTGATTGTCCGTCAGGGCAAGCCTCTCGTAGGAATTGCGCTCCGCCGTCTGCTGCTCCTTCTGCCGGACGGTGTTCACATAGGAGTAGAGCGCCATTCCGATCAGATCCATGAGGAATATCGTGACCGCAAAGAGCATCGGCGCCTGATAGACCGTTCCGTCGCTGATCCAGTAGACCACCACGGTCCACACGGCCATTCCGATCAGAAAGACGAAGCCCCCGATCAGCCACAAAAGCTGGCTCTGGCCGGGCCTTCTCTTCCGCTCCCGCAGCAGACAAAAAAGGCACAAAATCACCGTCGCCAGCACCAGGGCGTGGGTCACAAAGAGCATCTGATTCATGCCAAAAACCCGAAGGAAGGCAAGCGCCGCCTGCAGTAGGATGTTGAGCTGCCCCAAAACGGCCAGGATCCACAGGGAATCGTACCGCTTTTCACAGACGGCCCACACATAATACAGGATGGGGATGGGCAGGAACATAAAGGCAAAATAGCTGAAAAGCCCTGTCGCCTCCGCGTTCAGAGAGGTCAGGATCACAAGGGAGGAGTCCGTCAGGGTCCAGAGCGCCAGATCCAGCAAAAACAGCGCCAGAAAGACGATCCGGATATCGGACACCCTCTTGCTGTGGAAATAGAGGAAGGCGACGAGCAAAATCACGCCAAACACCGCAAGGCAGATGATGGCGGCAATGGCGTACCCGTTCTCCCAGAGGATCTCGCTGGCCACCGCCACCCGAGAGCCCACGGCGATCTCCGGCAGCCTCCAGACCGATCCGTTCCTGCCGGAAAAGGTGATCTGAAGCAGACATTCCCCGCCGTTCTCCGGCAGCACAACGACATTGCTCTTATTCATCCGCATCAGATCCGACAGCGGCGTCCGGTTCACCGAGTATATGGCCTGTCCGTCCACCGTCACCAGGACCCCCTGTCTCTCCGGAAGAAACAACAGCGTATCTCTGTCTGCGGAAACCGTCATGCGGCGGCGGATCGTGACCTCGTCCCCCGAGACGGGTATCTGCGCCGGAAGCGAGATCTCCTCCCCGCCATTCTCCTCATCCAGAAACCACCCCTCCGTGAGGGGGACCGGACGCTCCCGCAAAAGGCCCGCGCCCCGTCCGGAGCGCATGGACAGCCCATAGGCGGACAGAAGCACCACGCACAGGCCGGAAACGACGGCGCAGAGGATCGAAAGGCTGTTTTTGATTCTTTTCTGTTTGACCGACAAGTCAGACATAGGTTTCCCTCTCCCTTTTTGTCTCCCAGGCGAACCTTACTGTCACCTGTTACTTTTCCTGTAGTAGGAAATGCCGATGGTGCCAACGCCCACATTGCAGGCGTTGGAGAAAGACGCCTTCTGCACGATCACCTTGGCAAAGGGGATCTGCCGCTCCACCTCGCGCCGGATGAGATCCAGCTGTCTCACGGTGCAGCTCACATGACTGATGAGCACGATCTCCGGATTGATGTGGCGCTTGCGGAGAAGATGCCATCGGATAAAACGCTTCCAGGCGTTCTCGATATTCCCGAAGTGTGTCCCCACAATGACGATCCTGCTCTGCCTCATCCCCAGGACGGGATGCAGCCGAAACAGGGAGCAGACGCGGTTGGACAAAGCGTCGGTATGCCCGTTCTGATAGAAGATATCCGTGGTGGGCATAAAGTATTTGCTGCACACCTGCCCCTTGATCCGCTCTACCTCCGCGCAGATTTCCTCCGTCTTGCAGCCTCTCTGTGCCATCCTTGCCGCGTACAGCGTCACAAGGCCGGCGCCGCCGGAGATATGTCCGGAGTCAATGACGTGCACATGGTCAAAGCCGCTGGCCGCCTTGGCGACCATCCCGAAGCTCTTCCCCACGTTCGCCGCCATAGCGATGTGAATGACATCCTCCGCCTGGGTCAGAACGTCGGCGAAAAACTGCTCGTACTCCTCCACCGACACGTTGCTCGCAAACACGTGCCCCTCCCCCTCCAGCAGGTACTGGGCGAGACTGTCGGAGTCGATCTCCCGGGTGTCCGCAAAGCGCCCCCTGTCCGTCTCAATGTACAGATACATCACCCGAATGTCGTACATTTCCAGAAACTCGTCCGGTATATCGCTGGTGCAGTCGGTGGTGATGCAGACCTTTTTGCGCTTTTTGCGCGTCGCCCTCTGAAGCTCCGTCTCCGCGCCGACGGTCGTGTTCGCGCCGGACTGATACTCCAGGATATCCTCCGGAAGGAATTTTTGGATCTCCGCCTCCAGTCTGTCGCTCTGGATCGGCTTCTCCAGATAGCCGTCAAAATCGTGTTCCTGACAGATCTTCTTGGCTTCCGCCAGCGTGTTGGCGGTGAGCACGATCACCGCGGAATCCCTGCACAGGCCGTTCTCCTGGCGCCGGATCAGCTCCAGCGTCTCCGCGCCGTTTTTGTCCCCCATCATGTAATCCATCAGAATCACATGATAATACTTGTTCAGCGTCTTCTGCAGAGCCTCCTCCCCGCTGGCGGCCACGTCCAGCTGTACCTTGGTGGCCTCCAGAAGCTTGCGGATCACCATCCGGTTCATCTCGTTGTCGTCCACCACCAGGACGCGCGCCTCCGGCGCCTCAAAGCTCTGCCGGTATCTTGTCTCTCCCTCGCGCCGCTCCCGCTCCATAAACTGGACGACGCCCACCGGACTCGGGTCAAGCACCTGCTGCTCCAGGGTGACGGTGAATACGGACCCCTTGGTATAGATACTGTCCACCGTGATCTCGCCGCCCATGAGATCCACCAGCTGCTTACAGATGGAAAGCCCCAGTCCGCTGCCCTCCACCTTGATGTTATCCCTCTCGTCGATCCGGCGGAAGGCGTCGTACAGATATTTGAGATCCTCCTTGCGTATGCCGATGCCGGTATCCGTGACCGAGAGCCGCAGCGTCACCCTGTCCTGGGCGGTCATCTCGCCGCTCACCGACAAAGACACCGTCCCCACTCTGGTATACTTCACCGCGTTGGTCAGAAGGTTCAGCATCACCTGCTTGATCCGCTTTTCATCCCCGTACAGAATGGAGGGGAGGTTGGGATCCAGATCGATCTGAAACGTCAGCTCCTTTTCTCCCGCGCGCACCAGCATGATGTCCACCAGCTCCTGGCACCAGTCCCGAAGCCAGTACTCCACCGGGATGATCTCCATGCGCTTCATCTCCATGCGGGACAGATCCAGTATATCGTTTACCAGGCTCAGGAGCATCTTGCTCGCCACCTGGATGTTGGCGGCGTACTCCCTGGTGTTGTTGTCCCAGTTCTCCCGAAGGATCATCTCGTTGAGCCCGATAATCGTGTTGATGGGAGTGCGGATCTCGTGGCTCATGCTGGCAAAGAAACTGTTTTGCGCGTTGTTCGCCTTCTCCAGCTCCTCCTTCTGGCGCTCCGCCACGCCGCGCTCGATCTCGTAGATCTTCATCTGGAATTTCAGGACGATGCCCACCGCCAGTCCCACGACCAGGACCGCAAAGAGAGAGTCCATATAGCTCGCCGCCCGAGATTCCATGGGCTTTACATAAAAGGGATAATAGTACCCCGTGGCATAGACCGCCACATCCACCCCGAACGTGGCGATCAAAAGCACGATCATCTTTTTGCCGGAGAACATCAGAAACACATAGAAGATCCCCAGCACAAACCACACGGTGGCGCCACCCTCCAGACCTCCGCTCAGAAGGAACATCTCCGGAAAGACCACCATGATGATCAAAACTCCCACCAGGATGGAAGCCAGCTCGATCTTCCGATACTTAAACGTGGCGACCATGGAGACGGACATCGCCAGCAGAAGCAGAAGCAGCGGCACCATGATCGGCCCCACCTCCATGAGGACCACGCACTCCAGAGTGCCTGCGAAGGCCGCGATAAATCCCACCAGAACGATCACGCGAAAGATGCGTTCTCTGGAATCCAGATTTCTTCCAAACAAAAACTGCGACAGCTTACGGATCATCGCGCCTCACCTCCCTTCCCGCTCCTTAGGCGGTCCTTCAGCTTCAAAACGATCTCCACCGCGGACATATAGTCGGACATCTCGATTTTTCTCTTAAGAGGCGCAAGGGACGGCTTCAGCGCGGCCCCACGGTACTGGAAGCCCTGGAGCTGTTCCAGGATCTCCAGCATACCGGCGCCGTTTAAATTGTACATAGCCTCCTCCATGCCGGCGGCCAGCTCGTCGAATTTCTCGTCGGACAGCTCCGGAAGCTCCTGTGTGGGCGCCTCCACCTTGTAGTGCTCGCCCGGGTGCAGGAAGCTGTGCAGCACCCGGAGCACCCTTTTGTATTCCTCTATCAGCTTCCCGTGATGGGCGAGGATATAATCGATCTTTCCCGCCTTTCCGGACATCTCCAGGCTCTTCGCCATCTCGGACAGCCGCTCCGCGCCGATGCTCAGCATAGCGCTCTTCACCGCGTGGACGGTGATAATGTAATTCTTCCAGTCCTGGATCGAGTAGAGCTCCTCCAGCTTCTCTATATTCTCGCCGCCGCTCTGGTCGTACAGGGACAAAATCTCCAGGTACTGCTCCCTGCCGCCGCAATAGATCATGCCCTTCTCCACGTTCAAATCCCCGACCACCAGGGCATCCCCGGCCTCCGGACCGGACGTGTCCCCTATGGTTTGCTCCGGCTCCATCCACTCTACGTCCTCCTCGCTCACCGGAATCAGCTTGTCCGCGGGCAGGTTGCGCTTCAGCACACGCTCCAGGACGGAGATCTCCACCGGCTTCTCCACAAAGTCCGCAAACCCCTCCGCCAAAAACATCTCCCGCGTCCCCGCCACGGCGTTGGCCGTCAGGGCGATCACCGGCACCTTGCTGTAGTAGGTCCCCATCTTCTTCCGGAGGTTGTGGAGGGTCTCGATGCCGTCCATCTCCGGCATCATGACATCCATAAAGACAAAGTCATAGTCCATGCTCTCGATCTTGGAGAGCGCCTCCGCGCCGCTCTCGGCCGCCGTCACACGGATCCGGTACTTCTCTAAAAGCCCCTGGATCACCTTGATATTCATGATGTTGTCGTCCACCACCAGCACGTGGACATTGGGGGCGACGAACCGCTCCGCGCGGACCGGATATTTCTCAGGGTGCCTGCTAAAGTTGTTATTCAGCAGATTGACGATCGGCAGCACATAGAAGGGCTTGTATATGCGCAGGATATTTTGGTTTTCCACCAGCTTGTCCTCCTGCCGGTCGATCACCACCGCAAGGCAGAGGCGCTGAGCCAGCCTGTCAAAGTACTCCGGATCCTCACTGTATTCCAGCTTGCTGATAAAGACGTGGGTAAACGTCTCCTTCTCCTGCCGTCTCTTCAGCTCCGCCAGGTTGCGGCACACGTGGCTCCTCACCTGGAGCTTCTCGATCATATGCTGGATGCTTCCCGTGTACTCGTCGCGGATGGTGGCCATCTCAAACTGCTCGATGTTGACATAGATCGCCACATTCAGCTTCTCCTTGTCCCGAATCTCCGCAATGGGCTTTTCATCCACCACGCGCTGGGGGATCACCACCTTCATGGTGGTCCCCCTCCCGAATTTGCTCTTTACCGTGATGACGCCGCCCATCTTCTGGACAAGGGCCTTGGCGATGGCCATTCCCAGGCCGATGCCGCCCTCCTGGCGGTTCCTCTTGGAGTCCACCTGATTAAAGCTGGTAAACAGCTTTTCCAGGCTCTCCTCGTTCATGCCGATGCCCGTATCTCTCACCGTCACGATCAGATTCACGCCGTACGCCTCCCTGCGCACGGTGATGGTGATCGTCACACAGCCCTCGTTGGTGAATTTGATGGCATTTTTCACCATATTCATAACGATCCTTCGGATCTTTTTCTCGTCGCCGTAAAGCACCTGGGGGATCTGGGCGTCGCAATCCACGATCAGCTCGATGGGCTTATCCTTCTTGTTGGCGACCGTCATATTGATCACATCGTTGATGGTGGAGGTAATATTGTAGGCCTCCTCCTCGATCTCCATCTTGCCGGACTGCAGCTCGGAAAAGTCCAGGATATCGCTCACCACGGACATCAGATTGCGGCCCGCCATCTGGATATCGTACACCTCCTCCTTCATCTTCTGGGGGTCGTCCGACTGAAGGACGAGCTCGCTCATCCCGTAGATCGTGTTGATGGGCGTGCGCAGCTCATGACTCACATTCGCCAGGAAATCATTCTTGCTCTGCTCCGCCTCCTGCAGCACATCGATGACCTGCAGCATCTGCTCGTCGCTCTCGCTTCTCTTCTTCACCCAGAGAGAGACCACATACTCCACCAGGAAAATATTGACCAGCTGCACGATCACCTTCGGGGATTCCAGAAACGACGCCAGATGGACGCTTCCCTTTACAAAGACGTGGTACAAAAGCACAAGGACGGAGAAGGCAACCGTCACATAACCGATCCTGGCAATGTCATAGAGCCCCAGAAACACCGCAAACGCCATCAAGGTCGTCAGAACGGACGGCAGATCCTCCGAGTGGATCGCGTATAGGAATACGCTGATCTGCATCAAAATCGACGTGGCCATCGCGCGGAAGTGATAGCTTTTGTACGAGACAAGGTACAAAGACCAGCTCAGAGTCATAGCGACCGCAAGCGCAGCCGACACCCCGCTCCCCCAATCCAGCCACATGGAAGCGATAAAGATATTGACACTGTATATGGAGTACAGTATCAGGATAAACCGCTCCGTTTTCCTCTGCCTTTTGTCGATGCTCTCCATGCGTTCCACTTCTCTTCCTCCACGCTTTCAATCTACTGGAAAAAGCATACCGGCGCAGCTATTGTCAGCGCAGGTATGCTTTTGCCGTCATTCCACTTCCACCGTTTTAGTATTTTCCGAATCCGTCGTTTAAGGAGATGATCTGTTCGTTTCTGCTGGCGTTGCCCCGATAGGATGTCCTGGCGTCCTCCAGCATCGCATCCTGCCGCGCGCCCAGCCGGTACACGGCCAAAAGCTCCCGCATCCTGCCCGCCTGGCCGGAGAGCTCCACACTGGCCGCCGCGCACTCCTCGCTGGTGGCGGAGTTGTTCTGCACCACCTGGGAAACCTGCTCGATGGCCTGGTCGATCTGGTCGATGGCAGTGGCCTGATAGTTGGAGGACTCTGCGATCCCTCCCACGATCCCCTCGCTCTGCTGTACCACGTGGGTGATCGCCTCCAGAGCGCTCGCGGTCTCGTCCGCGATTCTGGATCCGGCGCTCACCTTCTGGATGGAATCCTCGATCATCTCGGCGGTCTCCGCTGCCGCAGCGGAGCTCTTGGCCGCCAGATTGCGGACCTCCTCCGCCACAACGGCAAAGCCCTTGCCGGCGTCTCCTGCCCGCGCTGCCTCCACGGCGGCGTTCAGCGCC
>CANRLX010000018.1 GCA_947631615.1 uncultured Acetatifactor sp.
CAGCTCCGAAAGTCTCCGCTTCGCCTGCCTCTCCCCACAGATCCCGTCCGCCGCAAGACACCCCAAAATCTCTTCCTCCGCAAGACCTTGATAGAATCCCGCCGTCCCAAGCAGCACTCCCACTCCGCGCTGGAGGATCCCCTCCTCCACCCGCAACCCTCCCCCCGCATCGGTGTCCGCAGAGATCCGTTTCAAGTGCGGTCTCAGGAAACGGCTGTTTAACAGGTACACCCTCTGCCTCCCCCGATAAAAGAGAAGGAAACGCTCCTCGGCGCAAAGGAGACCCGCGGCGGAAAAGCGGGCGTTTTGGGCCATACGGGATATCTCCTCCCCGAATCCGGTAAACTCTGCCCCGCCTCCCCTGCCCCACCGCTTCAGGACACGCTCGTAAAACCAATCCGTCAGCCGCACACAGAAGCGGCCTCCCTCGTCCTGTCCGCCTGCCCCGGCCTCCGTCTCACAGACACATGTCAGAAGCATCGGCCGTCTTCCCCGCTTCCGCCTCACCTGCTGCAGAGTCAGCGCGGCCTGCGGTCTGCCGTTTGCATAATAACAGCTTGTCAGATATCTCATTGTGATCTCCCTTCCGGAGCGCTTACGCGTCGGGGCAGCGCCATTTTCGGCACGGATAACGGTGGCGCTCCGCACCCAATCCGCGTAAAAAGCAGCACCCAGGTTTGACTTTTCAAACGCTTCCCCTGAAACAACAGTTGAAACAATGGTTGGAAAAAACAGGACCGATCCGGCCCTCTGAAAGCGCTGCGACCGTGCGGACAAACGCACGGCGCAGGCGTCAAAGAAAAAAAGATAATTTATTTATATCACACCGACCGAAAAAAGGCAAGAAACTTTTTTTGCACTACCGTGTAAAAATATTGGACAGGTCGTTAAACAAAAGCAGTACCATCAAGGCCATAAAGAACATCAGGCCGATAAAGTGCACCATTCCCTCTTTTTCCGGCGGAACGGGCTTTCCGCGTATCACTTCCACAAGCAGAAACACCAGTCTTCCGCCGTCCAGAGCCGGTATGGGCAACAAATTCAGGATCCCAAGATTGACGGACAGCATCAGGGTAATGTTCAACATGTTCACCAGCACATTCCGCCACCCGTAGGCCCTGGTATTTTCGTAGGTTTTGCCCACCAGATTGACCGCAATGCCCACAGGGCCGGCCACATCCTGCCGCTTCACCTGCCCTCGGATCAACATTCCCAGGCTCTTGTACGTCATCCGGATGCTGTACCGCATCTCGTACCAGGCATATTTCAGCCCGTCCAGCCCCGACAGCTCCACGAAGCTTGCGTTGGATATCCCCAGCAGATATCTGCCCGTTGTCTCGTCGTAGGAGGGGGTGAGCAGAGTGCGGCAGACCTCTCCGTCCCTCTCATACTCCACCTCCACGTCTCCGCCCTTGTGCATCATGGTAAACAGCTGGATCTCCTCGTACAGATACACGCGCTCCCCGTCCAGCGAAAGGATGCGGTCCCCGTCCTTCATTCCCGCTGTCCAGGCTGCGCCGCCCTCCAGGACCTGTGTGGCCACCGGATCGCGGATCACGATCATATGGACCATGACAAGCGCAATGACGAACGCCAGGATAAAGTTAAAGAAGGGGCCCGCCGCCACGGTGGAGATCCGCCCCCAGACGCCGGCCTTCAAAAAGGATCCCTCGCCGGGCTCCCCGTCCTCCGGCACGTCCATGCCGTCCTCCCCCTCAAACATACAGGCGCCCCCGATGGGAAACAGCTTCAGGGAATATCTGGTATCCCCCTTTTGAAACGAAAACAGATTCGGCCCCATGCCCACAGCAAACTCGATCACATGGATCCCGTTCGCCTTTGCCAAAAGGAAATGCCCAAACTCATGAGAAATCACCACCACCCCAAAGATTACAATAAATAATAGCAATGTAACCATGCAGTATTAACTCACCTTTCTGAGATTTTACTCGAAATCCATTCATAGACCGCGCTCTCCGTCTCCAGGATCTGCTCCACCGAAGGGTTCTCGATCGCCCTGTGCCGCTCCATAGCTTCCCGAATCAGCTCCGTGATTTCCAGATAGCGGATCTTTCTCTCCAGAAACAGTCCCACCGCCTTCTCATTGGCGGCGTTAAATACGGTCGGCATACTTCCTCCCGTCTCCGCCGCGCGATAGGCCAGCTTCAATCCCGTGAAGGTCTCCGCATCCGGCTTTTCAAAGGTCAGCTGCCCCAGCGAGAAAAAATCCACCCGCCGGCCGGCCATAGGCTTTCTGTCCGGATAAAACAGCGCGTACTGGATGGGCAGTTTCATATCCGGCATCCCCATCTGCGCAATGATCGCGCCGTCCACATACTCCACCGCGGAGTGGATGATGCTCTGGGGATGTACCACCACCTGGATCTGATCCAGCCCCACGTCAAAGAGCCATTTTGCCTCCATGACCTCCAGGCCCTTGTTGACCAGCGTGGAAGAATCGATGGTGATCTTGTGCCCCATCGTCCAGTTGGGATGCTTTAGGGCGTCCTCCACCTGGATCTTTTCCAGCTCCGCTCTGCTTCTCCCGCGGAAGGGTCCCCCCGACGCCGTGAGAAGGATTTTCTCCACCCGCTCTCTGGGCTCCCCGTTCAGGGATTGAAAAATGGCGCTGTGCTCGCTGTCCACCGGAAGGATGGACACACCGCGCTCTTTGGCCAGCGGCATAATGATGTGCCCCGCCGTCACCAGCGTCTCCTTGTTGGCCAGGGCAATGTCCTTCCCCGCCTCAATGGCAGCGATCGTCGGGCGGATGCCGATCATTCCCACGACCGCTGTGACCAGCACCTCCGCCTCCGGCAAAACCGCTATCTCCAAAAGTCCCTCCATGCCGCAGACGATCTTCACGGGGAGATCCGCCACGCGCGCCCTCAGATCGGACGCTGCCGCCTCGCTCCACATACCTGCCACCGCCGGAAGAAACTCCCGTATCTGTTCCTCCATCTTCTCCACACTATTTCCCGCGGCCAGCGCCACCACCTTAAGCTCCGGGTTGGCGCGGACCACCTCCAGGGTCTGGGTCCCAATGGAACCCGTGGATCCCATAATCGCTATGTTCTTCATATCGCTTCTCTATCCTTATTCTGTCCTTGATCCGGTTTTTGCTCCCGCTTTCCCTCTGCCTTTTATTCTGCCCTTTATCCGATCCCGTTCAGCAAAAGCACCGAGAGAAAATACGTCATAGGGGCCGTGACGATCACGCTGTCAAAGCGGTCCATGATCCCTCCGTGCCCGGGGATCAGCTTTCCGTAATCCTTGATGTTGTGGTTTCTCTTGATGGCGGAGGCCGCCAGGTCTCCCACCATGCTCATCACCGCACCCACAGCGCAGATAAAGGCGATCAGCCACGCCACCTGCCGGTCGGGAAACGCCTGCTCCACAAAGAAATGTCCGTACAGGCCGCCGATCAGCGCCGCGCCTGCCACTCCTCCGATACAGCCCTCCAGCGATTTGTGCGGGCTTAACACCGGAAAGATCTTCTTTCTGCCGATGAGCTTTCCCACCGCGTAAGCACAGGTGTCACAGCCCCAGGAGCTGATCAGGATCATCCACACCGTATCGATCCCATAGACGGTTTCTCTGGTCAGATACACAAACGCCAGCATCACCGGCCCATAGAGAAAGGCAAACACCGCCGCCAGGACCTGACTCGCCTCAAATTTGGGGAAGGTGATCACATAGGCGAACATCTCCGCCAGAAAAACCCCCGTAATCATCATCAGAAGGTACAAGGCATCCGCCCCCAGCGCTGCGTTTCGTCCAACATACATCGCGCCATAGTAGGCCGCAACGCCGATCATCCCCAACAGCTCCAAAAGATTCCATTTTTTCTCGTCCCTGGCGCACCGCAGCGCCTTGGTAAGCTCTCTGTATGCCACGAGAGAAACGAAGCACAGCAAAAAAAGCAGCGGGATCCCGCCAAACGCCATCGCTGTAAGGGCAATGGCAAGCAGTACGATACCGCTTGCGAGTCTGGTCCAAAACATGCGATCACTCCTCCCTCAAACCGCCGTATCTTCTGTCTCTATGATTATATGCTTCCACGGCTCTCTGCAATTCTTCTTTCGAGAAATCGGGCCACGCCACCGGAGTAAAGTAAAACTCCGTGTAGGCGAGCTGCCAGAGCAGGAAGTTGGATATCCTCTGCTCGTTGCAGGTGCGGATCAAAAGATCCGGATCCGGTATTCCCGCGGTATCTAAGAGGCCCTCTATCGCCTGCTCTGTGATATCTTCCGGCTTCCACTCTCCGGACGCCGCCTTCTCCACGGCCTTCCTCAAGGCGCGGGTGATCTCATCCCGCCCCCCATAGTTGATGGCGATCTGAAAATGCAGGCCGTCGTTGTCCCTGGTGGCCTCCTCCAATTCCTCGATACGTTTTCGGATGTCCTCGTCCAGTCTCGACTTTTCCCCCAGGATCCGCACACACATGCGGTTCTTCTGGGCCGTCTGCAGACAGTTTTTCATGTAGTTGCGCAAAAGCTTCATCAGAGCGTCCACCTCATCCTTCGGGCGGTTCCAGTTCTCCGTGGAAAAGGCATACACGGTCAAATACTGGATTCCCATCCGATAGGCTTCCTCGCAGATGTTCTCCACCGTCTTCGCCCCCTGGACATGCCCATAGTTGCGGGGCATCCCCTTGGCCTTTGCCCATCTGCCGTTGCCGTCCAAAATAATCGCCACATGGCGCGGCACCTTCCAATTCTCTTCCATAACGATTTTCCCTTTCTCCCGCGGCCAACAGCGGAGGGCGGAAAGCTTACGCATCTCCGCCCCCGCAATATGCACACAGCAGCCGTCCCGACTGTCCGGCTACACGGTCATGATCTCCTTCGATTTCGCCTCGATCAATACGTCGATATCCTTGATGTACTTGTCGGTGAGCTTCTGAAGCTGTTCCTCCAGCTGCTTGATCTCATCCTCGGAGATCTCCGTCTTGGCCAGCTTCTTAAAGGCGTCGTTTCCGTCCCTCCGGATATTGCGGACGGCTACCTTGCCCTCCTCGCCCTTCTTCTTGACATCCTTCACCAGTTCCTTTCTGCGGTCCTCCGTAAGCTCCGGAAACACAAGACGGATCACGTTCCCGTCGTTGGTGGGATTGATGCCGATATCCGAGGTCAGAATCGCCTTCTCGATCTCCTTGAGCAGCGACTTCTCCCACGGAGCGATCTGAATGATGCGCGCCTCCGGCACTGTCACATTTCCCACCTGCTGAATGGGAGTGGGCGTCCCGTAGTAGCTCACACGCAGCTTATCCAACACATGAGGATTGGCGCGGCCCGCACGGATCGTCGCATACTCCGCCTCCAGGTGCTCATAAGTCTTTTTCATCTTATCGTCATACTGCTGTATTCTGGTGTCCATAATACCTCCTATCTGTCCCTGTGTCCGCCAGGTCAGACCGTGACCTTGGTGCCACTGAAATTTCCCCTGACGGTGTTCACGATGCTGTTTTCCTCATTCAATCCAAACACCCACATGGGCATTTTGTTGTCTCTCGCAAGAATGGATGCCGTCATATCCACCACCTGAAGGTTGCGGGCGATCACCTCGTCAATGCTGATCTCGTCAAACTTGCGGGCGGACGGATTCTTCAGGGGATCATCGTCGTACACGCCGTCGATGGACTTTGCAAGGAGGATCACATCCGCGTCCACCTCGATCGCCCGAAGCACCACTCCGGTGTCCGTGGAGAAGTAGGGATGTCCCGTGCCGCCTGCAAAAAACACCACCATATTCCTGGCAAAATACTTGTTGGCCCGATCCTTGGAGAACAGCTTGGTGAAGGAGCCGCACTCGAAGGGAGTCAGTATGTTGGTCATCATCCCCACGGAGCGGAAGATCTCCGACACGTAAATACAGTTCATCACGGTGGCCAGCATACCGATCTGATCCGCCTTGGTCCGGTCGATGTTCTCGCTGGAGCGTCCCCTCCAGAAATTGCCGCCGCCGATCACGATCCCCACCTGGATGCCGTCGTCAACCAGCTCCTTCACCTGGAGCGCTACGCCTCTGACCGTCTCCTCGTCAAATCCGGTCTTTCGCTCGCCTGCCAGCGCCTCTCCGCTCAATTTCAATAATATTCTGCGCATACCTTATTTCTCCGCCTTATCCTTGCCTCCTGCCTTTTTCTTCTCAGGCTTGTAATCCTCGAAGAAAGCGGTCGGGCTGACATCCGCATAGCACTGAGAGCACATACCCTCGATCACCGCACCGTTGTTGATCTGTACGGACTTGGACTTGATGTTGCCCATCACGATGGCGGAAGTGTCCAGGATCACGGGACCCTTGACGTCGATATCGCCCTTTACGGCGCCTGCGATCGCCGCGCTGCTGGCGGTGATATTGCCGATGATCACCGTGCTTGCGCCGATCTTGACCGCGCCCTCACTGGCGATCTCGCCGTTGATCTTGGCTCCCTCCGCATACACCTCGGACGCCTTGGAATTTCCGTCCACATGACCTGTGATATTCAGCTTTCCGAGCACATCGATATTGCCGTTCACCGTGCCCGTGATATCGATGGATCCCTCGGATACAATGTCACCGTTGATGGTCATTCCCGCGGTGATGATAGATGTCTCGTCTACTGCTTCTCTGTTGGTTTCCATAATTTCTTCTGCTCCTTTTTCTTCCTTATTGTTTTCTGCCTCGGTATCGCTTACCGTTTCCGCAGACTCCTCCACCGTATCTTCTTCCTCTTTTTCGACAGGCTCCTGAGGGGGTTCCGGCTCCAAAACTGCTGCCTCGCTGACCGCATCTGCCACAGCCTCCGATGCGTCCGCCTCGCTAATCATATCTGCCACAGGCTCCGAAGCGTCCGCCTCGCTAATCACATCTGCCACAGGCTCCGAAACGTCCGCCTCGCTGATCACATCTGCCACAGCCTCCGAAACGGCGGCCTCGCTAATCACATCTGCCACAGGCTCTGAAACGTCCGCCTCGCCGACTGCATCCGCCGTAACCTCCTGCCCGAAGAGATCTCCCTCCGCCAGCACATTGTCCAGCATCGCCTCCAGATCAGGCTCCGCTGCGGGCTCCTCCGCAAGGGAAGCCACCGGAACGGAATCCTCGGACGCCAGCATGTCCTCCGGCAGAGGATCCACAAAGCTCAAGGCGTCCACCGCATCCCCAAGAGAAAAGCTGTCCTCTATAGCTTTCGCGTTGTCCGCGCCAAAGGCGGTAGCACTCTCCGGCAGGGGATCTGCAAAGCTGAGCGGATCCGCCCCCACAGCGTCACCAAAAGCAAATGCGCTTTCCGCGGAAGGCTCCTCCGATGAATACGTCTCCTGGGACAGAGCGAATCCGTCTGTTCCGAGCTCGTCCTGGATCGGAATATCATCGATATTCTGAAGCATTTTGGCCAGATCCGGCTCTTCGGCGGAAAGGGACTCCGCCGCAGCGTCTGTCTTGGCTTCTTCCGGCTTTTCGGCAGGCATCAGCTCATTCACCGCCTGTGACAGGTCTTGCTTTAAGTCTCCAAAAAAACCCATGGTAAATTCTTCCTCCATTCATTGATTGGTCTTGGTATGTATATGTTGAACCGGCACGGTCTCCTCTGTGATCGGCAGGATCACAGTGTCCTCCATCGCCAGGATTTTCTCCAGGATCTCGGGCAGGGCGTCCACCGTCGTAGGCTTCTCCGCCGAGTCGTGCATGAGGATGATGGCCGTATGCCACCGGTCAATGGCATCGGTGCTGTTGTGCAGCAGCGTGTCCGTGTTCAAAAGCCTGCTGCCGCCGTCTCCGGACGCGATGTTCCAATCGTAGAAGGTCACGCCCTGTTCGTCCAGATAGTCCACAAAATTCTGCATATTTAACGGGCTCACCGTGTTGGAGCTTCCCCCCGGGAAACGGTAGTACACGCTCCGCACCCCCGTCAGGTCATACAGATAATCCTGCAGCTTGGAAAAGTCCGCCGCGAAGGCATCCACCGACTGATAGATCTCCGAATACTTGTGGCTGTACGAGTGCATCCCCAGCGTATGTCCGTCCTCCACGATCCGCCCGATCGCCTCCTTGGAGGCTTCGTCCTCCTTGCCCACCACAAAGAAGGTGGCCTTCACACCGTATTCGTCCAGGATGTCCAGGATCTCATTGGTGTAGACGCTGGGCCCGTCGTCAAAGGTCAGATAGACCTTGTGCGCCGGTTCCGTCTCTGAGACCTCCGGCAGGCTCTCGCTGGGCGCTGTCTCGGGCTCTATGGGAGCCGCAGTGCCTGCGCTCTCCCGATCGGTATTCTCCTGTCCCTGTCCCTCCGGCTCAAGCTGCAGCATCTGCTCCAACCTTGCGTCAAGCTGTTCCACCCGCCTCTGCAGGCCGTTCATCCTCACAAGCAGGACGATACAGCACACATTGGGCGCCACCGCAAGCAGCACGATCAGCCAGATGATTGCCCGCTTCAGCCGTCGCACCCTTCTCCTTCTGTACTCGGCATACTGACGATCTGTCTCTGACATATATTATCACACACTCTATCTCGATTCACAACCGCTGCTATTCTTTTACCTATTTTACTGCTTTGAATACTGCTTTGAAAAACACTCTATATCATACCCACGTAACAGTATAGCATATTCCCGTTTTTTGGGGAAGATAAAAATAGAAAAAAAGACATATTTTTATCGCTTTAAACCATGAAATTCCCTTGCGCGATCCCCAAACTTATACTATAATAGACAGCAGTTGCGGCCCGCTGTACGGCCGTAAACGCTACAGAAAGGGATTGCCAAAAGGCATGGTAAGATACAATGAGTTTTGAATTTCTCAAAAAACTTCCCACTCCGGCAGAAATCCGGGAGCAATATCCTGTTCCCGCCGCGCTCGTGGAGCGAAAAACAGAGCGGGATGCCCAAATCCGCGACGTCATCACCGGAAAAAGCAACAAGTTTCTCGTGATCATCGGCCCCTGCTCCGCAGACAATGAGGAGTCTGTGTGCGAGTATGCCAACCGCCTGGCGAAGGTCAGCGAAAAGGTGAAGGACAAGCTGATCCTGATCCCCAGGGTATACACCAACAAGCCCCGCACGACCGGAGAGGGCTACAAGGGTATCATGAGCCAGCCCGACCCCGAGAAAA
Source organism: uncultured Acetatifactor sp. (assembly GCA_947631615.1). GTDB lineage: Bacteria > Bacillota > Clostridia > Lachnospirales > Lachnospiraceae > Acetatifactor. The sequence continues at coordinate 9,094 of CANRLX010000018.1, forward strand.
AACCGGATTTCCTGGCCGGTCTGATCGCTATGCGGAAAATGCACATACGGGTACTGGAGGAGACCGGTCTCTCCACCGCCGACGAGATGCTGTACCCCGAGAACTGGAGATATCTGTCCGACATTCTCTCCTATGTGGCCATCGGCGCCCGCTCCGTGGAGGATCAGCAGCACCGGCTGACGGTCAGCGGCTTTGACGTGCCCGCCGGTATGAAGAACCCCACCAGCGGCGACTTCTCCGTGATGTTAAATTCCGTCTACGCGGCCCAGCACCCCCACTCCTTTATCTACAGGGGCTGGGAGGTCAACACCTCGGGCAACGAGCTGGCGCACACTGTCCTGCGCGGCGCCACCAACAAGCACGGCAACAACACTCCCAACTACCACTACGAGGATCTGATGCGCCTTCTCGACATGTACCAGAAGATGGATCTGAAAAACCCCGCCTGCATCATCGACACCAACCACTCCAACTCCAACAAGCAGTATGCTCAGCAGGTGCGCATCGCCAAGGAGGTCATGCACAACCGGAAGCTGAATCCGGAGCTCCACAGCCTGATCAAGGGCTTTATGATCGAGAGCTACCTGGAGGAGGGCTGTCAGAAGATCGGGGAGGGAATCTACGGAAAGTCCATCACGGATCCCTGCCTTGGCTGGGAGGCCTCCGAGAAGCTGATCTACGATCTGGCGGAGTACGACTGATACCGCCCCTGTCAAAATATTTTTAAAAGCATCAGCAGGATGTACGGGTTGCAGAAGCTCTCAAGGAGGCAGCCAAGCAAAAGCACCCCCAGGATCAGCAGGAATTTAAGGATCTGCCCCGGCTGTATCACACCGCGCTCTTCCAGCGGGCTGTAGCGGTTAAAGTAGATGCTTCGGTTCAGCCGCTCGCACCACAAAAGAAGGGACAGCACGGCGGGAACATACAAAAGATACTGGGGGAACACGCTGGCCACGGCCAGGAGAAGCCCCTTCAGCCCATAGCGTATCATCAGCGCGGCCAGAAAGGAGCCCGCCGACAATCCATACCAGAACACCGCGCCCCCGCAGACCAGCAGCCCCAGATAGGTGGTGGAGAGCACGGTCAGGGCAAGCGCGCTGCCCATTCTCTTTTTCAGCACAAAAACAAAAAGAGCGCTGCTGTCAACGGTCATATACTTCATGTGATACAGAGTGTATTCATCCAGTAATCCCGTATTTTCCAGCAAAAAGCTCTTTCCGAAATTCATAGTGAGGACGCCTGCCAACAGCCCCGCCATAAAGAGGGCAAACAGCGGCAGGCGTCCTTTCTGTAACGACCGACTCTTGATCCTCATTGTTTCCCACCTGCACCGAATCTTCCTACTTGGGTCCTTCCCCATTATATGCAGGCAGGTCCTGCTTCATGACCTACCGATATTTTGCGGCGTAGGTCAGGATGCCGCAGATCGTCTTGGAGTCCTGTATCTTACGGTCGAAAATCATCTGCTTCAGCTCCTCCACCGAATAGGCCTCCACGTTGATGTACTCATCCTCATCCAGATGCTGGCTGCCGTGCTGCTTCAGCCCTCTGGCCAGATAGATATCGATTTTTTCATTGCAGAACGCCACCGTAGTGTAGATGGAGGTCAGAAGCTCGACCCGATCGCACACATAGCCGGTCTCCTCCTGCAGCTCCCGCATAGCCGCGGCATCCGTGGGCTCCTCCCTGCCGTTCAATCCTCCCGCGGGGATCTCCAAGGTCTCCCGCTCCAGCGCATTGCGGTACTGACGCACCATCAAAAGCTTTCCGTCCTCGCGCACCGCCACCACCGCGGCGGCCCCCTTGTGATCGATCAGATCCCACTTTACCACATTGCCGTTGGGGATCTGCATGGTGTCCTGGTAATAGTCGATGATAACGCCTTTCGCCACCAGGTCCCTTTTCAGTCTCTTGATCTCCTCCATCCGTTTCCACCTTCCCCGTCTCTTTTTACTTGATTTTATTTGGCCTCCAAAAGCTTCTCCACGCTGGCGAGCTTTACGCACAGCACGAACAGATCCGTCGCCATCGCCATCTCCTCCGGCGTGGGATAGGAGGGCGCGATGCGGATATTGCTGTCCCTGGGATCCTGCCCGTAGGGGAAGCTTGCTCCGGCGCCGGTGAGCGTCACGCCCGCCTCCTTACACTTTGCCACGATGGCCTTCGCGCAGCCCTCCATCGCGTCAAAGGAGATAAAGTAGCCGCCGTTTGGCCTGGTCCAGGTGCCGACGCCAAGTCCCGTCAGCTCCTCGTCCAGCACCTTAAGCACCGCCTCAAACTTCGGGCGAAGCAGCGCCGCATGTTTCTTCATATGTTCTTTGATGCCGTTGATATCCTTGAAATAGCGCACATGGCGCAGCTGGTTTACCTTATCGTACCCGATGGTCTGGATGGTCAGGGACTTTCTCACTTCCTTCAGGTTGGCCTCGGAGGAAGCGATGGCGCTGATGCCGCTGCCCGCGAAGGTCACCTTGGAGGTGGAGCAGAACTCATACACCATATCCGGATTGCCCGCCTTCTCGCACTCGCTCAGGATCTCCAAAAGCTGGTCCTGGCGGTCCTCGCTGTCATACAGATGATGAACGGCGTAGGCATTGTCCCAGAAGATCCGGAAATCCGAAGCCGCCGGCTTCAGGGCGGCCATCCGTCTCACGGTCTCGTCCGAGTAAGTATATCCCTGGGGATTGGAGTACTTGGGCACGCACCAGATCCCTTTGACGGAGGCATCCTTCGACACCAGCTCCTCCACCAGATCCATATCCGGCCCCTGGGGAGTCATGGGAACGGTGATCATCTCTATGCCAAAATGCTGGGTGATGGAGAAATGCCTGTCATACCCGGGGGCGGGACAGAGGAATTTCACATGGTCCAGCCTGCACCAGGGAGTGCTTCCCAGCACGCCGTGGGTCATGGAGCGGGACACCGTATCGTACATGATGGTCAGGCTGGCATTGCCGTACACCACCACATTCTCCGGCTTCACTCCCATCATGTCTCCCAAAAGCTTTTTGGCCTCGGGCGTTCCGTCCACAAGCCCGTAGTTTCGCACATCTACGCCGCCCTCCGTCTTCATATCGCTGTGGGAATTGAGAATATCCATAAAGTCCATTTCCATGTCAAGCTGGGAGGTGGCCGGCTTCCCCCTGGACATATCCAGCTTCAGCCCCTTGCCCCTGGCCTCCTCGTAAGCCTGCTCCAGCTTTGCCTTTTCCGCTAAAAGCTCCTCTTTGCTCAACTCGCGGTATTCTTTCATAATTCCATTCTCCTCCTGGCGTCTCATCCGCCTGTCACCCGATTCGGGCCGCATTGGATAATCGTATACAATCATACACTTTGAATATTCTACTATAAGAAGCGCCATTATACAAGAGGATTTTTGAAAGATTTTCTCTTTGCCGCCTTCGACGCCGCATGTCCTCCCAGCGCAAGGACCCCCTCGACCCCCATCACCGCGCCTGTCACCAGAAAGGGGACATGGTTGTATATCTGCCGGTTGTTGGCCTCAAAGAGCATCATGTACAGCAGGATCCCAAACAGCGTAAACAGGGTCACCGCCTGTAAGGGCGGGCAGCTCTGTCCCCCTCTGAGCCTTTGGACCTCCGCCGCAGCAGCGGCAGCCGTCAGAAGCAAAAGGGCATAAAAATAACTTGTGGCCGCCGTGGCATACCGTTTAAAATAAATCCCCTCGTCGGAGAACACTTGAAAAAGCAGGCCCCTCTGCTCCGGAAATTCCGTAAACTCTTCCGCCCCCAGCGTCCCGAAGGCAAAATTGCATCTCGTCTTTGCCAAAATATGCTCCCTGTCCCAGAGCATTGGCAGGTTCTCCACTATATACTGCCGCGTGACCTCCTCTCTGGTCCGCAGATCCGGACAGTTCAAAAGCATAAGAACATACGGTTCATTCTGGATATAGCTTCCGTCCGCCTTTAATCCCAGAGCAAACCAATAGCTGACCTTCGGGAAGCCCTGGGACTCTCTGACGGCCTCGCCCGGCAGAACGCGGGAGCAGACCGAAAACCCTGTAATCACCAAAAGGATGGCCGCCGCGCAGACGAGCAGCTCGGACAGCTTCTCCCGGATCCGCCCGCAGAAGAAAGCATAGCAGACCACCCCAAAAAAGGAGATCAGAACGGTCATTTTGATCGACGCTCCGCCCCCCCACAGGCACCCTGCGGCCAGGGAAAGCCCTATCCTTTTTCGGACGCTCTGGCCCTTTGTCACATGGATCCACACATAGAAGGCCGTCACGCCGAAGCCAAAGGACAGCGGGTCCGTGTAGAGGGATTGGATCTGTCTCACCACCGAAAGATTGGCGGACAAAAGCCCGACTCCCAGCCACGCAAGCTCCCTTTTGTAACGGCTTCGGGAAAACTTAAGGATCAGGGAATACACGCAGAAGACCGCAGCGTCTATCTGGAGGATCTCAAAGAAAACGACAAGCCGCGCGGGATCCTCCATGCCAAAAAAGTCTCCCAGCCGCAAAATCCACGACAGGATCAGCGCCGCCGGCGTATTGTTGCTCCACGTGGCAAAATAATTCCGGTTGACCTCCTCCGACAGACCAGCCAGATAGAGCGCATTCTTTTTGACCTCTCCGGCATCATAGATCGGATAGCATTTCATCTCGGCGCAGATCTGCCAGAGCAGAACAGAGTAGGCCAAAAGATAACCGAAAAGAAGAAGGTACTGCACCCTCCCGCCGCAGTCCCGAAAGAGCCGGATCCTGTGTAGAAGCAGGACAAAGACAAGGCAGGCGGCGCAACAGAGCAACGGATACAGGATCATTCTGTCAGCGGAAAGGGAATACTGTGTGTGGGGAATACAGATCCAAAGAATCATGAGCAGATCGACCCCAAACGCGGCAAATACCGCTCCCATTACAGCTTTTCTCATCTGTCTGCCTCCTCGAAACGTCATAATGTCCCTATTATAATCCCGCCCCCACACCGTGTCAATCTCCGGCTCTCTCGGTTTGCGCGGCCAAAGGGACAGACCGCGGTGAATCGCCACTCCAGACCTTTTGGCTGCGGCGGCCGCAAAACCCGCAAAAAACCGCTGTGTACGACGACACAGCGGTTTTTAACACTTCTTAATGTTGTAGCCAAGTCAAAACTGTCCATGGTCACTTCGCGTAATCAATCACGCGGCTTTCGCGGATCACATTCACCTTGATCTGTCCGGGGTACTCCATCTCCGCCTCGATCTGCTTGGAGATATCGCGCGCCAACAGGACCATATCGGCATCTGTAATCTGCTCGGGCACAACCATAACACGAACTTCACGACCTGCCTGAATAGCAAAAGATTTATCTACGCCTTTGAAATTGTTTGTTATGTCTTCTAACTGCTTTAATCTGCTGGTATAGGTCTCCAGCGTCTCCCTTCTCGCTCCCGGCCTTGCGGCAGAGATCGTATCGGCAGCCTGCACGATACATGCGATCAGGGAAGTAGGCTCCACATCGCCATGGTGGGACTCCACCGCGTTGACCACGGTAGCGTTCTCCTTGTATTTTCTGCAGAGCTCGGCTCCCAGCTGAATGTGGGAACCCTCCATCTCGTGGTCAACCGCCTTGCCAATATCGTGCAGCAGACCCGCACGCTTGGCAAGCCTTACGTCCAGACCGATCTCTGCGGCAAGCAGGCCGGCAAGCTGCGCCACCTCGATGGAATGTTTCAGCGCATTCTGACCATAGCTGGTCCTAAACTTCATGCGTCCCAGCAGCTTCACAAGCTCCGGATGGATGCCGTGCACGCCGACCTCGAGGGTCGCCGCCTCACCTTCCTCCTTGATCATCACCTCGACTTCTTTTTGCGCCTTTTCTACCATTTCTTCAATTCTGGCAGGATGGATACGTCCATCAACGATCAGCTTCTCCAGGGCAATCCTGGCCACCTCGCGACGAATGGGATCAAAGCCCGACAGAATAACTGCCTCCGGCGTGTCGTCAATAATCAGATCCACACCGGTCATGGTCTCGAGAGTACGGATATTGCGTCCCTCTCGTCCGATGATCCTTCCCTTCATCTCATCGTTCGGAAGCTGCACCACGGAGATCGTGGTCTCAGAGACGTGGTCTGCCGCACATCTCTGGATCGCAGACACCACATAATCCCTGGCCTTTTTGTCTGCTTCTTCCTTGGCCCGACTCTCCATTTCCTTGATCATCACGGCCGATTCATGTTTTACTTCATCTTCAACAATTTTCAATAAGTAGTCTTTTGCCTGTTCAGAGGTTAAACCTGAAATTCGTTCCAGTTCCTGTACCCGTTGTTCATTCAGCTTGGAAACCTCGTCCTTCATCTTGTTTAAAGATTCTTCACGGGCTGTCAAGCTCTGCTCTCGCCGTTCGATTGCATCGGCCTTCTTATCGATGTTCTCTTCCTTCTGCTGCACTCTGCGCTCATAGCGCTGCGCCTCGGCTCTGCGTTCCTTGATTTCCTTGTCGAGTTCATTCTTGGTGCGAATGGACTCCTCCTTGACCTCAAGCAACGACTCTCTCTTCTTTGCCTCTGCGGTTTTCAGAGCTTCATCAATAATCTCTCTGGCCTTGTCCTCCGCGTTACCGATCGTCTCAGCATTTTTCTTTTTCTGATACTTGCTGACCCCAAACGCGGTGCCAACGCTGCAAACTACTGCGATAGCTATTGTGATAATCACATTAAGCAACATTACAGGAGCACCTCCTTATTTATTTTTCATTGTACACTGTAGCCACGGGGAGTCCCCACGGCCAACCATAGAATGTATCTATGAAAACATTCTAACAAGCAATTTACAACACTACAATTTTAAACTGAAAACTCTGTTATGTCAAGTACAAGTCTCCATAAATTGATGTATTTTTCACAAACCGGTCAGTCAAAAAAATCCTCCGAGCGGAGCGCCCGGCTCACCGCTTCCTGGGAAAAGCCTCTGCGCATCAGGAAAGCGTATGTTTTCTGCCGTTCTCTGACATCCGCCTTCTCCGGATCATACTGCCGCTTGCACAAAAGCTTCCGGATCTGCTCCTGCTCGTCCTGGAAACCGCCCTTGTCCTGCCATCTCTGCCACGCCTCCAGGAGAGTCTCCCTGTCTATCCCCTTCGCCATCAAATCCTGCTCGATCCGCCTGCGGCTTTTTTTGTCCGCCTGGCTGGTGATATAGTCCTCCGCGTAGCGCAGATCGTCCGTGTACCGATAGGAAGCCACATAGGAGAGCGCTTCCTCGATCACGTCCTCGGGATAAAACCCCTGCTTCAGCTTGCGCCTAAGCTCCTCCACGGTGTACTCCCTCTTTTGCAGCAGTCCCATAGCGCGAAGCTTGGCCCTCCTGGGAAGTACCTCCCCTAAAATTCTGCGGCAGTCCTGCTCTGCAAGCTCCTCCCCCTCCCGCACACGAAACCGGCGAAGCTCCCCTTTGTACAGCACAAAGGCGGACGCATCCTCCAAATAGACTCTGCTGCGGTTCGAGGAGAGCGCTTCTATCCGTGTCACCTTCATACGGCACCTCCAGCCTTCAGGGTCAGCTCTCCTCTCCGGCGGGCTTCTTTCCCGTCTGCGCTTTGCCGGAAGAAGCCTTCTCCTCCGAAGCCTTCTCCTCAGGCTCCTCCTTGGGTGCGCCGTCCCCGTCCAGATGGAAATGCGCGCGGATCTTTCTTGTCACTTCCTCACACACCTTCGGGTTGTCCTTCAGATATTGCTTGGCGTTCTCACGGCCCTGGCCGATCTTGTTGCCCTCGTAGGCATACCACGCGCCGGATTTGTTGATGATATCGTTCTCCGCCGCCAGATCCAGAATATCGCCTGCCATGGAGATCCCCTCTCCAAACATAATATCAAACTCTGCCTCCTTGAAGGGCGGAGCGATCTTGTTCTTCACCACCTTTACGCGGGTGCGGTTTCCGATCACCTCGCCGCCCTGCTTCAGGGATTCGATTCTTCTGACATCCAGCCTCACGGAGGAATAGAATTTCAGGGCGCGCCCGCCGGTGGTGGTCTCGGGGTTGCCGAACATGATGCCCACCTTCTCGCGGAGCTGATTGATAAAGACCACCGTGCAGTTTGATTTGCTGATCACGGCAGTCAGCTTGCGCAGCGCCTGGGACATCAGCCTCGCCTGGAGCCCCACATGGGAATCTCCCATATCCCCGTCGATCTCCGCCTTGGGAACCAGCGCCGCCACGGAGTCCACCACCACGATGTCGATGGCGCCGGAACGCACCATCGTCTCCGTGATCTCCAATGCCTGCTCCCCGTTGTCAGGCTGGGAAATGTACAGATTGTCGATGTCCACGCCGATATTTTTCGCGTAGACGGGATCCAGCGCGTGCTCCGCGTCGATAAAGCCGGCGATGCCGCCCCGCTTCTGCACCTCCGCGATCATGTGAAGAGTGACGGTCGTCTTACCGCTGGACTCCGGCCCATATATCTCCACGATCCTTCCCTTGGGAATACCTCCCAGCCCCAGCGCGATATCGAGACTCAGGGAACCGGTGGGGATCGTCTCTACGTTCATCTGTGCGGCAGGATCGCCCAGTCTCATGACCGTGCCCTTGCCGTACTGCTTCTCAATCTGACTCAGCGCCGCGTCGAGCGCCTTCAGCTTCTCGTCTTTTTCCATGAAATATCTCCTTTTCTGTCGGGAACAAACGTTCTGTTATTGTTAGGATAAAACATTTGTTCGTATTTGTCAATGACTATTTTACCTGTTTTTGTGTCCCATAAAACTCTCTCGACGGCATCCCTCCTAAAATTTTTCTGCTCTGAATCCTTTGGCGAAATGCCGGAACATAAGAATTGCCTCTCCTTATAATGAAAGATCAGATAAAAAAAATGTACCATAAATCCTTACATTCCGCAAGCATTTATGGCACATTTTTACACGAACTGTCGAAAGGGCCGGCAGCTTTACTTTTTCCCGAAGGTCACTTTGCTGAAATATTCCAGGATGCAGCCCCGCAGCAGGATCAGAGCGGCGGAGGCCGCCGCCTCGCGGATCTTGGCGCGGTTTCCCTTAAACTGGTACTTCTTCACGGTCACGCTTCCCTTGACATTGCAGCAGATATAGACCAGTCCCACGGGCTTCTCCGAGGTGCCTCCGTCCGGTCCTGCCAGACCGGTCACGGAGACTGTCACATCCGCCTTGGTGATAAACGCGGCCCCCCGCGCCATCTCCTCCGCGGTCTCCTTACTGACCGCGCCGTACTTTTGGAGCGTGCTCTTCTTCACCCCCAGGGACTTTCTCTTGGCCTTGTTGGAGTACGTCACAAATCCGGCCTTGAACACGTCGGACACGCCGGGCACATTGATCAGGCGGGCCGCCAACATTCCTCCCGTACAGGACTCGGCGCAGACCAGTGTCAGATCGTTGGCCAAAAGCAGGTCCACCACGGCCTTCTCCAGCGTGACGTTCTCGTCCGTGGTGTAGATGTCGTTGCCAAAACGGCTCTTTAATTCCTTTACCACCGGCTTGATCAGCTTCCGCGCCTCCTTGGGCGTCTCCGCGGAGGCCGTCACGCGGATGTGCACCTCGCCGGTTTTGGCGTAGGTGGCGATCGTGGGGTTCGACTGGCTGTCGATCAGATCCTTCACCATGGTCTCCGCCCGGCTCTCCCCGACATTGCAGATCTTTACGGTCTGGGAGACGATCACTTCCGGGGTCAGCCGCTCCAGATAGGGGGCCACCTGCTCCTCAAACATGGGAATCAGCTCGTTGGGCGGGCCGGGCAGAAGGATCACCCTCGCCCGCTCGTCCTCGATGATCATTCCCGGCGCCGTGCCGTTGTCGTTGTGCAGGACAATGGCGCCCTCCGGCACCTTCGCCTGCTTCCAGTTGTTCTCCGTAGGCGCAAGATCCCTGCCCGCAAAATATTCCGCGATGCGCTCCATGCTGTCGTCGTCCACCCGAAGCTGTCTGCCGCATACCCTGGCCGCCACCTCCTTGGTCAGGTCGTCCTCCGTGGGCCCGAGCCCGCCCGACAGGATCACCACATCGGAGCGCTGCACCGCGCTCTTTAACACCATGGAAAGGCGCTCCTCATTGTCGCCCACCACGGACTGAAAATAGCAGGACAGGCCCAGCGCGGCACACTTCTCCGCCAGGTAGGCGGCGTTGGTGTTCACAATGTTTCCCAATAAAATTTCGGTTCCTACGCTTATCAGTTCAACGGTCATTTTTGTTCTCCCTTGTTGTTTGCTGTGGCCGGAGGCGTCCGATGCTTCGGTCACCTGGTGTCACGCATGACGGCTTTGTTTTTGACCAGATAGTCGATCAGTGACACGACGGTGAGGATCAGGGCGATCCACATGACGAAATCGGTCAGAACGGCATACCACGGAAACATATCCTGAAATCCGGCGATCATAAGGCAGACCATAATCATCTGAAAGGTGGTCTTGAATTTTCCCCAGTAGCTCGCCGCGATCACCACGCCATTGTCGGAGGCGATCAGGCGAAATCCGCTGATGATAAATTCGCGGCTGATAATGACAATGACGACCCAGGCGGGAATACGCCCCATCTCTACCAGGCAGATCATCGCCGAGCTGACAAGCAGTTTGTCCGCCAGCGGGTCCATAAATTTGCCAAAATTCGTCACCAGGTTGTACTTTCTCGCGATCTTGCCGTCCAGAAGGTCCGTCAGACTGGCTGCGATAAAGATCGCCAGCGCGATCCATCCGGAAATCAGCGTATTTTCACCAAACCAGCCCGCGTTTCCCCCTAAGAGCAGGACAATAAAGGGCACAATCAAAATTACACGAAATATGGTTAATTTGTTCGGCAGATTCATTTTACTCATGATATTCTCCATTCCGGAGCGTTTCCGCGGCGGTGCGATAAGAAATCCGCATATCGGATTTCTCTTCTGCCATCCGGGCAACCTGTGACGCTCCGGCACAAATTGCCGTGTGAAACGATAAGCTGTCGGGCTTGTGGTTCACACCAACTCTCCCATCAGATCATACTCGTTGGATCCGGTGACCAGAACTTTGGCGAAGTCGCCGGTCATCAGATTCGCCGACGTATTGATAAAGAGATAGCCGTCCACATTCGGGGCGTCCCGATAGGTCCTCGCCACGTAGGTCTCCTCGTCGGCCACCTTCCCCTCCACCATGACGGTGAGCACACGGCCCACCATATCCTCGGCGCGCTCGAAGGCAATGGCCTGCTGAAGCTCCATCAGCTCCTGCCTGCGCTCCTCCTTCACGGACTCCTCTATCTGGCCGTCCATTTCCGCCGCGGGAGTGCCCTCCTCCTGGGAGTAGGTAAACACGCCCAGCCGGTCAAACTCCATCTCGTTGACAAAGCGGTACAGCTTTTCGTGATCCTCCTGGGTCTCCCCGGGGAATCCGCTGATCAATGTGGTCCTCAGGCAGATGTCCGGTATCCGCTCCCGCAGTCTGCCGATTCCGGCCCGAAGCTCCTCCTCGTTCGTCCTGCGCCCCATCCGCTTTAACACCGGATCGGAGGCGTGCTGGATCGGAATATCCAGGTAATGGCACACCTTGGGTTCCGATGCGATCGCATCGATCAGCTCGTCGGTGATCTCCTCCGGATAACAGTACAGGATGCGGATCCACCGGATGCCGTTTATCTGCGCCAGCTCATGCAACAGCCTGGGAAGGCGTTTCTCCCCGTAGAGATCCGCCCCGTACAGGGTGGTCTCCTGGGCCACAAGGATCAGCTCCTTCACCCCCGCCTCGGCCAGCTCCTCTGCCTCCGCGAGAAGCTCCTCCATGGGAACGCTCCGGTATTTTCCCCGCACCCGGGGGATGATGCAGTAGGTGCAGCACTTGTCGCACCCCTCCGCGATCTTCAGATAGGCAAAGTGCCCTCCGGTCGTGACGATACGCTTTCCCCCGGCCAACGGCCTGGCATTGAGATCGTTATAATGGTTTTGCCCCCTGCCGGCGAGCACTTCCTCCACCGCCGACACGATGCTGTCGATCGCCGTAGTGCCCAGGACCGCATCCACCTCCGGGATCTCCCGCTGGATCTCCTCCTGATAGCGCTGTGCCAGACAGCCGGCGGCAATCAGCGCTTTGAGCTTTCCGGCGCTCCTTAGGTCCCCAAGCTGCAGCAGCGTATGGATGCTCTCTTCCTTGGCGTCGTTGATAAAGCAGCAGGTGTTTACCACCGCGATATCCGCCTCCGACTCGTCATCCGTAAACTCATATCCCCTGCCCTCCAGCAGGCCAAGCATCCTCTCGGAATCCACCAGATTCTTGTCGCATCCGAGAGACACAAACAGTATTTTCATAAAACTCCTCTGACGCAAACAGTAGCTGGAGCCACACACGCCAGCTACTTCTTTGCCTATTCTTCTTCCTCGCTGTCATTCAGGATCTTGATCTTTCCCTCATCCAGCTCCTCAACGGCAATGGAAAGCGGCTTTCCCTCCTTCACATCCACCAGGGGCTCATCGCCCGCGATGATCTGACGGGCCCGCTTGGCAGTGGCCATCACAATGGAATACCGGCTGGTAACCACAGGGGAATCCCCCTCCTCCACCTCACTGTTTACTACCTTCATCAAGTCACTGTAGGACGGATGTAACATACTTTTTTGCTCCTTTCACGTATTCCTTTCCCATTAGGCGTCCGCGAGGCGCCTAATTTCCCTCATTCCCTAATTCCTTTAATTCTTCCCGGATCCTTCTGATAAACGCACCGCTTCTTACCGGAGCCCTTCGGGCCGCGTTCACAAGCTGGTGAATCTCCGCCACACAGGCGTCCAGATCATCGTTTACCACAACGTAATCATAGGCTTCTATGCCGTTTGATTCCACGACCGCGCGCGCAAGGCGCTTGGCGATCACCTCCTGCGACTCCGTGCCTCTGCCCAGAAGCCGCCGCTTCAGCTCTACGGCGCTGGGAGGTGTCACAAAGAGAAGCAGGCTCTCCGGAAATTGCTGCTTGACCTTTAAAGCCCCCTGGATCTCGATCTCCAGGATAACATCCTTTCCGGCGTTTAACTGCTCCTCCACGTAATCCTTCGGGGTCCCGTAATAATTGTCGCAGTAGCAGGCGTACTCGATAAATCCGTCCTCGCGGATCTTTTTCTCAAACTGCTCCCTGTCCGCAAAAAAGTACTCCACGCCGTCGCGCTCACCCTCCCTGGGGCTCCTGGTCGTCATGGAGACGGACAGGGCATAGCTGTCATAGGAGCTGAGCAGCCGCTTCACCAACGTCCCCTTTCCGGCTCCGGAAAAACCGGAGATCACAATGAGTATTCCTTTATCTGCCATTGTATCGCAACACACCCTTCCGTTTCTCTAAGCTTGTCATTTATCACTGCTCTGCTGGGCCGCCGAAGCCGCGTCCTCCTCCGACTCCGAAAAGCTCCCCCAGGCTCCCTGTGCCCGACCGGCGATCGTCTCGGGCAGAAGCGCCGACAACACGATCCTGCCGTTCTCCATCACAAGCACGGACTTCGTCTTGCGCCCCTGTGTCGCGTCGATCGCCAGCCCCTCCTCCTTCGCGCTCTGTACCATTCTCTTGACCGGAGCGGAATCGGGGCTCACGATAGCGACGAGCTTTGCCGTGTTCACAATATTCCCGAAGCCCACATGTATCAGACTGTTCATAGCACCTTCCCCGACAGCTATTCAATGTTCTGAATCTGTTCTCTCACCTTTTCAATCTCTGTCTTGAGCTCGATACCGCAGTTGGAAACCTGAAGATCGTTGGATTTGGACAGGATCGTGTTGGCCTCCCGGTTCATCTCCTGCGCCAGAAAGTCCAGCTTTCTGCCGATACTTCCGCCCTGGATCAAAGTATTTTTCATCGTGTCAATGTGGCTGTGCAGCCTCACCAGCTCCTCATCCACACAGACCTTATCCGCAAAGACCGTGACCTCCGTCAGAAGCCTTCCCTCGTCCACGGCCGCGTCCTCCAGAAGCTCCCGCACTCTCTCCTCCAGGCGCTTGCGGTATTCCGCCACAATCTGGGGGGAGCGCTCCTCGATAAATCCCACCAGCTTTAGCATACCGTCCAGTTTTTCTATGAGATCGTCCCTAAGATGCTCTCCTTCCGCGATACGCGTCTCCACAAACATCTTCGCCGCGCCGTCAATGGCCGTCCGGAGCTCCTTCCAGATCTCCTCCTCGTCCTCCGCCTGTTCCTCCATGGTCAAAACATCCGGATATTTGGACAGAGTGGACACCCTCACATCGTCGTCCAGCCCAAATTCCTCCGCCATCTGCCGCAGATATTTCAGATACTCCTCCGCCAGCGTCCTGTTGTAACGGACACTGGAGACGCTCTCTCCAAAATCCTCATAGCTGATAAAGACGTCCACCTTGCCCCGGGAAATGTAATTCTTCAGTTCCCCCCGTATGGAGGACTCAAAATAATTCAGCTTCTTCGGCATCTTGATCGTGACATCCAAATAACGATGATTGACCGACTTGATCTCCACCGTGAATTTTCGATTGTTCTCGGCGACCTCGCTCCTGCCGAATCCGGTCATGCTCTTTATCATAGGTTCTCCATTCCGGCGGACACAAGCCTGACGGCTCCGCCGTATATTCTTCTATATTATAGAGTAACTTCGCGGCAGAGTCAAGAGTCAGGTTGGCTTAACCGACTTTAGAAGGCCTACGGCTATTTGGGCAAAAAAAGAATTGACGCATGGGACGGGAAATGGTAAGATAATAAAGAAAGGTGTTGCCGTGCAGCAACGGTACGCCTTGGTTATTGGTTACTCAAAAAAGCAACCTATTCCTTGGGCGGGCGGTTGCTTTTTTGATGTTTATGAGTAGAATCCTTTTGAGCAGGATCCTTTTCAGCGGACGACCGCATGATATCGATCACTGTAACGATAATACTAATTACCGTCACTACGATACCTGCCACATCCAACAACACTCCTGGCATCTTATGTACCTTTCCCTTTATTTTCCATTTGATACCACCTCCCAGGGTACTGGAAGCTCTCAAAATGTAATCATTTTGGCGAAAGGCGAACCGCCACCGTTTGGGCAACACCCATATTCAGCATAACAGATACTATAATATTTGGCAATACTTTTATACGCAAAATAGCATTTATTTTATCTATAATTCATTTTAACGCAGATCTGCTTCCGGCAGAGGCCGCAGTATGGAAATAAGCTCCTCATCATCCTAACCTTACGCTGCGGGAATGGCCTCTGCTGATCTCCTTCCAAATTCCGGAGTGATAACGCAGTGCCATCAGGAGAGTCCTCATGCACTGATCCGCCACCAGCGCGATCCATGCCCCCCCAAAGTCCCAATCCAAAGAACCGGATCAGCGCGATGCACAGAAGCGAACGCACCCCGAGGACCGTGACCGCCATCACCACTGCCGCAAAGCGCGTGTCTCCGGCTCCCCGAAGCCCTCCGGCCACAATGAACTGATCCGCCTGGAAGGGCTGGCTGGCCGCCAGAAGGATCAGGATGGGCGCTCCCATGGAAATGACTTCCTCGGAATCCTTAAAGAGCCCGATCAACTGCTCGTTAAAACAGATCATCAGCGCCATCAGCACAAAGGACACCGCGATTCCAAGATTCCTGGTCACCCGCATGTACACGGCGGACATATCGTACCGCAGCTTGCCGATGGACTGGCCCATAAGCGTAGTGGCCGCATTGGAAAACGCCTGGCCCACCATAAAGCTCATAGCCTGGATGCTCATGCAGACCTGGTGGGTGGCATACACCGTGTCTCCAAGTCCGGTGACCTGTCTGGTGTAGATGATGATGCCGGTCCGCATAAAGAGCTGCTCCAGCATGGACGGCATACCGATGCCGACGACACGTCCCATCAGCTCTCGGTCAAAGGTAAATTTCTCCCGAAAATCCAGATACACATAGTGCTTCTTCCGAAGGGCGACCGTCAGTGCGATGAAAAAGGCGATGGTCTGCCCGATAATGGTAGCCAGAGACGCGCCGGCCACTCCCAGCTTGGGGAATCCGAAGTGTCCGTAGATCATCAGATAGTTGAACCCCAGATTGATCACATTCGCGATCGTGTTGTACACCATGGGCGTGCGGGTGTCCCCGATCCCCCGAAGCGCGGCTGTCACAGTAAAACCAAGGCACAGCGGTATAAATCCGTAGAGCTGGATATTCAGATAGGTGATGCCCAATTCCAGCGTCTCCCCGCTGATCCCCTCCCCTCCCATAAAGCGGATCAACTGGCCGCTAAGCAGCAGCCCCACCGCCATAAACAGGGCGGAGATCATAAGATTTAAGAGCATAGCGTGCTTGAACACCAGATTGGCCTTCTCTCGGTCCTGCTGTCCCCGAAAACGGGCGATCATAGCCGTGGCTCCCACATTCAGCGCCTGCACCATGGTCATCAAAAGGAATTTGGGCTGGGCCGCCAGACCCACCGCCGCCAGCGCCGTGATCCCCTCCTGCCCCGGCAGATGCCCTACCATGACCTGATCCGCCATACTGGTCAGCTGGGTAAGCACAAGCTCCACCAGGCTGGGCCAGGCGATCAGCGCCACGTCCCGATACAACTGCTTTTGGGTGATGCCACCCGGTATCTGTATCCTGCCGACCTTTCCGGTGTTCTCCGGCGCGTCCGGCGCGCCGTAATCCAGATCGTCCAGAGCGGTGCGCACTGTCCGAAGCGTTCCTTCCCTCTCCATGCTCTGCCTTCCTTTCCTTCTCTTCCCCCTATCTTACTTCATTATAATTCATACTTGGGGCAAAGACAAGAAAAAGGCGAGGCGTTGATGCCAAACCTCCCCTACCCGTCCTCACTGGGCTTCTGCACCAGAAACTGCACGCAGATCTCATGCTGCAGGCTGTTTCCGTCCTTCTCAAACTCCGTCACGGTCTTTTTCATACGGTACTTTCCGGGCGGAAGCTCTCCGTACAGCCATTCCCAGTCACACGCAAACTCGACGTCCTCCTCGACCGGAATCAGCCAGCCCACCTGGCAAAAGGCATAATCAGGCTTCTGGACGACCCTCTCCCATCCGTTCTCCGTTTCTCTCTCCAGGGTAAACTGCTCCCCGGTAATCAACTCCCCCATGTTCTCTTTCCCGCCCCTCTGACAAAACAGCAGAGTCGCTCCTGTGGGCGTAATGTCCTCAAGATAGAGCGTCAGGCCGATCTCAGGCGCCAGGCCAAAATCCGGGATCTCCTCTTCCCCCGCAACCTGCGCGCTTTCCTCCCGCACATCCGCGTCGAAGTGCAGCGTATCCAGGATCGGAAGAACTTGCTCCCCATATTCCTCCCACCAGCTCTCCACGGAGAAGGTCCTGGCCACCACGCCGTCAGCCTCCCCCTCAAAAGTAACGAAATCCCAGTACGCATGATTATCATAGGTGCCGATATACGCCTTGTTTCCTGCGATCGAGGCGGTCTCCTCGCTAAGCCCCATTCCGCAGACCCCAAACCAGACGGCATACGAAAGCTCCACATACCCTTCCTCGCCTGCCGGCCAGAAGCGGATCCCATACGAATCGTCAGAGCGGCCTCCGGTGCCCGCCGGGCACAGCTCATATTCCCAGCCGGAGGGAACGGAAATCCGGATTTCCCCGAAAGGGCCGGACTGTGCCACCGTGGCAGCGGATTGTTCCGGCACCTCTAAAGCCGCTGTCCCGCCATATCTCTCCTCGCCACCAGTTGTCTCCGGCACTTCTAAAGCCTCTGTCCCGCCGTATCTCTCTCCGCCACCGGTTGTCTCTGGCACCTCTAACTCCTCTGTCCCCTCCTGTGCCGCAAGGATATCCGGATCGCTTTCGGCAAGCTCCCTAGGGCCCCCTTGCCCCTGTGCACATCCGGCCAGGACAACGCCGATAGTCAAGAGTAAAATTGCCGCCGTCTTTTTCACAGTCCCTCTACCTCCCTTTGATTTTGTCTGAATGTTTGTCTGAATGTTCTCTAACCATACAGACGAGAAAACAAAAGGAAGGTTCCCGTGCCAAGCCGGTGTCTTATTATTTCTCAGGTTATTTCAAGCTAGTTCTCAGGTTATTTCTCAAGCCCATAAGAGGACACCTTCCAGCCGTCCTCCTTCACGAAACACACGGTCAGATAAGTCAGAGAATCCTCGTCGGGCAGGCGAAACTCCAAAGAGAGCGTACAGGTATCGCCGACACTGCCTTTGTTCACCGCGTCCTCCCAGCCCTTGATCGACAATATCTCCACGTCATCTATGCTCTCTACCCCGGAGGAGTCCTCCAGAAAAACAGGGGTTTTATCTACGCTGGTCAGCTGCGACATATACGGTCTCATGCCCTCTTCGTCTCTGGCAAAGTATGCCTCGCTGAAACGCTCCAGCACCTCCTCCATCTCCTCATCCCGATAGGCACTCTCATCCGACAGGGGGATGATCTCCTCAACCGGATATTCCTCTACGTCACTGTACCTTTGATTCAGACGGTTCGTCAACTCCTCATTCACTGTAAATCCGTTTTCATCCGCCTCGTACACCCTGCTGTCATACCGCCTCTTGCCGTTTACATCATACGTCGCCACCGCCAGGATATCGTCTGTACCGTCCCCGCTCACGTCCACAACCTCCAGCAGGTACATTTCCTGCAGCTTTCCTATGGCGGCGTTTCCCTCTCTCACATCCGGAAGAACGGTGTAGGTAACCCCTCCCCCGTCACGCTCCTGGGCAAAGATCAGTCTGTAATCCAGGTCGAGCCCGTCCGATTTCAAACACCCGAATCCCCCCAGGCCGAGCCCCGGCACCGGACCATAGTACAGTTGATTTTCTCCGGAAAGAATCTTCTCCGCGGTTTTTTCCTCCAGCACTGCGTCAGTGAAGGCATGAGTTTCTTCCTCCATCAGACCAAGCATGATTTCCATCCTTTCCTCCGCCAGCTTCTCCTTCCGCAATGTGTCAACAAACGCGCGACTGCTGTCCTCCAGCTCACCAAGTATGCCTTCCAGTTTCTCCTCCTGCGGCAGCTCCTTAGTAGAGCATCCAACCAGAGCTCCCACGGCCAGAACCAAGGCGACAGATACCGCAAAGAACCATCCGCCGTGCTTTTTTTCGGCCCCGCACAGCACATTTTGAAATCGTTTCTTCAGGATCTGTTTTCCTCCGCAAAACTGAGTGGACAAAAGGGGACTGTCGCCGGCCGTCCCGCAAATGACGGACATCAGGGTCTCTGTATAGCGTTTCCGCTGTTCCAGGGAACAGTCCTTCACCACAGCGTCGTCACAGGAAAACTCCATATCCGCAACGGCCTCCCGCTGCATCAGCCAGACCGCCGGATTGAACCAGTGGAGATCTCTGGCCAAAAGCAGCAAAAGCTTTACCAACAGATCGCAGCGCTTCCAGTGGACCAGCTCATGCTTCAAAATATAATAGCTTTCTTTCGGGCATTGCTCCATCGGCAGAACCAGAACCGGCCGGAGAAGTCCGATCATCATGGGACTTTGAACGCCGCAGCAGCATACCAGGGGAATCCTTCGGGTAATCTCAAGCTCCCCGCAGATCTCCTTCATCTGCCTCCGAAGCAAAGGAGTCTTTACTGTCTGGCACCCCTTTAACAGACGGAATCGGTAACGGAAATACCCCGATAACTGCCAGATAAAGAGAAGCGCTGCCACTGTCGCCCAGACCCAGGCCACCATCGGAAGAAACGGCAGATCGGCAAGCCTTTGCAGCCATAGGCCCCAATCGGTCTCTCCCACAGTCTCTCCCACAGTCTCTCCCGCGGGCTCCTCGCCCATATCCTGCAGGCCGGCAAAGATACCCTGGGCACTTTGACGCTTTGGCTCGACGCCCTGTGTCTCCAAATTTTGCAGAGCATCCTTCCCCACGACGGCGGGCTCAAAGCCAACGACTTCCGAGAGCGTCATTTCTTCCGCTCTTTCCGGCAGGACATTCCAAAAGGGAATGTCTGACACCCTGTAGGAGACAGGGAGTAACAGCCGCACCGCAAGAACGATCCATACGGCATATTTCCATCGAAAGCTGCAGCGCTTAGCGATCGGCTTTCCCAGAGCAACAAGAAAAAGGATCACGATGCCGACAGACACAGATACCTCGAAAACCGTCAAAAACAGTTCTTTCATCTCTCCGCCTCCTTCCCTCCAAAACCGTTCTCTCCACTCTCTCCGTTCTCCAGCGCATCCAAATACTCTCTCAGCTCCCGAATATCCTCCGGAGACATCTGCTTTCCCTGGTACATAGCCGCCACAAAATCCTTGGCCGACTTATGAAACAGCCGCTCCAGAAAGCTTCTTCCCTCCATCAGCTTATACTCCTCCTCAGATACCAGCGCCGTGTAATAGTTGGTGCGCGTGCTCCGGTCACAATAGACCGCACCCTTTTCCGCCATCCGCGCCAGGACCGTCATCAGGCTGGCCAGCTTCCAGCCGCGCTTATCCCCCGCCTCCTGCAGGATCTGATTGGAGGTCATGGGCGCGTCGTGCCTCCACAGCACCTGTATGATCTCGTATTCCGCCTCCGACAACTTCTTTTTTCCAGACCACTTTTTTTCCTCCTGTTTCATCCCGCTCTCTCCCTTGTATCATATTTTTTCTGCCTTGTTAGCATCTTTTGTTATATTATACAAAGTGTTAATATTGTTGTCAAGTATAAAATTGCTGTAAAATATAAAGCTATCATAAAATATAAAACTACCGTAAAATATAAAACTGCTGTAAAATATAAAACCGCTGTAAAATATAAAACCACCATAAAATATAAAACTGCCATAAATTATTAAACTGTCGTCAAGTATAAATTGGAGATAACTCAGAGAAAACAACAGCGCACGGGAAATTTTTTGAAAAGAAAAGACAAATCCCCGCCCCTTTCCTTCCCGTCAAACATCTGGTATAATGGTATCATTGCCGCGTCTCCCGATGGCCCCTTCAAAGGAAACGGACACAGACATGACGGGAGCGCAAAAACCGAGGCCCCCAAAACGCAGAATCGAGGAAAACATATGGCATTTGACGGCGTTACCATAGCCGCAGTGGCGGCAGAATTAAAGAGGGAGCTGGTGGGCGGCAGACTGGCCAAGATCGCCCAGCCGGAGAGCGACGAATTGCTCCTGACCATCAAGCAGCCGGACGGGACAAAGCGCCTCTTTCTCTCCGCCGAGGCGTCCTTGCCGTTGGTCTATCTGACCGACGCAAACAAACCGAGCCCCATGACCGCGCCGGGCTTCTGTATGCTTCTTCGCAAGCATCTCCAGAACGGCCGCATCACCTCCGTCTCCCAGCCGGGACTGGAGCGCATCCTCCGCATAGAGGTAGAGCATTTGGACGAGATGGGAGATCTAAAGCGCAAGGCTTTGATTATAGAGATCATGGGCAAACACAGCAACATCATTTTCTGTGACGGGGAGGACCGGATCATTGACAGCATTAAGCGGGTTTCCGCGGCGGTGAGCAGCGTTCGGGAGGTTCTTCCCGGGAAGCCCTATTTCATCCCGCAGACTCAGGAAAAGCACAATATTTTGCGCATTGACCAATCCAGTCTACAAGATGTACTATCCTCCAAGCCACAGCCTCTTTACAAAGCGATCTACGGAAGCTACACCGGTATTTCCCCCATTTTGGCCCAGGAGCTCTGCCACCGCGCCCATTTGGACGGGGAGCGGCCCACAGCCGCCCTGACCGAGGACGACTACCGCTCCCTCTACGCTGTGGTGGACGCCCTTGTACAGGATATCCGCGGGGAGCGCTTTTCTCCCTGTATCGCCTACACCGGATCCCGTCCGGTGGAATTTGCGGCCCTGCCGCTCACGCTCTACGAGGGCGGCGCGGATCACACCGAGAGCTGCCCTTCCATCTCCGCGCTCCTGGAACGCTTCTACGCGGAGAAAAACGCTCTTTCCCGCATCCGGCAGAAGTCAGCGGATCTGCGGCGCATCGTGCAGACTGCCCTGGAACGCAACGTGAAAAAGTATGACCTGCAGCTTCACCAGATGAAGGACACCGAGAAGCGGGAGACTTTCCGCGTCTACGGGGAGCTTTTAAACACCTACGGCTACAGCGCCGAGCCGGGAGCCAGCTCCCTGGAGGCACTTAACTACTATACCGACGAAAAGGTCACCATTCCGCTCGACCCCACGCTCTCCGCCAGGGAGAACGCCCAGCGGTATTTTGACCGGTACGGTAAATTAAAGCGAACCTTTGAAGCTTTGTCAAAATTGACTGAAGAAGTCAAAAAAGAGATCGATCACCTGGAATCCATCGGTGCCTCCCTGGACATCGCCCAGCAGGAGGAGGATTTGGCGCAGATCAAGGAAGAGCTCATCGAGAGCGGCTACATCCGCAGAAAGGGAGGCGCCAAAAAGGCAAAGATCACCAGCAGGCCCTTCCACTATCTCAGCAGCGACGGTTTTCATATCTATGTGGGAAAAAACAATTATCAAAACGACGACCTCACCTTCCGGTTTGCCTCCGGCAACGACTGGTGGTTCCACGCCAAAAAAATACCCGGCTCCCACGTGATCGTAAAGGCGGGAAGCTCGGGAGAACTGCCGGACCGCACCTTCGAGGAGGCGGCCCGTCTGGCGGCCTACTACTCCAAGGGCAGAGAGCAGGAAAAGGTGGAGATCGACTATGTACAGAAAAAGCAGATCAAAAAGCCAAACGGCGCCAAGCCGGGGTTTGTCGTTTACTACACCAACTATTCCATGGCCATCGACAGCGACATAAGCGGGATTCAGCAGCTAGACGACTGATTCTGATTCCGGTCTGATTCCGGTTCCGATTCTGTCTGCCGCAACGCGCGCATCCAAACGCCGTTTCGGTTTCTCCTCGCAATGCCGCCTCCCGTGCAGAAGACACAGTCTGATTACCACACCCTCAGCGCAGGAGACGGCATTTCTTTGCGATCTTCACCAACAGATACCCTTTCGGCATCCCCTTAAGCTCCGACTCCGTAACGCCCCGAAGCACGATGAGGAAAACAAAATATACGCACGCCGCCACCAGGACTGCGGGGATCACCGCGATCTGCATGGAGCCTGTCGCCAGCAGGATCCCCTCGTACACGGCCCAGGCCGCCGCGCCCATCCCCACAGAGGAGGCGAAGGGGATCACAAAGGTGCGCAGCATCTCCTGCCGATAGCCCACCGCGCGCCGCACCGCCCACTGGTTCAGCACGCACATGATGCCAGAGTAGAGGGTGTTGGCAATGGCGATGCTGTACAGATCCAGATCCGTGTAGAACAAAAGGCCACAGGCGGCCGCCGTCTGGATCGCCAGCGCTGCCGCCGCGTTGACAATCGGAGTGTTGACCTTTCCAAGTCCTTGCAGAATGGAGCTGTTTAAGGTGGACAGGGCATAGAACACCACGGACAGCGCCAGGGTCATGAGAAGCACCCCCGCCATCTGTAACGATTCCGCGGGTGTGCTGGGAAAGAGAAGCTTGGTCACCGGCCTCGCCAGCACGAAAAGCCCCGCCGCACAGGGGATGGAAAGCAGCATGGTCGTCTTTACCGCCACGCCGATCTTCTCCCTGGCTCCCTCCACATCTCCGGCGGCGATCAGCTGTGCCACGGAGGGGATCATTGCAGAGGCCATAGCCGAGGCAAAGGCGATCGGGATATTGGAGATGGTCAGCGCCTTGCCGGAGAAAATCCCCCAGCGGGAAGCGGTAGCCACCCGATCCAGACCGCGCATAGCGGGATAAATGTCCGTGTAGATCTTGTTGTTGACGGAGCCGCTCAGGTTATAGACCGCCGTGCTCAGGATGAACGGCGTCACCACCGAGGTGATCATCCGGAGAATGGCGCCGACGCTTTCCACCTTTTGGTGTCTGTCCCTCTCGATCCGTCGGCGGATCATCCCGCGGTTCAAGCCGTAGATCCCCAGCATAAAGAGAAGCGCCACAAACACGCCCACGCCGGTCCCCGCAGCGCTTCCGATGGCGCCGGAAACGGCCCGCTTCACCACGCCCTCCGAATCTGCCGGCACCTCCATCGAACCCATGGTGAGCCGGATCAAAAGATAGGCCGCCCCGATGCTGACCGCAGCGTTTGCGATCTGCTCCAGGATCTGGGAGACCGAGGTCTGCACCATACTCCTGTGCGCCTGGAAATAGCCGCGCAGCACCCCAAGTATGCCGTAAATAAAAATGGTCGGCGCAAAGACCCGAAGCACGGGCACCGCCGCATCCTCCACAAAAAGCCCCGCGCCAAAAAACAAAAACAGGCTGGCGGCAGTCCCCACCACCAGGACATAGCCCAGGGCGCAAAGAAAAATCCGGTGCGCGTTTCGGTACTCCCGCACCGCCAGCTTCTGGGCGATCACCTTGGAGATGGCGGAGGGAATACTGTAGGAGGAGATCAGAAGAATGATCGTGTAATAATTGTAAGCGGACTGATAATATCCGAGCCCCACCTCTCCGATCACACTGTCTAAAGGGCCCCTGTAAAGGAGCCCTATAATTCTGCTGATGATTCCGGCTGCCGCCAAAATACCGGCCTGCATTATGAAATTATTGCCCTTGCCGCCGCTTTTTCTGTCAGCCATACTTCCTCTCCATCGGCATCTATGTACGCCTTGACCCGCCGGATACTAGCCGATCAGCCAGTCGTACATCTCCTGATACTTTCCGGCGGAAACCTTCCAGGAAAAGTCCGCTGCCATAGCACGGTCCACGATCTTGTTCCACTCGCGCTTTCTGTCGTAATATATCTGCTCCGCATAACGGATCGTGCGCAGCATCTCGTGCGCGTTGTAATTGGTAAAGCTGAATCCCGTGCCCGTGTTCTCATACTCATTGTACGGCTGCACCGTATCCTTCAGGCCGCCGGTCTCGCGCACAATGGGGATCGTGCCGTAGCGCAGCGCCATCAGCTGGCTCAGACCACAGGGCTCAAACAGGGACGGCATCAGGAACGCGTCGCAGGACGCGTAGATCTTGTGGGACAGATCGTCGGAATAGTAAATATTCGCGGAAACCTTGTCGCTGTACTTCCAGTCAAAGTGACGGAACATATTTTCATAGCGATCCTCGCCGGTGCCCAGCACCACCAGCTGCACGTCGTCCTGGCAGAGCTCATCCATGACATAAGCGATCAGATCCAGACCCTTCTGATCGGTCAGACGGGAGACGATGCCGATCATCATCTTCCGGTCGTCCTGGCACAGGCCGAGCTGCTCCTGAAGGGCTCTCTTGTTCTTTACCTTCTCCTTGCGGAAGTTTACCGCATTGTAGGTCTTCACGATATGGGAGTCCGTCTCCGGATTGAACTCGTCGTAGTCGATGCCGTTGACGATCCCTCTCAGATCATGACTGCGGGCGCGGAGCAGGCCGTCAAGCCCCTCGCCGTAGAAGGGCGTCTTGATCTCCTCCGCATAGGTGTTGCTCACTGTGGTCACCGCATCCGCGAAGACGATGCCGCCCTTTAAAAGGTTTGCGTCCTTGTACGCCTCCAGCTTATCCGGCGTGAAGTAGTACTCCGGAAGGCCCGTCAG
The DNA here is from genome assembly GCA_947631615.1 of uncultured Acetatifactor sp. Classification (GTDB taxonomy): domain Bacteria; phylum Bacillota; class Clostridia; order Lachnospirales; family Lachnospiraceae; genus Acetatifactor. The sequence goes on from CANRLX010000018.1 coordinate 34,459, forward strand.
GCTGCGCACCGTCTTCACATCCCACTTGCCCTGGAATTTCAGGTTGTGGATGGTGATGACGGACTTGATCCCGCGGAAGAAATCATTGCCCTGGAAGCGCTCCTTCAAATATACCGGAATCAGGCCCGTCTGCCAGTCGTGGCAGTGGATCAGATCCGGCCGAAAATCGATCAACGGCAGGGAGGACAGCACCGCCTTGCAAAAATAAGCGTAGCGCTCGATCTCATAGACCGGACTGTCGTTATAGACCTTATCGCCGTTAAAATAGTACTCGTTGTCGATAAAATAATAGTGGACCCCTTCCTCTATGGCCTCCAGGATACCCACATACACATTCTGCCAGTTGTAGTCCAGATAAAAATGGGTGACATACTTCATCTTATCCTTAAACTCCTGCTTCATGCAGGCATACTTCGGCAGGAACACTCTCACGTCGTAATGCTCCCTGTCGATGTACTTGGGCAGCGACCCCACCACATCTGCCAAGCCGCCGGTCTTGACAAACGGCACACCCTCTGATGCTACAAAAAGAATCTTTTTCATTTGAAAATCCTCCGCGCAAATTTTACCTTCTCGTTACAGCCTTCTATATGCTATACGTTGATCTTGTTATTTCTATTATACACTAACTTTAGGGGTGTGGAAAGGGTTATTTTGGAGTTTATTTCGAGTTTATTTCCAGTTTATTTCGAGTTTATTTTCGGTAGGACAGTCGAATTTTATCTGCGATCAGCGCGATAAACTCGGAATTTGTGGGTTTTCCCTTGCCCGTGTCGATGGTGTACCCAAACAGCGCGTCCAGAGTCTCCATGCGTCCTCTGCTCCAGGCGACCTCTATCGCGTGGCGGATCGCCCTCTCCACCCGGCTGGGCGTCGTCTGAAACCGCTTGGCGATGGTCGGATACAAAATCTTCGTGATGGAGCTGATCATGGACGGGTCCTCCACAGACATCATGATTGCCTCGCGCAGGTATTGGTACCCCTTGATGTGCGCCGGAACCCCGATCTCATGGATCATGTCGGTCACGTCCTGCTCCAGATCCCGCTCCTCCTTTGTCTTTTCCTCAACGCTCTCCACCGCTTTCCGAGCGCTGCTCCCCTTGCCGGAGGGCACCGTGATCATGATCTGAAATTCCTTGTCCGTATTCATCAGATCTCCGAGAATTTTGTACACCTTATCGTTATCCTTCGTAGCGGTGATATTCAACTGTTCCATCAGACTACCTCCAAACTCTAAAAAAATCTAAAATTCGTTTTAACCTATTATAAATTGATATTGTTTGATGCTTCAACACCAACTCATCGCGAGAATCTCCCATTAGCGCCAAAAAAAGCGGCAAAACGATCCCGTCCCACCGCTTTCTACATATTTCTTGCAAACATTCCTATAAAAAACGATAAATCGACAATTCTCTAAGCCCTTTTGCCGCCCCTGAGGTCTAACCTCCGTATCTGTTGTCTCAGCGGCAGGATCATCGCCGGAGAAACGCTGAGCTCATCAATCCCCATCCGGAGAAACTCCTCCGTGAGCGACACGTCCGCTCCCAGCTCGCCGCAGATCCCGATCCAGATGCCCGCCCGATGGGCGCTCTCCGCCGCCATCCCGATCAGCTTTAACACCGCCCGATGGCGGGAGTCCGCAAACTCCTCAAGGCCCGCGTTCTGCCTGTCGAGGGCCAGCGTATACTGGGTCAGGTCGTTGGTGCCCACGCTGAAAAAGTCCACCATGCCCGCAAGCTCCCCGCTGACAAGAGCCGCCGCCGGCGTCTCGATCATGATGCCGGTGGGAATGTCCCTCTCAAAGGCAATGCCCTCCTCCTTTAACTCCCTCCGCACCTCCTCCTCGATCCTGCGGATCCGGATCAGCTCCTCCGGCGAGGTGATCATGGGATACATCACGCGCAGCCTCCCGTAGAGGCCCGCCCGATAGAGCGCGCGGAGCTGTACCTTGAAAAGCTCCGGCCTCTTCAGACAGATGCGGATGGCCCGAAGCCCCAGCGCCGGATTCTCCTCCGGAGAAAGCCCCAGGTAAGGCACTTTCTTGTCCGCTCCGATGTCCATGGTGCGGATGATCACTTCCTTTCCCCCCATCCGCTCCAGCACCTTCCGGTAAAAGGCAAACTGCGTCTCCTCGTCCGGCTCGCTCTCCCGCCCCAGGTACAGGATCTCGCTCCGAAGCAGGCCGATGCCTCCGGCGTCATTTTCGCAGGCGGCGTCCACGTCCTCAAGGCTTCCCGCGTTGGCAAAGACCCGTATCGCCCTGCCGTCCCGGGTGACGTTGTCCTGTCCCTTCAGAAGGTGGAGCGCCGCCAGATGCCGGTCGGACTGCTCCTTTTTCTCCCGCAGCAGGCGCAGCGTCTCCTCGTCCGGCTCCACACAGACCACGCCGCTGTAGCCGTCCACCGCCGCGTTCAGCCCGTCGTACTCGTCCGACAGCTCCCCTCCCACCTCCACAAGGGCCGGTATTCCCATGCTTCTGGCCAGGATCGCCGTGTGGGAGTTGACGCTGCCGCCGCGCATGACGAAGCCCAGCACCAGCTCTCTCGGGAGCTGCACCGTCTCGCTGGGCATCAGATCGTCCGCCGCGATAATGGAAGGCTCCTCAGGGATCAGATCCCGCAGATCCTCGCCTCCCTCCTCCGACAGGATCCGGATCAGGCGCCTGGAAATATCCAGGACGTCCTGCGCCCGCTGATCCATATAGTCGTCCCCCATGGATCGGAACATCCGCGCAAAATTCTCCCCTGTGGTCTGAATGGCGTACTCCAGGTTGACGCTCTGCGTGTTCACCAGGTTCCGCACGCTCTCCACATATTCCTCATCCTCAAGCATCATCTCGTGGATCTCAAAAATGGCCGCGTTCGCCTCGCCCACTCTCGCCCTCGTGGTCTCGTAGAGCTTGTGGAGCTGTCGGGCGGCCTCCTCCCTCGCCCGCGCAAAGCGTCCAAGCTCCTCCTCCTTGTCCTCCACCGGACGGCGGACGGCCTCCCGCTCCCTTCCCCGATAGAAGAAGATGGGGCCGATACAGATATCGCGAAATACGCTCTTTCCCTGAAGTGTCAGCATATGGTGTCCTTCCCTGTAAATTGACGTTGTGGTCACAGTTTCACTAGATAAAGTATACCACAGGCGCGTGTTTTTTTACAGTTGTTTGAGACGGAAAAATGGTTTATACTGGAAACAAAAAACGCATACGGAGGAACCCCATGATCAAACAGGAAGTCGCCGAGCTGAAGAAACTGCTCACCCAGAAAAACTGCTCCATCACCCGCATCTGCGGATGCTACGTGGACGGGGAAAAAAATAAAAAGACCACCTTCCAGCAGGCCTTTCTGGCGCTGCCGGAGGAGGAGATGTTTAAATATTTTGAGATCCTGCGAAAGACCCTGTCCGGCACCATGGACAAGAACCTTCTGAACCTGGAATTTCCCCTGGCAAGCGAGGAAGCGGGCGGCACCCAGGAATTTCTGCTGCGTCTGCGGGACAGCCGGCTGAAGGACGAGGCGCTCTTGGAGGAATTTTACGACCGGATCATCGAATCCTATGAGTACGTGGGAAACTACCTGATCCTGGCGGTGCACGACGCCTACGACGTGCCGGGGCGGGCCTCCGACGGCCTGGACATGGAGGACGCCTCGGAGGAGGTGTACGAGTATGTGCTGACCTGTATCTGTCCGGTCAATCTCTCCAAGCCGGGACTGAGCTACAACGCGGCGGAAAACATCTTCCAGAACCGCGTGCGGGACTGGGTGGTGGACGCCCCCGCCACCGGCTTCCTCTTCCCCGCCTTCAACGACCGCAGCGCGGACATCCACGGCGCCCTTTACTACTCCAAGGATCCCGAGGAGCTGAACGAGGGGTTCGTGGAGTCCCTCCTGGGCTGTCCTCTGCCGCTGTCCGCTGGAGACCAGAAGGAGACCTTCCACTCCCTCATCGAGGAGACGCTGGGGGAAGCCTGCGATATCGAGACGGTGAAAAACATCCACGAGAAGCTGAGCGAGATGGCGGAGGAGCACAAGGAGGAGCCGGCGCCTTTGGTGCTGGACAAAAACGAGGTAAAGACGCTCTTTGCAAGCAGCGGCGTCTCCAACGACAGGATGGAGGACTTCGACCGGCATTTCGACGAGACCGCCGGAAAGGACACCTCCCTCTTTCTGAGCAATGTGGTGGACGCCCGCTCCTTTGAGGTAAAGACTCCGGATGTGGTCGTCAAGGTAAAACCGGACCGCACGGACCTGATCGGGACGCGGAACCTAAACGGCAGAGAATGTCTGGTCATCGAGCTGGACGGAAGCGTGGTGGTAAACGGAGTGACCCTCCGCAGGGCCGCCGCTCCCGCAGAGGAAGACTAGCGCGGGAAGCCCAGTATGGGAAGCTTGGTACGGGAAATCCTAGCGCAGAAAGCGCTTTCTGGCTTCGTCCAAAAATTTTTCCGCGATGGGCGTAAAGGCCGGATGCCTCTTCCAGATCAGATAGATCTTCGCCTCCAAAGGAGGCGTCAGGGGCCGAAACACCAGGCCGCTCTCCGGACTTGTGTCGATCAGCCGGTCAAAGGTCAACAGGCAGCCCAGCCCCTCGCGCACAAAGAGAGAACCGTTGTAGGAGAGCCGAAACGATCCCTCCAGGCGCAGCTCGCCGATCCGTCCCCCGCACCAGTGAAAGATGTCCTTTTTCCACCCCTGTTCGGAGCAAAACAGGGGAAGGCCGATCAGGTCGTCAAAGCCGATCCCCTCTTTCTCCGCCAGCGGGCAGTCTCCCCGCATCACAAGCCCCCACACATCCGCGCGGGGAAAACAGAGGGAATGATACTTCGCCGCGTCCGGCTCCTCGGCCAGCACCGCGAAGTCAAGGAGCCCTTTGTCCAGCTTTTCCGTGACCTGCTCCGTGTCCCCGCTGCTGATGTGGTAGCGGAGGCCGGGGCAGTCCTGACGGAAGCGCTTGATCTCCTGGGCGAGACAGCGGATCTGGTACGACTCGGCCAGCCCGAAATAAATATCGCCGCCGGTGATATCATCCAGAGTCATAAACTCGTCCAGGATCTTGTCCGCCAGGGAGACCAGATCCTCCGCCCTCTTTTTGAGAAGGATCCCCTCCTCGGTCAGAGAAATGCTGAAACTGTGCCGCGCAAACAGCTTTTTCCCAAGCTCCTCCTCCAGCGCCCGAATCGCTTTGGAGAGGGTGGGCTGCGTCACATGGAGAAGCTCCGCGGCCTTTGTCATATTCTCTTCTTCCGCGACGGCTAGAAAGTATCTTAAAGTCCGGATTTCCACACAAATTTCCTCCCGATCCAATGACATACTTATATTATTCCAAAATCGAATATCACGATATTCATTATAACCATTAGCAGAGAGAATGGCAAGATGGTATTCTATGAATAACTTAAATGTTATGGATGACTTAAGTGCTAGGAATAACTTAAGCGCTAGGGATAGCTTAAATGACAGCCGGTCCGAGGGCCAAGCTGTCACAACGGTGAAAAACTCCACCCAGAAAGGAAGGTCCGGCAAGGATGAAAAAAGAAGATTTGAAATTGACAACGGAATGGGATAAGACGTTTCCGAAGAGCGAACGGGTGAATCACGACAAGGTGACCTTTGTAAACCGTTACGGGATCACGCTGGCGGCGGATCGGTACACGCCAAAGGAAAGCTCCGGCAGGCTTCCCGCCATCGCCGTCTGCGGCCCCTTCGGCGCGGTAAAGGAACAGTGCTCGGGTCTGTACGCGCAGACGCTGGCGGAGAGAGGCTTTTTGACCATCGCCTTCGACCCCTCCTTCACAGGCGAGAGCGGAGGAAATGTGCGGTATATGGCGTCTCCCGACATCAACACCGAGGATTTTATGGCGGCGGTGGATTTCCTGTCCCTGCAGGAGAACGTGGATCCGGAGCGGATCGGCATCCTCGGCATCTGCGGATGGGGCGGCATGGCGTTGAACGCGGCGGCTCTGGACACGCG
>CANRLX010000019.1 GCA_947631615.1 uncultured Acetatifactor sp.
TTGTGGATCAGGGACTTGTGGAAACATTTATTGTCAAGGATATGAGCAGGTTCGGCAAGGACTACCTGCAGGTAGGGCATTATATGGAAATTATCAATGCAAGCGGAGACCGACAAAAGCAGAACGACAGGGAATGTTCTCCGGGCTTGTATACTGCGCCGACTGCGGCAGCAGGCTCCATTTTGCCACCAGTAAAAACACCGACAGCCGCCAGGACCGCTACATCTGCTCCAAGTATAAAAGCGGCAGGGGAACCTGTACCGCCCATTATATCCGGGAGAATATCCTGTGGAAAGTCGTTCTGGAACGCATTCGTGCCGTGACTGCCTATATCCGCTCTGATGTGGAAAGCTTTCAGGAAGAATGGCTTCAATGTCAGAGAACAGACTATGAAAACTCTGTCCGCAGCGACAGACAGAAACTTGCCCAAACAAAGAAACGACTGGCAGATATCGATGTATTGATATCACGGCTATACGAAGATATGGTACTTGGTACGCTCAGCAGGGAGCGGTATCAGAAAATGTCAGAGAATTATGAGGCAGAACAGGAAGAACTGAACAATACAATCATCGGTCTGGAAGATTGGATTGAGACGCAGGAGGAAATGGACGATAATCTGGATCAATTCCTAGCTCTTGTAAAGAAATATGTTGAGATTCCGGAACTGACCACGACGATTGTAAACGAACTTATCAAGAAAATCATCGTATATGCCCCGGACAAATCAAACGGCAAACGCACCCAGCGGATTAAGATCATCTTTAATTTTTTAGGAGAAGTTGATCTGCCCACTTTGACAGACCAGGCCATCATCGGCTAAAAGCCTACCTCAGAAAAAACAAAACACTACTTTCTGACAAGCTACAGGATGAAATAATACTACAAGATATCTCAACAATGCAAAAAGACGATACAACCGTTAGGTCATATCGTCCACTGCCGTGATTAGTTCCCTATCACTATTAAGCCTGATGTTTACGGGCTTTTCTAAGCGTCATCCCTCTGGCGCTTCACTCCCCGAGTAGGGCTCGAACCTACAACAACTCGGTTAACAGCCGAGTGCTCTACCATTGAGCTATCGAGGACTGGTTTTCACAGGAAACCTTTCTGCAGTCTAGTATATGTCACTTTCCGAGATCTATACGCCAAAAAAGTTTATTTGAAAAATTTTAAATATTTTTTATTTTCCTCTGGTCAAAACAAAGGATATGTTGTATAATATTTTTCATGCAGATATAGTTCATCGGTAGAACGCTAGCTTCCCAAGCTGGAGAGGCGGGTTCGATTCCCGTTATCTGCTTTTTTTATTGCCGCAAGGCCGGAATCTCAAACAATCCCAGAAATTTCCCCGCGCGGGATCCAGGAAAGTGCGCCAGAAAACCGGACACGATTTCCACAGCAAAAAGCCATCCTCTCCGCTTTCGGAAAGGATGGCTTCCTCTTATTTCTCAGCCAAACTGGATCATGGATGCCGCCAGCACCGCCAGGATTCCTCCTATGGAGGAGCCGCAGAGATTTACGATCAACTGATAGCTCCAATCCACCGTCTCACCGTTCTTGTTGGGGAAAGGCAGAAGGGCAAACCAAACGCTGCTGAACACCGAACGCATAGCATTCATACTAAAGCCAGTGCTGTTGAGCGTGAGAGCCAGAATCGCAACCGCCGCAAAGCCCACCACACCGATGGCCAGAGGGCCGGAGGCCGCCTTGATGCCGACTAACACAAGGAACAGGAAGGCAAAGGTCGCAAGAATCTCCTGAACAAAGTTCAGAGGAACATTTTTCTCAACGGGATACGCGGAGAAAATGCCGCGCTTCGGCGCGTCTCCCGACGCCTTGAAGGAATCCCAGAAAAAGATCATGCACAAAAGCTCCGCCGCTCCTGCCGCCAGAAACTCCATCAGCAGGTAGAGCAGTCCGTCCGTCACAGCCAGGCCGCCAAACAGCATACTGCCGAAGACCACGCCCGGATTTAAGTACGCCGGACCGCCCATGATCACCGCGATCGCGAGGCCAAACCCCACCGCAAGGCTCCAGGCAAACACCAGCTCGATGTAGTTCAAGGTGGACACCAGCGTCTTCTTCAGGGAAACGTTACACATATAACCGTAGCCTCCCAGAAGAAAGATCAGACTTCCTGCAAATTCCGCTAAATACGCCATAGTTACTTCTCCTTTTATCAAGTGTATTTTTAGAAAAGTATAACATATTTTCCGATTCTTTGCACTATATTTTGACAATTTTCTGTAAAAACATCCCGTTTACCTGGACAGGTTTTTCAACTCCTCCAAAAGCTCCAGATCGGACTGCTGTACCCGCAGGTTTGTGGTGATCGTCTCCTCCCCCGGACGGGTCACGCTGATCTCGATCACCGTCCCCTCCGGTATCGCGTTCCCGCCCAGAAACACTGCCTGAAGAAACGCCTCAAACTTCGGATGGTTCCTCGTAAAAGTGTTCTTCGCGTTCATTAACTTGAGCAGTATGCCCGGATTCATATTCATAGTCGTCTCTCCTCCCTTTCCAATACCCCCAGCCAGCTAAGTGCCTCCCAAATACCGTCGCCGTCCGCATTGCCGGTGACATGATCCGCCATAGCGAGCACTGCGTCGGAAGAGTTTCCCATCGCAATGCTGGTGTGGACACACTCCAGCATGGGAAGATCGTTGTTGCTGTCCCCGATCGCCACGGTGTCCTCCATGGAAATGCGGAGCTTGTCCGCAATATAGCGAATCGCCGTAGCCTTGGAATACCCGCGGGACAAGATCTCGTAAAATCCCCCGCCCCTGTCGATAAAGCTGAGCTCCTCCTGAAATTCCCTTTGGAAAGCCTCCATATCCCCGTCCTCGCCCGCGTGGGCGAAAAGCTTGTCAAACCGTCCCGCCGCGTCCGTAAAGTCCGGATAGTTCCGATCTCTGTAGCCCTCCGCATACTGTCGAAACACCTGGGAATACATAGCCTCTCTTTCTCTGCAGAAGTTTTCCTCCGCTCCCTCCAGCAAGGCATCGATCCGATATCGGGATAACGCGTCCAAAACGCGCTTCGACAGCTCCGGCGAAAGGCTCTTGTGAAACAGGATCTCATTCCGATAGACGATCATCGTGCCACAGCCCAACAGATAGCCGTCAAACGCGACCCGGTCCGTGAGTTCCCTCTCGATCAGGCGCCTGGTACGACCCGTGTTGACAAAGCACAGATGCCCGTTTTCCCTCGCCAGAGCGATCGCCCTCACCGTGCTCTCACGGATCTGTTTGGTGTCATTGTCGATGAGCGTCCCGTCAATATCGAAAAAAATCGCTTTCATGTACATCCTCTCCGGTCAATGCAAAAACCCCGACAGAGACTTCTGTCGGGATCCTTTTCGTAAGCTTATGCCAGCTTGGACTTTGCCAGCTCGGCCAGAGTCTTAAAACCGGCCGCATCGTTTACCGCAAGCTCAGCCAGCATCTTTCGGTTCATGTCGACCCCCGCAAGCTTCAGGCCATACATAAATTTGCTGTAGGAAAGGCCGTTGAGACGTGCCGCCGCGTTGATACGGGTGATCCAGAGCTGCCGAAACTGACGCTTTCTCTCTTTTCTGCCCGCATAAGAGGTTGCCAGCGCTCTCATGACTGCCTGCTTTGCCACTCGGTACTGCTTGCTTCTGGCTCCTCTGTAGCCCTTTGCAAGCTTTAATACTCTATTATGCTTTTTCTTGGCATTTAAGCCACCTTTGATTCTTGCCATGTCTACTTCTCCTCCTTACCAGAATTATAAATAGGGTAAAATCTTCTTCATGTTCTTTACATTCGTTGCATCGGTGATAGCAGGCTTTCTGAGATTGCGTTTTCTCTTCGTGCTCTTCTTGGTCAGGATATGGCTTTTATAAGCCTTTGCCCTCTTGAGCTTTCCTGTTCCGGTTGCTTTAAAGCGCTTTGCTGCTGCTCTGCTTGTCTTCATTTTTGGCATAACAATTTCCTCCTAAACTTTCATAATCTATTTTAACTTACGCGTTACCGCTTTTCAGTTAAAAACATGGTCATAGTCCTGCCCTCTACCTTGGGCGCCTTATCCACTACGGCGATGTCGGAAAGACTCTCGGCAATATCGTCCAGAATATGCCTGCTGTTGTTCATATGGGCCATCTCGCGGCCGCGGAAGCGAAGTGTGATCTTCACCTTGTCTCCCTTGCTCAAGAATTTTCTGGCCGCACCGATCTTGGTATTCAGATCGTTGGTGTCGATATTGGGAGAAAGCCGGATCTCCTTGATCTCAACGGTCTTCTGCTTCTTTCTGGCCTCCTTCTCCTTGCGGATTTGCTCATACCGGTACTTTCCGTAATCAACAATCTTACAAACGGGGGGATTCGCCGTGGGCGCGATCTTTACCAGATCCAATCCCGCGTCTTCCGCCAGCTTCATTGCCTCCTTGGAAGACATGATGCCCAGCTGCTGTCCGTCCTCACCGATCAGACGTATCTCTTTGTCCCTGATTTGTTCGTTAATCATCAACTCGCTAATGGTCTTGCACCTCCATAAGAAAATAGAAAACAAAAAAAGTGGATAGCATAACTATCCACATGTCTTCCTTCAAAATACAACCGCCCCCCAGGTGCAGGTCTGTACGGAAAAGATATCAACGCTTACCAGCCCGATCGCCGTAAGGTGAGAGTGGATACTCTGCTTGTTTTGTGTGCCTCACACATATATGTACATTACCATAAAGGATCGCATCTGTCAAATACTTTTTTTCGGAAAATTTCCGGTCGGTGCCGGCAGGACAGCACACCGGCGCTGTCCTGCCGATATCCTACCGCTCCGCAAAGGTGGCACACGCGGTCTCCTCACAGTCACAGGCGCCGGAACCCTTGATATCCACATGGTTCGCACTGCACTTGTAATTGCTGTTGTAAATACATTTCACTGCCTCACAGTCGATGCTGATGGTTTTGCTGGGATGAGAGATGGAGCTGGTGAAAGCGTCGAATCCTTCCCTCTGTCTGGCAAAGCTCTCACAGCAGGTCCCGTCGCTGACGCTGGCATGTTTGCCGCCCACCATGATATCCCCCTTGCAGCACAGGCAGTCCTGGTTGTAGGTACAGTTTTCCACTGCGCATTTTAAATCAGCCATACAAGCCTCCTTCCGCACCCCCATCCACCGCAGAGCCGAAGCCTCCCGTGTGGAAGAAGTGCAGAATTAGTTTATCCAAAGCCCGTATGTCTTATACCGAATACCGTCCGGACAGCGCGTTATTTCCTGTCCTCCTGGGGAAGCTCCTTTCGGATCTCCTTCGTGCGGATTTCCTTGCAGATCTGCTCAATAAACTGAGCGAGCGGCTTTTGACCCTCGTCGCCGGCAAAGCGGCTCCTGACGGACACAATGCCCTCCTCCGCCTCCTTCTGGCCCAGGATCAGCATATAGGGAACTCTCTGCATCCTCGCCTCGCGGATCTTGAAGCCGATCTTCTCGCTTCTAACGTCCACCGTCACATCCACGTCGTTGGCCGCAAGCTCCTTTCTCACCTGCTCGGCATAGTCCATAAACTTTTCGGAGATGGGAAGGATGCGCACCTGCTCCGGACACAGCCAGGTGGGGAATTTTCCCTCGTACTTTTCGATCAGCCACGCAAGCGTTCTCTCGTAGCAGCCGATGGAGGTGCGGTGGATGATGTAGGGGCGCTTCTTCTCCCCGTTCTCGTCAATATAGTACATATCGAACTGCTCCGCGATCAGGGCGTCCCACTGAATGGTAATCATGGTGTCCTCCTTGCCGTAGACATTCTTGGCCTGGATATCCACCTTGGGGCCGTAGAAGGCCGCCTCGCCGTCCGCCTCATAGAAGGGGATGGAAAGCTCCTGCAGCACTCTGCGGATGCTCCCCTGGGTGTACTCCCAGGTCTCCGCGTCCCCGATATATTTTTCCCTGTTGTTCGGATCCCACTTGGACAGGCGGTACGTCACATCGCCTCCTACTCCCAGCGTCTCCAGGCAATACTTGGCCAGGGCAAGACAGCCCTTGAACTCCTCCACCATCTGGTCCGGCCTCACGATCAGGTGCCCCTCGGAGATCGTGAACTGGCGGACTCTGGTCAATCCGTGCATCTCGCCGGAGTCCTCATTCCGAAACAGCGTGGAGGTCTCCCCGTAGCGGATGGGCAGATCCCGGTAGGAATGTTGGCTGTTCTTATAGCAGTAATACTGGAACGGGCAGGTCATCGGGCGAAGCGCCATGACCTCCTTGTCCTTCTCCTCGTCCCCCAGGACGAACATCCCTTCCTTGTAGTGATCCCAGTGGCCGGAGATCTTGTACAGATCGCTCTTGGCCATCAGCGGGGTCTTGGTGCGGACATAGCCCCACTCCTTATCCTCCAGATCCTCGATCCAGCGCTGCAGCTTCATAATGATCTTCGTTCCCTTGGGAAGCAGAAGGGGAAGCCCCTGTCCCACCACGTCCACCGTGGTGAAAAGCTCCATCTCGCGTCCCAGCTTGTTGTGATCGCGGTCCTTCACGGTGGCCCAGTAGGCCAGATACTCCTCCAGCTGTTCCTTCTTGGGGAAAGCCGTTCCGTAGATGCGCTGCAGCATCGCATTGTCCGATTTTCCTCTCCAATATGCGCCGGAGGAGGAGGTCAGCTTGAACGCCTTGATCCCCTTGGTGCTCATCAGATGAGGGCCTGCGCACAGATCCACAAAGTCTCCCTGGCTGTAGAAGGAGATCTCCGCATCCTCCGGAAGGTCGCGGATCAGCTCCACCTTGTAGGGCTCGCCCTTCTCCTCCATAAAGCGGATGGCCTCCTCTCTGGGAAGCGTGAATCTCTCGATCTTCGCCCCCTTCTTGATGATCTTCTTCATCTCCGCCTCCAGGGCGTCCAGATCCTCCCTGGAGAAGGGCGCGTGGTCAAAGTCGTAGTAAAATCCGGTGTCGATGCTGGGGCCGATGGTCACCTTAGCGTCCGGAAACAGGTTTTTCACCGCCTCCGCCAGCACGTGGGATGTGGTGTGGCGCAAGGTGCGCAGGCCGTCCTCGTCGTCCGCTGTACAGATGGTCAGCTCACAGTCCTCGCTGACCACGGTCCGCAGATCCACCACCCTGCCGTTGATCCTGCCGCAGCAGGCGGCCCTGGCAAGCCCCTCGCTGATATCGAGCGCGATATCATACACACTCTTACTCTCCCCGTACTCCTTTACGGAGCCATCCTTCAATGTGATCTTCATCCTATCTCTTCCTTTCCTGACATGTATTTCCTCAAAAAAAGTCCCCTGCAATATCGCTATTGCAAGGGACGTAAAATACGCGGTTCCACCCTCTTTGCAGTCTGAAGCCAATCAGCCTGCCACTTCATTTGCTCGTAACGGGAGCCTCCGGGCTGTATTAAAGCCGCTCCGAGATGGTCTTCGTCCGTTTCCGGCAAAGCCGCTCACAGCACATCCCCCACCTTTTGACGGATGAGGAAAGGCGGCTCTCTCTGTTGCCTTCCGCTTCCTACTCTTCTCTTCAACGCTTTCGATCAACTATTGCCTGAGACCATTTTGTTTTGGCACTTATCTATCATAGTACTTTTTGCTGCGGATGTAAAGCCCTTTTCACATTCCCTTTGCCTATTTTATCTCTCCGCTGATATATTCCCCCACATTCTCCCGAGGGACGTCCAGAGCCACGGCCAGCTCCCCGTACAGGCTGTCCTCCGCCAGCCGGAAATACTTTGCGTCCAGCGCGGTCACCTTCCTGCCCTCCTCAATGCGCTTCTGCTTTCTCAGATAGATCGTCTTGAGGATCCTCACCCACTCCTCACAGTTGTTGGAGCGCATACAGCCCCGATACTCCTGCTCCAGCAGCTTGTCGTTTGTGATCGTGATCATCGGGATCTGGGGGATCACGCGGATCAATTCCTTTGCTTCCTCTCTGCTCAAAATGGGGCGGATCGACTCCTTCGCGGTATCCACCGGCACATAGACCGTGCTGCCCGCCGTGTACACCGGCTTCAGGATATAGTATTCCCTCTCCTTATCCACGCCGGAAATATTCAGCGTGGTGATATCCTCCACCAGACAGACTCCCTTTCCCCCGCAAACTACATACGCGCCTTTTTCAAACACAAAAATCTTCCTTTCTTCACATGGGCAATTTCAATCTTTATTAGTATTCTTCCCATATTATAGCAAAATAAACTGACAAATGTCAGTACTTTTTTGCTTATAACTCTATTTTTGTGTATTAAGCGCACACTTTGCAGACAATTTTCTTTTTGACATTGTGCAAATCGCTAAAGAAATTTGTATTTTCCTTATCCTTTCTTCCATTCTCTTGGAAGCTTTCGATCTGCTGCTTCTCACAAAAAAATCAATTTGCGCTGCGCCTGTTTTCTTCCGGCCGGCCCGCAAAACAAGCATCGTCATATACCTCTTTTTCTCTTCCTCCCCGCAGCCCGCCAGCACTTCCCTGTCACAGACCAGCTCACGACTCCTTTTTATTTCTCCCCGCAAAAACCATGCCAGGGGCTGAAACCAGTGGAGCCCCAAAACAAGAATGGAGAGAAGATTCCAGAGCGCGTCCCAATTCTTGATATGTACCAGCTCATGACGCAACAGCATTTCCGTCTCCCAATCCGGATTCTCTCCCGCGCAAAAAATGACAGGTCGAAATACTCCTATCGTAAAACAATAATTTCCCTCGGGGCAGCCATAGATCTCCACCCGTCGATGAATATGATATTCTTCACACAGCGTCTGGAACGCGGCCGGTTTCTCCCACGCTTGGGAACGAACCGCCCTTATCATTTCTCTCCTGACCTTCCATCCTTTGTATATCTGTATCAGAAGACAAAGAATACCTCCTGCCTCCCAAAGCCCGACCCAAAAGATCCGCGACACAAAAAACGGATTCCAATAGTTCTTTTCCTGCCCAATCACCAGAGTGGCCCTGTCATGCCACGTATAGACAATCCCCGAATTGGGGGACGTCTCCGCTCCTCCCACAAAAGGCAGCGATTCTATCGCCCTCTGATAGGGTGTTTTCAAAAACTATTTTTTCTTTTGCCGTATCATTTCTAACAACCGCTCTGCCTCCTTGTCACTGAGATCCCCCGCCTCGGAAAAGGCGAGCACCAGATTGCTCAGCTTTCCGTCATATAGAGAATCTATAATCCGCTGCGTCTGGCAATGCCCCAGCTCCTCCTTACTGCACAGGGGCCTCACGATATGATCCTTCCTCTCCACCAATCCTTTTTCTTCCAGTCTGCTCAGAAAGGTGTTTAACGTCTGCCGTTTCCACTCTTTTCCCTCCTGTAAAAACAGCTCCAGCAAACTGCACTGCCGGATCCCATCCTCAAACTGCCATATTTTTTCCATCACTTCAAATTCCGTGTCGGTCAGATAATAGTTTTTACTTTTTCTCATTGCATCTCCCCCAGGTACAGCTCTACTCGGTTTTGAATCACTTGGGCAACCTGCTCCGCGCTCTTTTGACCGCTGAAATAAGCTGCTGCCTCCTCTCTTGCAATCCGTAGAATCACCTCTTCTCTGCTGTCCTCCGGCTCAATCCCCTGGATAAGCGCAAGCAGATTCTCACGGTCCTGCTCCGTACACTCTCTGTCTTCCTTTCCGATTTGACGAAGCCCCGGCCGGACGCTTTCCTCCAACAAATCTTTTTGGGCAGAAAACAGCGGGCTTTTCTTCTCCTTCTCATATGTCTGCAAAAACTCGATAAACTGCCACGCCCCTTCCTTATTCGCGCTGTTGCTGCAGATGGCAAAACGGCTGTCCAACGGCAGCCCCATCGTGACTCTCGGCTGTCCGTCCTTTGAGGGAAGGCTCTTTATCGTCAGTTCCACCGTCTGATCCGGCAGGGAGCAGGGCACCTCTCCGGTCAACTCCAGATAGTCCTCCATCAGCATCAGCCGAGCAATTCCCATTATAGCGTCCGTATCGATAACGTCGCGATAATACGCGTCATACTCCCACTCCGTATAGTGACATTTGGCCGCATCACGGAGCAGCTCACAAAACAGCGGATTGTCAAAATCGCATTGCAGCTCAGAAAAATCGACAAATTCCTGGAGACAGAGGGACAACATGATTTCCAGCCCTCTCTCCGGTTCGCAGTTAAACGGACTCCTTTCTTCCTGTTCTCTGCAGATTTCAAGAAATTCCTGCGGAGTCCAGGTCATGCCGTTTCCCAGACAGCTCCTCTGCCCATAAATTACCGTGATGAAAAAATATTCCGGAAGAAAGATCAATTTATCCCCCACTTTTCCGCAATCCAATAAAACGGGCAGATAGTCCGACTCCTTCAGCAAGCTGCTCCTCTCCAAATACGGGGAAAGATCCTCAAATACCCCTTTTTCCTCATAACTCTCCCAGTTGTCGACAATATCCAGATAAACAAGATCCGGCGCGTTTTGCGATTCCAGGGTCAACTGCATCCTGGTCTGTACGCTCTCATCCATGAGGGATGCCCCTGCGGAAAATCCTTGTGTCGGATACGTTATCACCACGCGGTAATCCGGATTGGACTCATTAAAGGCAAACACCTTTCTCTGAATACTTCCTCCGCCGTCGGTGCTTAACAGAGTGATCGTCGTCCGCTCATCTGGGTGATCGGAACACGCAATCGTCCACACCACATAAGAGTGGCCCTGATATCCCAAAACAGACACGGTTTCATCCGACATCTCTACGGCACAGACAACCTCGCTCCCCATCATCTCCGCATCCAGCCAATTCAGTACCGGCTCGGCCTTTTTACCCTTCGTATCGCACCGGTATAACAGACTGCCGTCCGACAGCCAGAAGGCGCCTGCCCCATCCTGATATAACAGGCTGCCGTGCAGAGGTATCTCGCACACGGTCTCGCCAATCTTTCCGTTCCTCAGAGCATAAACCTTTGTTGCGCTCTCGGTGCTCTCTGCCAAAAATACTTCCTCCTGCAGAGAAAGAAATTGATAATTTCCGTTATTGAGCGTGCTTTCAGCCGTCTCTCCTCCCGAAGAAACTGCGATCAATGTCTGCTCCGCCAACAGGTAATAAATTCCATCCTTTTGCGCGATCTCTGTGATATTCGACAGGTCTTTATTGAGCGTTACCCTGTCGATCGCCTTCCCCTGTCCGTCATATTTTACCACCTCATAGCTTCTGTCAAGCCCTTCACCGAAACGCATCTGCCACAGGGTTACAATGCCGTCCTCCGCTATGTTCTCAGAAAACATCCGCAGCAGATATGCGTCTGTGTTCTCTTCTGTCTGGGGATAGTTCAGCTCTATTGTCTTTTCCACCTGCCGGCTTTCGCAGGAAAACACATTCAGTGTAAACCGAAGACTATCCCCTTCCGTTTCCTTGCTCAAATAGACGATTCCATCCGACGTGCTGTGAATGTTCCTGCCGTCAACTTCGCCGAGAAGCTCCACGGTCTCTTCGACCCTCCAGCTGCGCTCGGGATCCCCGCCAATCGTCCACTCCTGTTCCCCCTTGCTGCCACAGGCGCACAACAGACATCCTAGGAATACCGCCGTCAGCAATACCTTTGCTCGTGCCATTTGTCCCTCCGTGACTATTTTTTGTAGTCACTTTGATTATAACATTTTTACCGCTGTTATCAATCCCTTTTTGCTATTTTTTCTCCTCCCTTGCCCACGTCACCTACCGTTTCACAAAGTACGCAAAGAACCCCCGCATCGCGTCCGAAATATATTTGTTCTTGTGGTGGATCAGAAAATACCGTCGAAGAAAATAATTTTCCACCGTCTCGATCCTGATTAAGCGCTCCATCGCGCTCTTTGGTATGAGAGCCTCCGGAACGATGCAGATCCCCAGATTGTGTATGGCCGCCTGCAGGATCGCAAGGGTGCTCGTACTCTCCATGACCGGACTGACGCGCAGGCCGTGCAGCTCAAACACCTGATCGATCACGCTTCTGGAGCCGCTTCCAACCTCTCTAAGCAGTAGGGAATGGGCGCTCAGCTCCTCCAGGCCAAGCGGCGGCCTGACCCTGGAGGCATATTCCCTTCCGCAGTAGAGCCGCATATCCTCCTGTGCGATCAGCCTGCTCACGAAGAAGGACGAGACATTCACATTGTCCACCACCGCAAAATCCAGCTCATTCTGCAGTAACATCCTTTCGATCCGGAAAGAATTGGCAATGTGCAGGCGATACGGGACATCGGGATGCTCCGCGTGGTATCGCTCCAGGATCTTTGCCAGTCCGGCGGCGCCAAAGGATACGTTGCTGCCGATCCTGAGAAGCGACTCTCCGCCGCGCCCCGAAAGCCGGTTCCTCGCCTCGGCAAACTGATTTACGATGGTCTGCGCGTACCCATACAGCTCCCGTCCGGCCTCCGTCAGATAAATCCGCCGGTTCATCCGCTCAAACAACTGGGTGTGATAGTAGTCCTCCAGCTCCCTGACCGCAACGCTGACTGTGGGCTGGGTCATGCCCAGCTTTTCCGCGGCCCGGGTGATGCTCTCCTCCTCACAGACCGCCGCAAATATCCTCATGTGCCTCAGTGTCATTCCCATCCTCCATTCATAGCGAAATCTCTATGTTAAATATTATAACATAGGAATTGATATATGGATACCGATCGTTCTATAATTGTCCTATCATTGTTCTATCCTTATTCTATCATCGTTTTATAACCGTTTGTTCCTAATAAAAAAAGGGAACACAGCCAAGACGGCAGAGAGGAAACATCATGAATCGGGGAAATTGCAGAGAATTGTTTCGGACCTTTTTTAAGATCGGGGCTTTTACCTTCGGCGGGGGGTACGCTATGATCCCCCTCATCAAGAGGGAGGTGGTCGAGGAAAAGCACTGGCTTACCGACGACGAGATCTTTGACCTGATCGCCATCGCAGAATCCACCCCAGGCCCGCTGGCGGTCAATTCCGCCACCTTTGTGGGAAGCCGGATCGCGGGGTGGCAAGGGGCCCTGGCCGCCACGTCGGGAGTCATCCTGCCCTCCTTTTTTGTGATCCTGATTTTGTCGCAGCTCCTGACAGGGATCGAGGATATCCCCCTGGTAAAAAGCGCCTTTCAGGGGATTCGGGCGGGCGTTCTGGCACTGATCGGAAACGCTCTGGCCTCGCTTTTTCTAAAGCTCCCAAAACAAGCCTTTTCCTACAGCGTTATGGCTCTGGCATTTGTTATGGCCTGCTTTCTTCATATAAACGCCATCCTCGTCCTGCTTTTCTGCGCGGCGGCGGGGATCCTTTGGAACCGTTATCGGGAAAGGGGGAAGCGGAAATGATCTATCTTAAGCTGTTCTGGGAATTTGGGGTCATAGGGGCCTTCACCTTCGGGGGCGGCTACGCCATGCTGCCCCTGATCCGTCAGGTCGTCCTGAAAAACCAATGGATCAGCGAGGGTCAGCTCGTCGACTTTATCGCGGTCAGCGAGAGTACTCCCGGGCCCCTCGCCGTGAATATGTCCACCTATATCGGTGTGAGGACCGCCGGATTGGGCGGCGCGCTTGCCGCGACCCTAGGCGTGGTCCTGCCCTCCTTTTTCCTCCTCCTTTTTCTCTCCCGCTGCTACGGGAAATTTCGGGACAACCGCACCGTAACAGGCGCCCTGGGCGGAATACGGCCGGCGGTGGTCGCTCTGGTGGCGACGGCCTTTCTCTCCGTCGCAGGCAGCGTGTTTGACTGGGAGCGCCTCCTCTGCGCCGATAACCTGACCGGTCTCCTCCTCTTTCTGGCGGCCGCCTTCCTGTGCCACAAAAAGAAGCACCCGATCCTGATCATCGCAGCCAGCGCGCTTCTCGGCGTCGTCCGGTCGTTTCTTGCCCCATACGCATAAAAAGGGCATCGCCGAATCACCTGTTTTGATGATTGAGCGACGCCCCTTCCGGCCTTATGTATTCTCAGAGATTCAACAAAAAAACGCCCAGGTTCAGATACCCCGCAAAGGTGACCCACACCAGATAGGGGACGAGCAGCCACGACGCCGGTCGGGATACCCCGCGAAACAAAAGGATGGTCCTGAGGATCAGCACCCAGAGAAGGGCCAGCCAGACAAACGCAAACAGGTATTCCTCAAACCGGAAAAAGATAATGCTCCAGAAAAAATTGACCGCCAGCTGCAGCCCGTAGGACATCAGCGCCTCCGATATCTTCTGCCGGTCCTTTCCGGACAGGATCACCAGATAGGATGCGATCCCCATCATCACATACAGGATCGTCCACACCACGGGAAACACCCAGCCCGACGGCGAGAGCGGCGGCTGTTTCAGCGCGGCAAATTCCCTCATTCCGTTTCCCGACAGCCTGCTCGACAAAAGGCCCAAAATCAGCGGGATCGCGATACATATGATCAGAAGCCTCTTGTTGCGCACCTCCCAATCCTTGAAATCGATACCCTTCATTTCTCCCTCTCATCACACAATGACTCTTAATTATCCATATGTGCGGTGGGAAAGGAAAATGCCGATTTTCGCCCTCCGTTTTACTGAAGCTCCTGATAGGTGTAAAACCGTATTCCCATCTCGTTGGCCCTCCGAAAGAGGTATTCCAGCCTCTCCTCCCCCACGCACCAGTCTCCGTCGCCTATGGCGTGGGAGTACAGGCCAACCACCGAATTTTTGTTGTGAACCAATTCCCACAGCAGGATATTGATCCTTCTCTTGTAATCCCAGTCCGATCTGTAATTTCCGTTGTCGATGGAGAAGGATTCCGCAAAACCGCCGCGCATCTGCTCCCTGTCCACCACCTCGCACGCATACGCGCCCCGCAGCACCTTGAAATACCGAAGCAGCCTCTCGTTCAGCTCCTCGGTATAGCTGCCGTAGGGGTAGGCAAAGGTCGTAAGCTCGATCCCCTGGCTGCGAAACGCTTCGATGGGATAGATCACCTGATCCAGAAGCTCCTCCTCCGTAAGCTCCGTCACATCGGTGTGGCTGGCCGTGTGAAAGCCGATCTCGTGGCCTCTGTCAATGGCCTCAAAGCAAAAATCCGTCGGCGTATAGGAGTTGATAAAAAAGGTCGCCTTCACATCATACGCATCAAACAGATCGAAGTGATCCGCCCAGCTGATCGCATTGTAATCGTCGAAAGCCAGCAGAATACCGCACTCCCGATCGCTGTAATCCCTGTGGAACTGCACAAATACAAACACAAAAAAGGACGCCAAAAAAACTGCCAGCACTACACCGGCCACCTTTTTATTCATAGG
The DNA here is from genome assembly GCA_947631615.1 of uncultured Acetatifactor sp. GTDB lineage: Bacteria > Bacillota > Clostridia > Lachnospirales > Lachnospiraceae > Acetatifactor. The sequence continues at coordinate 15,142 of CANRLX010000019.1, forward strand.
AGAGATCACCTCTGGTTCTCATTCATTTTTGCGAGCTTTGCCGCCTGATCCGCCGTGATGCAGGCCTCCAGGATCTCGTCGATATCCCCGTTCATCACCTTATCCAGCTTGTAGAGCGTCAGGCCGATCCGGTGGTCCGTCACACGCCCCTGGGGGAAATTATAGGTCCTGATCTTCTCGGAGCGGTCCCCCGTCCCGATCTGGCTGCGGCGCAGATCCGCCTCCTCATCGTGGCGCTTCTGTTGCTCCATATCGTAAAGCTTGGCGCGGAGCAGGGCAAACGCCTTCGCCTTATTCTGAAGCTGGCTCTTCTCCGTCTGGCTGTACACTACGATACCGGTGGGATAATGGGTCAGCCGTACCGCGGAATCCGTAGTGTTCACGCACTGGCCCCCGTTTCCGGAGGCTCTCATAACGTCGATCCGGATATCCTTGTCCTCGATCACGATGTCCACATCCTCGTCCACCTCCGGCATCACGGCCACCGTGCAGGTGGAGGTGTGAATACGCCCGCCGCTCTCCGTCTCCGGCACCCGCTGCACGCGGTGCACACCGCTCTCGTACTTCAGCTTGGAGTACGCGCCCTGTCCCGTGATCTGAAAGTTGACCTCCTTCATGCCGCCAATGCCGATCTCGTCCACGTTCAAAGTCTCCACTCTCCAGTGCTGTTTCTCCGCGAAGTGCACGTACATGCGGTAGATCTCAGAGGCAAAGAGCGCCGCCTCGTCCCCGCCCGCACCGGCGCGGATCTCCACGATCACGTTCTTGTCGTCGTTGGGATCCTTGGGCAGAAGCAGGATCTTCATCTCCTTCTCCAGCTCCTCCGTCCGCCTGCGGCTGTCGGCGAGCGTCTCCTTGATCATCTCGCGCATTTCCTCGTCGCTCTCCTCCTCCAGCATGGCGAGGGAATCCTCGATATCCTGTCTGCATTTCTTATATTCTCTGTACGCCTCCACAATGGGGGTAAGATCGCTCTGCTCCTTCATCAGCTTCCGGAACCGCTCCGGATTGTCGGTGACGCCGGGCGCTCCCAGCTCCCCCATGATCTCCTCAAAACGAATCAACAAATCCTCTAACCTGTCAAACATAACTACCTCTCATTTTCCCGTCTGTTTGTCTGTTTTCTTTTCCAGGTAGGTGCCGTACACGACCCGATCGAGGCCGGCCAGATCCTTCACCACATGGATCTCCTGAAATCCGGCGTCCTCCATCAGCGCGGACACCTCCCCCGCCTGATCATATCCGATCTCAAAGTACAGCATCCCCCCGTTTTTCAGATATCCGCCACATTCCCCGAGGATCCTCCGGTAGAAGTCCAGCCCGTCCCTGCCCCCGTTCAGGGCGGCGGCGGGCTCATGATCTCTGACCTCCGGCATCAGATCCGGCAGGACGCTCTCCGCGATATAGGGGGGATTGGAGACGATGAACTCAAATTTACCGCTCACCGGAGCGAACAGATCTCCCTGCAAAAATACCGCGCTGTCCGACTTCTCCAAAAGCAGCCTTTTCGCGTTCTCCTCCGCGACCAAAAGGGCTTCCCGTGAAATGTCGACGCCTACCCCCTGACAGCCGTTGGAGTAGCGCAAAAGGCTGATGAGGATGCAGCCGGAGCCGGTGCACATATCCAGTATGCGCATACCGTCCTGCAGCTCCCTCATGACCTCCTCCACCAGCGTCTCCGTGTCCTGTCGGGGCACCAGCACCCGCGGATCCACCAGAAAGTCCAGCCCCATAAAATTCTGTGTGCCGGTCAGATACTGGAGGGGAATACGATCCGCTCTGCGGCGGATCAGCTCCTGATAGGCCGCAAAAAGCCCGGGGTCCGCCTCGTCCTCCGGATGCACCAGAAGATAGCTTCTATCCACACAAAACACATGCTCCATCAGAAGCCTGGCGTCCAGCTTCGCCTCCGGAATCTGCGCCTGCTTCAGCAGGTTTTCTCCCCACGCCCAGCACTCATGGTATCTCATTCTCTCTCTGCCGCCCCGTCGGCCGCCGGCGCAGCGGCTTCCTCCTCCGTCAGCTCTTCCCGCACAAACACGGCCTCATCCTCCTCGTCCTCCTCCGAACGGGGAGCGTCGTCCATCCAGGACTCGTCCACTTCATAGCCAAAGGTGTCGTAGAGATACTGCTTCCAGTCAAAAACCGTCTCCACGGAGGCGATCGCCACCTCCACCATATCCTCGTCCGGCTCCCTGGTGGTGAGCCTCTGGATCCACATGCCGGGCGCGGACAGGATCCTCACGAAAAGATTGTCGGACCGTCCGGCCAGACGGATGATCTCATAGGAGATCCCCGCCACAACGGGCATGAGAAGGATGCGCAGAGCCACCTTGGCAAACACATTGTCCACCCGAATAAAAAAGAACAGAATAATGCTGACGAACAGCACAAAGAAGATAAAGCTGGTGCCGCATCTTCTGTGCTGCCTGGAGCTGCGCATCACGTTGTGCACGGTGAGGGGCCTGCCCTTCTCGATGCAGTTGATACACTTATGCTCCGCGCCGTGATACTGGTACAGCCTCCGGATATCCTTCATAGCGCTGATCGCAACAATATACGCCAGAAAAATGACAATGCGGATCACACCCTCCAGGATCGCCAGCAGAGAGCGGTTGCGGATAAAACTCTCCATCAGCGAGGACAGGAAAAAGGGCAGCACCACAAAGATCCCCACCGCCAGGACAACGGACAGAAGCGTCACTAAAAGAGTCATCGTCCTCTCGCCGTTTCCGCCAGAAGCTTTGTCCGCGGCTTCCTCGGGCCCCGCCTCCGCACCGTCCTCCTCGTAAAAGGAGGCGGAATAATTGAGCGCCCTCGTCCCCAGCCAAAGGGAGTCTATAAACTGAAAAATCCCCCGGACAAAAGGAATTTCCTTGAGTCTGCTGCCGTGCATCACTCCCTGGAAATTCTCCAGCTCCACCTCGATCTGCCCGTCCGGCTTGCGGACGGCGACCGCATATTTTTCACCGTTTTTCATCATAACGCCCTCCAGCACGGCCTGCCCGCCGATGCCGGAATAGCGGCTGATTCTCTTTCTCGCCATATATTTCCCCTGCTTGTCTGATCTTGTCTAATAAGGAAAAGGTTGAGATAGAAATACCTCAACCTTTCGCCCAGATTCTTATTTGATACCGTACTTCTTGTTGAACCGATCGATCCGTCCGTCGGCTCTCGCGTTCTTCTGCTGGCCGGTGTAGAACGAATGGCACTTGGAACAAACTTCCACGTGGATCTCAGGCTTGGTAGATCCGGTTACAAAAGTGTTGCCGCAGTTACAGGTAACGGTTGCCTGATAATACTCAGGATGGATTCCTTCTTTCATGACTTTCACCTCTCTATGAAAACTACTTGTTGTCTGTCTCTGTTCTCATCCGCACTGCTTATGGAACCACAAACAGCGGTATTATTGTAACACAAGCTGACAGGGCTTGCAACAGAAAAATAGTTTTTTTTGGAATTTTTTTAAATAAACTTGTTTTTCTTCACCATGCCCACAAACTCCACATTGTTTCTGGTGCGGGAAAACATGTCCAAAATGCGGTCGGTGGCCTCGTCGGGCTTCATGCCGTTCAAAGCCTTCCTCATGATATTGATGGCCTCCAGCTCGTCCCCCGACAGAAGAAGATCCTCTCTCCTGGTGCTGGATTTGGCCAGATCGATGGCCGGAAAGATGCGCTTCTCCGACAGCTTTCGGTCCAGAACCATCTCCATATTGCCCGTTCCCTTAAACTCCTCGTACACCACGTCGTCCATCTTGCTTCCGGTCTCCACCAGCGCGGTGGCCAGGATGGTCAGGCTTCCTCCCTCCCGCATATTGCGGGCCGCCCCGAAGAACCGCTTGGGCATATGGAGCGCCGAAGGGTCCAGGCCTCCCGACAGGGTGCGCCCGCTGGGCGGAACGACCTGGTTGTAGGCCCTGGTAAGACGAGTGATGCTGTCCAGCAGGATCACCACATCCTTCTTGTGCTCCACCAGCCGCTTGGCCCTCTCGATCACCATCTCAGACACCCTCTTGTGATGCTCCGGCAGCTCGTCAAAGGTGGAGTAGATCACCTCCACATTGGTTCCCTGGATGGCCTCCTTGATATCCGTGACCTCCTCGGGGCGCTCGTCGATCAGCAGGATCAGCATGTGCATATTCGGATTGGAGCGCAGGATGGACTTTGCCACCTCCTTGAGCAGCGTGGTCTTGCCCGCCTTGGGAGGCGATACGATCATCCCTCTCTGACCCTTTCCCACAGGGCTCACCAGATCCATCACGCGCATGGACACACCGCATCCGGGCGTCTCCAGCTTGATGCGCTCGTTGGGAAAGATCGGGGTCATATCTTCAAAGGCCATGCGCTTGGCGGACTCCTCCACGGTGTAGCCGTTGATCGAGCGGATATACAAAAGCGCGCTGAATTTCTCCTGCTGCGTCTTGACGCGCTTGTTGCCCCGCAGGATGTCGCCAGTCTTTAATCCGAAACGGCGGATCTGGCTGGGCGCCACATAGACGTCGTTTTCCCCGGGCAGATAGTTCTCACAGCGGATGAAGCCGTAGCCGTCCGGCATGACCTCCAAAATGCCGCTTGCCTCCTCGCCGCTGTCCAGCTCCCTGGGGTATTGGTTCTCATCGTAGGCTTCTCCGGCGCTGCGGCAGCCCGACTTGCCATAACCGCCCTCTCCGCCGACAGCGCTCTCCGCATGGGGCGCGCTCTCCGCCGCGCCGTCGGCGCCGTACTCCCCTTTGGGCCCATTGCCTCTCGCGGGCTTCTCCCCGCGGTAGCCTCCGCCATTCCTCTGCCCGTTCGGATTCCGGTTTCCGCGGCCTGTGCTCTCGCTCTTGGGCGCCTCCTCCCCCTGGGGTGCGCGGGAAGCCGCCTTGCTCTCCTCTCTCTTCAGGCGCTCATCCTCCGCCAGCATCGCCTCCACGATCTCGGACTTTTTCATCGCCGAGGTTCCCTTCAGACCGCGCACCTTCGCCAGCTCCTTCAGTTGTGCCAATGCCAAAGACTCATATTTCTCTCTCATACTTTCCTCCTAAAAAAATCAAATCATGAACATATCATTATACAAACGGGGATTTCGCACTAAAGACATGTTTTGGATAAGTTCCTTGACGTTGCGACAGGACAATTTTTTCGATATCATTATAATATAAAAAAAAGCAAATAGGAAGTCCTAATTTTATACTTTTGCAAATTTCTCCCAAATTTTCTCCCAAAACAAGCTTGCGCGCCAAGGCAAACTATTATATTATGAAACTATCCCTTCAAAAAACCAGGCAGTCTGAAAATCAGATCCTCCGAAAAACAAGCGGCTTGTCGGATCAAGAAAGCAGATCGTCTGAGCAAGAGTGCCGGAAGGAATCAGAAAGCAGAAAAGAGGATATTTCCATGACCACCAACGAAAAAGCATTACAGATGCACGAAAAATGGAACGGCAAGCTGGAGACCGTCTCCAAGGCTCCGGTGAGATCCCGCGAGGATCTGTCCATTGCCTACACTCCCGGCGTAGCGGAGCCCTGCAAGGTCATCGCCGACGACAGGGAACAGGCATATAAATATACCATGAAGGCCAACACGGTGGCCGTCGTCTCCGACGGAAGTGCCGTGCTCGGACTGGGCAATATCGGTCCCTACGCCGCCATGCCCGTCATGGAGGGAAAGGCGGTGCTGTTCAAGGAATTTGGCGGAGTCAACGCCGTTCCGATCTGTCTTGACACCCAGGACACAGAGGAGATCATCAAGGCAGTCACCTATCTGGCGCCCGGATTCGGCGGTATCAACCTGGAGGATATCAGCGCCCCCCGCTGTTTTGAGATCGAGGAGCGCCTGAAGGCGACGCTGGACATTCCGGTATTTCACGACGACCAGCACGGCACCGCCATCGTGGTGCTGGCAGGCATTATCAACGGCCTGAAGGTGGTGGGCAAGAAAAAGGAGGACTGCCGCGTGGTGGTAAACGGCGCCGGAAGCGCCGGCGTCGCCATCACCAAGCTGCTCCTCACCTACGGGTTCCCCCATATCATCCTGTGCGACAAGGTTGGCATTGTGTCCAAGACCACCGAGGGGTTAAACTGGATGCAGCAAAAAATGGCGGAGATCACCAATCTGGACAACGAGACCGGAACGCTTGCGGACGCCTTAAAGGGCGCCGATATCTTCGTGGGTGTTTCCGCCCCGAACATTGTGACGCCTGAGATGGTCGCATCCATGAATCACGACTCCATACTCTTCGCGATGGCCAACCCCGTGCCGGAGATCATGCCCGACCTGGCCAAGGCCGCAGGCGCCCGCGTGGTGGGAACCGGAAGAAGCGACTTCCCCAATCAGGTCAACAACGTGGTCGCCTTTCCCGGCATCTTCAAGGGCGCTCTGGAAGGCCGCGCCACCCAGATCACGGAGGAGATGAAGCTCGCCGCCGCGGAAGCGATCGCGGGTCTGGTGCCGGACAGCGAGTTAAACGAGGATCATATCATGCCGGAGGTATTTAACCCCAAGGTGGCCGAGCTGGTGGCGGAGGCGGTCAAGTCCCACATCCCAAGGTAACCTCCCGAACAATCTGAACTAGGAGGAGTGTGATATCGTGCTGCAAGACCCATTGACTCTCTATAAGCTGATCGTGCTCTACATGGTGGATCGGGCGGACTTTGCGCTCACCACCGCCCAGATCAGCGATTTCATGCTGGAAAAGGAATACACTACCTTTCTCACGCTGCAGCAGGTCATCGGCGAGCTGGCGGATGCGGGTATGCTCCTTTTGCAGACGATCCGCAACCGCACACGGCTCATCATCACGGAGGAGGGCAAAAATACCCTCCGCTACTTTGAAAACCGTATCAACGACGCCATCAAGCAGGACATTGACGCCTATTTTCGGGAAAATGAAATCTCCCTGCGCAATGAGATGTCCATACAGGGAGACTACTATAAATCCACCTCGGGCGAGTTTGAGGCGCACCTGACCGCTCTGGAACGGGATATCCGTCTGATCGAGCTTACGCTGTCCGTCCCCACCGAGGAGGCGGCCGCCGCCATCTGCGACAACTGGCAGAAAAAAAACCAGGAGATCTACCAATATCTCACCAAAGAATTGTTCTAACGGCAGCTGCCACCCGCTATCTGTCAAAACAAAATTGCAGGATAGATTTGATAAGGCACGCTTTCAAGAGGACGACATTATAATTGTCTCTTATATTGCGTATGATGACTTCTAAGATTCATCAGTATGCCTGCAACAAAAATGAAACTGACAGGAATAAATTCAATCCCTCTTATTCCTGTTATACGGAAAAAAAGGTTTTCATTGAACAATGCGTCCTCTAAAGACAAGGACAACAGGATTCCAACAAAAATAACAGGAAGCGTTTTCATCAGCATTTCAATATAATTGTGACTCGTTCCAGATAAATAGAATACCATTCCGCCGATTCCATTTATGAGAAGAAAAATAAGCAGGATCATAGTATCCATATATTTACCATATTCGATACCAGCAAAAGTGGGGATCTGCATGATCTGAAACGAAAAAATACTGCAATGGAAAAAATCATCCGCGCCGGTGGTTCTCCAGAGCAGGAAATATCCGATCAGAATTGCCGCTGTAAATGCAGAGAGGGAGAGCAGCATACTCAAGTATTGTACCCGATATATTTTTCTGCCTGTCTTACTGCTGTATTGTCCCTGCCGAATATTGCTGCCGTTATCGTTTACCATAACAGGAGCGGCAATCAAGAGCGTCAATATCATACATAAAACAGAGATATTTACAAAATATCGGTTTGCGTAAAATACAAACTCCTCTGGCAGAAGGCTGCCCTGTCCTTTTTCCTGCTGCAATATGCCGAGGATAGACGCGGCGGTTTCTTTTGCCCTGCCGGACAATTTCATTTCATTTGCGTTCTCTTTTCTCTCAATGCTGTTTTCGTAATTCTGCATCAGCCGTTCGTACTCCTGATAATACATGGCGGAGTATTCTGTATTTGCTGATATCAAATCCCTCATTTTTTTGAAAGTTTCATAGGAATAGCCGTCTGCTCCGTTCAGGACATTCTGCATATAGGCAAGATAATCGTCATAAGTAAATACCTGATTTTCCGCAAAATAGGGTTCTGTGGAAATCACGGCCTGTCCCGCAGAAAGACTTTCCGCATAACGCTGTTTGATCTGTTCAAATTCCTGCAGGGTTATTTCCTCTCCGTATCGAGAAATCCAATCGCGGGTAATCTCTATTCTTGTTCCGAAAGCGTCTTCTCCTTCATGCGTTACCGTGACAGACCGAAGCCGCGGCAGTAAAAATGTTGCGGTAAAGGCAAATACAATAAGCAACATCAATAAAATACGTTCTTTTTTCCATATCTTTTTAAGCTCTTGAATGAACATTTATAAAAGCTCCTTTCTCTGAAATCTCTTAACCGCAGCAAAAAAGAGGATCAGGAAAACCAAGAAATGAATCGCGGCCGACCAGACTTCCTGCCACGGTATCAGCTCATAGGCACCTAAATCCGTAAACCACATATGTTGGTGGAAGGTGAGCATAGAGATAGAAAAAGTATTCAAATAGAACGGCCACCACAACTCCAGACTCACAAAGAAAACGGACAAAAAATATGGGGAAATCAGAATAGCCGCATGAACCAAAAAGCCCCTTGCTGAATGGGGAATCAAAATACTGACGCACGAAGAAATGAGCTGCCAGACTGCAAGCAATACCATTTCTAAAAGCAGGGAAGCCACGAAATATTCTTTTACCGTAAAACTCGCCCAGGTAAGAAAAGGCTTCTGAAAGGGCAGGTTATCGTCCGATACCCAGTGAAAACGGCTTGCCACATTCGCATCCCATATCCCGCCAAAATCCCATACGGAGAACAGAATCAGCAGGGTTACAGCATATAAAAGCAGAATACAGCAAGCGTTTACAATTCCCGCAGCAATCATTTTATCTTTGACCAGCGACCGCCCCCTGCGGCTGCAATATACAATCGCTGCCGTAGAATTTTGCCGTTCCATCCCCATCGTATAAATGGTTAAAAAGGAAATCAGTAGAAATCCTTCCATCAGGAGCGATTTTAGCACATAGGTGAATACTACATCATGCACCTTATTCGTGGCACCCGCTGCATAGACAGATAAATCCGCGTTGTCTATATTTAGCTGCTGCACAGAATCGTTTAATTTCTCGTATTTTTTCATGAGCAGCCCGGTAAGAAAGGGCGCTCCCGTATAATATTCGTCATAATACCAGTCTTTTCCCATTTTCACAGCGTCAAAAGAATCATACATTTTCCCATCCATATCAGCGCAATTTTCTATAAGACGGTTGCGCAAAGGCGTATCTGGTTGAGTATTAACATATTCTAAAAGAGCATCATTCACCTGATCTCCCACAGCATGGATCGTTTCGCCCACATAGCTTGCAAAATCGCGCTCATCGCTTGTAAACAGGATCATAGAGAAGTTAAATAGGAGACAAACTCCTAGAAATAAATACAGTGCTTTGTTTAACAATAATTTTTGAATTTCTAATCCTGGCAGTTTCACTTTTATTTCCTCTCATCACGATATACGATCAGGAACACATCTTCTAAATTGGGGGACACTTTTACGGCTCCATCCGGATAGGTTTCACTGTAAATACGCGATACGGTTCCCCTATCCGTCTGGCGTTCATACAAGACCTCGTGCGGCGTTTTGATCTGGATTCCAACAGGTACTTCAAAAACCTTGTCCCGCAGAGCGGAGCATATTTTGGCCGGAGCTTCGCAGCAAAGCAATTTATGATCTTTCAGCAGAATGATCTTATCCGCTATTGTCTCAATGTCCGAAACAATGTGCGTAGACAGGATCACGATCCGGTCTCCGGCCAGCGAATGAAGCATAGAGCGAAACCGCACCCGTTCTTTCGGATCAAGCCCCGCTGTCGGCTCGTCCAATATCAATAATTCCGGGTCATTAAGCAAAGCCTGTGCAATCCCAACCCTTTGTATCATACCGCCGGAAAACTGCTTCATCTTTTTATCCGCAGAATCCTCCAGAGAAACCTTTTCAAGAAGCATATCTATTTTTTTATCTGCGGTGTGTTTACGGATTCCTTTTAACGCCGCCATGTAGTACAGGAACTGTCTCGGGGAATAATTTTTATAATATCCAAATTGCTGCGGCAGAAACCCGAGGATATTTCGATATATCTCATCTAACTGCCGTATATCCGTGCCGTCCCAAAGAATTTCCCCTTTGGTTGGGAAAGAAAGCGTAGCAAGCATTTTCATCAGGGTTGTTTTGCCTGCTCCGTTAGGAGCCAGCAGGCCATATACGCCGTGGTCAAATTCTATATTGATATTTTTTAATGCCGTGAAATTACCGTATTTTTTGGTGACATTATTTACTGACAGCATATTCTTTTCCTCCTTTTTTGGCTATCATATAAATGTATAATGCTGCAAGATACAGCAGCAGCAATACTACGGTTACGGTGTATACAATATAAACAGACAATTCCATAATAAATTTCTCCAGGTGTTCTTTCAGGAATAGAAAAGCAATGCTGTTTGCAATCATCCAAAGGGAAGGCGGTAAAATAAATGATTTTCGTCCCTGTCCTTTTAATTGGAAAAGAACGAGTAAAAGTCCATAGAGAAAGATTGCTGAAAATGAAATACCCAATAATCGCCAAAATAATATATCAGAATGAAAGAAACTGCGCTCTGAAAATAATATAACGAAATTCAGGACAATGTTAAGGCTGCTGAAATATAACATTCTGAGCGCCGTTACCTGATACAGATCAAAAAAGCACACCATTTTCATCTCATACATCTGTTGCCGGTATTCTTTCCATGTTGTGAAAAGATAGATGGCCATATACGCAAACGGAGAAGCAACTAATAAAGAGCTGCATAAAAAGTTATCATTTACCCGCCAGAGAAGACCCCAGCCTATAAATGCTGCCAAAAGTCCTATGAAAATGCAGTCGCCCATATCAAAAAACAGATACTTGGGGATGCAGAAACGAAAAGCTCCTGCCAGCTTTCTTAATCTGTCATGTGGCGAAACCATCCCCTTGTCTATGATTTCCTGAATCGCAAGATTCTTTTTATCCTCCGATAACATCTCGATATTCATCATAAAACTCCTTTCTGATTTTTTTCTGTAATCTATAATAATAGGATTTTACAGTCCCTTCCGAAAGGTTCAGGCTCAAGGAAATTTGCTCAAAAGTAAAATCGCCATAAACATGAAGCCTGTATACCTGCTGTACGTTAAGAGGAAAACAACTCACATAGACTTCTATTTTATGCAGCAGTTCCGACTGCCCGATCTGCTGTATAAAATCATTTTCATCTGCTGTTTCGATTTCATCTAACGAAATCGTTTGCGGTACTTTTTTGCGACGGTAATCTATCATTTTGTTTGTGGCGATACGATACAGCCATGTCCGAAAGGAAGCCTGTTCTTTTTTGTAAGTCTTTATAGACCGCAGCATGGAAATGAATATTTCCTGTGTCAGATCATAGGTATCGGCGTTCCCGGATAGTTGACGGAATACATATCTGTAAATTTCGTCATAGTAGGAGCGGATCAAAAGATCGGCGTCTTTTTTAGAGCCGAATAACCTGATATTGCGAATCCATTTTATTTCGTCCTGTTCTTTCAAGGTCTCTTTCCGCCCCCTTTCTCTTTTTATATTCGTATCAAAATGTGAAAAAGTTGCATTTAGGAAAAAGCAAGTCTTATAGGAATTACTCGTCCTCGATAGTGGAACTATACAGAGATTCTTAAACTCGAAAAGGGCGTGCGGTTTATTGCGATCAAAAACGGCACAGACAGCGCGACCCAGCAGGAGAATGACTTTACGCCTTTTTCTAACATCATCAACGAATGGTATTGCCGTGATACCAGCAAGAAAATCCGTGCCCTCGTTCCGGAGCAGGGCATACCTGCTCACATGAGACCGACGTTTGCCTGTATCGCCAATCAGGAAGAACAATTCCGAAAAGCTATGGGAGCAAAGCAGAAAGACGAAACGAAAAAGGAACCGGCGGCGAAGAAACGGCATAGCCCAAAAGCTACGCCGTTTCCCGAAAACATTCTTATGCTGTTTTATGAGTGCTGCTCTGGCTCAGAAGCTTTTTTCGCCTCTCTGCGGAGGCGCTTCATGTGCTCCGCAATCTTCACCTCATAGCCGTTCCCCGACGGGCGGTAAAATTCCCTGCCGCTCAGCTCGTAGGGCAAATACTGCTGCTCCACGTAGTGGTTGGGGAAATCGTGGGCATACTGATATCCGCTCCCTCTCCCCAGCTTTGCCGCCCCCTTGTAATGAGCATCCTGAAGATGCGCGGGGATCGGCAGATTTCCGCTTCTTTCCACCTCCGCCATAGCCTCGTCGATGGCCACACAGCTGGAGTTGCTCTTGGGGGCGCTCGCCACGTAGACCGCCGCCTGGGACAGGATGATCTGCGCCTCCGGCATACCGACCCTCTCCGCCGCCAGGGAAGCGCTTACCGCCACCACCAGGGCGTTGGGATCCGCGTTTCCCACGTCCTCCGACGCACAGATCATGATGCGCCTCGCCACAAAGGCGACCTGCTCGCCGGCGTACAGCATCCTCGCCAGATAGTACACCGCGGCATCCAGATCCGATCCCCGCATACTCTTGATAAAGGCCGAGACCGTATCGTAGTGGCTGTCACCGTTTTTGTCGTAGCGCACGGCGCGCTTCTGGATGCACTCCTGGGCCACCTTAAGCGTGATATGGATCCGGCCGTCCTCCCCTCTCTGGGTGGTCATCACCCCCAGCTCTATGGCGTTCAGCGCCTGCCTGGCATCGCCGCCGGAGATATCCGCCAGAAACGCTAACGCCTCCTCATCGATCACCGCATTGTAGGAACCCATCCCCCGCTCCGCGTCGTATACCGCCTTTCTCAGAAGCTCCCGAATCCCCTCCCGCGGGATGGGCCGAAGCTCAAAGATGACAGAGCGGGAGAGCAAAGCCCCGTTCACCTCAAAATACGGGTTCTCCGTGGTGGCGCCGATCAAAATGACCGTTCCGTCCTCCACAAAGGGCAGTAGATAATCCTGCTGCCCCTTGTTAAAGCGGTGGATCTCGTCGATAAAGAGGATCGTTCGCTTCCCATACATCCCCTGGAGTTCCTTCGCCTTCGCCACCACCTCCTCCATATCCTTCTTCCCCGCCACCGTCGCGTTGATCTGGGTAAACTCGGCGCTCGTGGTGCCAGCGATCACCCTGGCGAGCGTGGTCTTCCCCGTCCCGGGAGGGCCGTAAAAGATGATCGAGCTCAGCTTGTCCGCCTGGATCGCGCGATACAGCAGCTTGTCTTTTCCGATGATATGCTCCTGCCCCACCACCTCATCCAGAGTGCGCGGGCGCATCCGCGCGGCCAGAGGAGCCTCCTTCTCCATCCTGCTGCTCCTCATATAGTCAAACAGATCCATATAGACAGTCTCCTTCCAAACGGTATTTTTCAGTCACGGAATGTCTGCTGTCACAGTCTCCTGCACCGGTTGATGCACGCAAAGATCTCCTGCTTTCGGGGCATCGCCAGATTCCCGGGAGCGCCGGAGCCCTCAAACGCCGCCTCCGGCCCCAGGCTCTCAAGCCTCTCCCAAAGCATCCCAACCACCTCCGCAAGCGGCCGTTTTCCGTCAAAGAGATGTCTTCCGGCATACTTTAAGAGAAGCCCCAGCGTATGGAGCTGCTCACTGTCCACCAGCTGCTCCACATAGCGCAGATCCACGGTCTCCTTATGGAGCAGAATACTCTCCACCCCCGCCGTCTTGATCTTCAGGCGCTCATCGTTCCAAAAACCCCTGTCGCTTTGAAATCTTCTGGCAATCTTCGGGCTCGCAAAGGGCTCCTCCGTTTCTCCGGAAAGAGGATAAGCAAGCGCCGCCTTCTTCGCCGTCTCCGTGATATCCAGTGCCCGATAACAGTCCATCTGCAGGATGCAGTCCGCCTTGTGGAAGTAGGCGCCTGAGCTGCCCGCCACAAGCACCGTTGACACGCCCAGCTCTTCGTATAGCTCGCGCACCCGATAGAGAAAGGGAATGATGGGCTCCTTGTCCGGATGGACCACCTGCTGCATCAGCTCATCCCGTATCATAAAGTTGGTGGCGCTGGTATCTTCGTCGATGAGAAGCACCCTGCTGCCCGCCTCCAGAGCCTCCACCACATTTGCCGCCTGGGAGGTGCTTCCGCTGGCGTCCTCCGAGCAGAAGGAGCCGGTGTCCTTTCCCCCCGGCAGCTCCCGTATAAACATGGAGATATCCACATTTTTGATGCTGCGCCCGTCCTCCGCGCGTATCTTCATAGCGGAGTCATCCGTTATCACAAACTCTCTTCCGTCCCCCGGTATATGGTCGTAAACGCCCCTCTCGATCGCCTTCAGCAGCGTAGATTTTCCGTGATAGCCGCCGCCCGCGATCAGGGTGACGCCCTTTTTGATCCCCATTCCTCTCAGCGCACCCCGGTGGGGCAGCTCCAGCGTGACCGCCAGGCTTTCCGGCGCTTCAAAGGGCACCGCCGCCTTCATGGGCTTCTCCGATACCCCCGACTCTCTGGGCAGGATGGAGCCGTCCGCCACAAACACCACAAGCCCCCTTCTCGCCATCTCCTCTCGGATAAACAGCCGATCGTCCGCAAGAAATGCGTTGTCCCGCAGCGTATCGGCCTTCAGCGCCCTGTAGTACAGAGACTTTTCCACACATTTCGGGAGATAGTCAAAGAGAATCTTCTTGAGCTCTCCGGAGTTTACCGTGCGCCCGTTTGCGGGAAATCCGATCTCCATGCGGATCAGCACATCTCCGCTCTTCTCCTCCACTCTGCAGGCGCTCCGCTCCAGGATCTCCTGGCCGCACCGGCTGACCCCCATGAGTCCGCTCTTGCCGGAACCTTTGGCCTGAAACGAAAAGGCGTCTATCTGTCTGCCGAATACCCGCAGCAGATAGTCCTGCAGGCAGACTCTGCGATGCGCCTCCGCGTACAGTTCCTTGGGAAAAGCCGCCTGTCTTGCGGGCACGCGGACGCTGACCTTGGAAGGGGATGCAAAGGGATCTCCCTGCACATGCTCGATATTCAGCACATAGGCTCTGAAGTCATAGCTGCCCTTGGTATCCTTGTAGGCCGGATATCCTCTGTGGTCAATCCGGTCCAATATCTGCCTTAAATCCTCCGATGTCTTCATAGAAAGCTTCCTCCTGCTTTAATTAAAATTGATTGTTTTGTTTTCCTTCAGATCCCGGCTCACCAACAGGATGTCCGCGCGCTTTCCCGGCGCCAGGCTTCCCACCCTGTCATAGATCCCGACGGAGCGGGCCGGCGCTTCAGAAGCCGCGGCAACGGCATCCTCCAACGAAATCCCCGCCGCCACAGCCCGCTTCATACAGTCGAAGAGATTCGTCACCGAACCGGCGATCGTCCCGTCCGGAAGCTCCGCCCGGTTTCCCCGTACCGTCACCTGCTGTCCTCCCAGCTCGTAGACGCCGTCGGAGAGACCGGTGGCCCGTATGGAGTCGCTGATCAGCACAATGCGCCCGGGAAAGAGGCGAAACGCCGCTCTCACCGCGCTGTCGTGCACATGGACGCCGTCCGCGATCAGCTCCACCCAGCAATCCGGCGCATCCGCCGCTGCGCCGATCAGCCCGGGCCTTCTGTGATGCAAAGGCTCCATCCCGTTAAAGAGATGGGTCACATGGTCCGCTCCCGCCGCAAATGCCTCCGCGCAGATGTCATACTCCGCGGAGGTATGCCCCAGGGAGACATGGATCCTTCCCCCCGCCAGCTCACGTATCAGCTCCTTTCCCCCCGCCACGTTAGGCGCGACCGTCACCAGCCGCAAGAGACCGCCGCTTTTTCGGTCGCACTCCCGCAGAAATGCCGGATCCGCAGCGCAGAGTTCCTCCTCCCGATGGGCGCCTCTTCGAGCCGGATCCAGAAAGGGGCCCTCCATATGGATGCCGCCGATCCGCGCGGGCGAAGGCCCTCCCTCTCTGTCCGGACGTTCCGCGCCGCTTCTTTCCTCCCGTTCCCACCGGACAAGCCGGTCCGCGCTCTCCATCGCCTGCAGGAGCCGATTGGCCGGAAGCGTCATGGAGGTGGGACAATAGGTGGTGATGCCGTGGGCCCCCTGGTACGCCAGGATCCTCCGCAGCCCCTCCGCGTCCCCGTCAGAGAAATCATATCCCGCCGCCCCGTGGCTGTGCACATCCACAAGCCCAGGGATCACATAGAGCCCCTCCGCGTCGATCTCCCTGCCGTTCTCCGCCTGGGATTCCTCCGCCACGATCCTTCCCTGCCGGACATACACGTCTCTTTTTTGAAAGGTCCGGTCCTCTCCAAAGACGATCCCGTTTCTGATGATCATGTTAGTCTCCATTTGATCTTGTTCGTCTCCATTCCCTAATCGCCTGCGCGGCGAACCTAGATCGCATTTCCCGAAAACTGCGTCATGTAAAGCTCGTAATACCTTCCCTTCTGCTCCAGGAGCTCCTCGTGGTTTCCGGTCTCAATGATCCTTCCCTGATCCATGACCACGATCAGATCCGCATCCTGGATGGTGGAGAGCCGGTGCGCGATAATCAGGCTGGTGCGGTTCTCCATCAGCTTCACCATTGCGTCCTGGATCCGCTTCTCTGTTCGGGTGTCCACGCTGGAGGTGGCCTCGTCCAGGATCAATATCTTGGGCTGTGCCAGAAACGCCCTGGCGATGGACAAAAGCTGTCTCTGACCCTGGGACAGGTTATAGCCCTCTCCGGAGAGCATGGTGTCGTAGCCGTTCTTCAGGCGCAGGATCATGTCGTGGCAGTTGCTCCTTCTCGCCGCCTGCTCCATCTCCCCGTCGGACGCGTCCTGCTTAGAGTACTTCAGATTGTTCCGCACCGTGTCCGCAAAGAGCACCGTGTCCTGCAGCACAATCGCCGTGTTCTCCCTCAGATTGCTGCACGCGATATCCCGAATGTTCACCCCGTCGATCAGGATCTCGCCGCTGTCCACGTCGTAAAAGCGCATGAGCAGATTCACCACCGTGGTCTTGCCGCTTCCGGTGGCGCCCACAAGGGCTATCTTGTGCCCCGCGCGCACTTCCAGATTAAAATCGTGCAGCACCTGCTGCCCGGGGATATAAGAGAAATTCACGTTTTTAAAGGTGATGACCCCCTTGGACTGATCCATCCTCTCCCCGCCGCTCTTGTCCTCTCTCGGCTGGTCCATCAGGGCAAACACCCGCTCCGCACCCGCGATGGCCGTCTGGATCTGCCCATAGATATTGGCGATCTCATCGATAGGACGGCCAAACTGCTTGGCGTAAACGATAAACGCGGAGATGATGCCGATGGAGATCACCCCGTTCACCGCAAAATACCCGCCGAAGGCGGCGATGATCACAAAACCCACATTGTTGATCACATTCATCAACGGCCCCATGGAGCCGCCCAGGATTTCCGCCACAATACCGACCCTGGTCAGCTCGTCGGAGGTCCTGTTGAACTCCTCCATAACCGCCTCCTGCCTCTCATAGGCCACCACGGTCTTGTAACCGCCCACCATCTCCTCCACCGTGCCGTTCAGCTCCCCCAGAAACACCTGACGCCTGCGGAAAAAATGGCGCATCGCTTTGGACAGGAGCTTGGTGGCCACCAGCGTCAATATCACGGTCAGACAGGACAGCACCGCCAGGGGCGTACATAGATACAGCATCATCGCCACCGTGCCGATCACCGTCAGCACGCCGGAAAAAAGCGAGCTGAGCGACTGGGACACCGTGTTGGAGATATTTTCCACATCGTTGGTCATACGGCTCATAATATCGCCGTGGGAGTGCCCGTCTATATATTTGACCGGCAGGTTCACCACACAGTCAAAGAGATCCTCCCGCATCCGCCGCACCACCCGCTGGCTTAAGATTGCGCTCTCCCTGCTCTGAAGAAAGGTTCCCAGACTGTGGATCCCATACACCAGGAGCATGGCGATCAGGATCCTGGGAAGCCCCTGGAAATCCCCCGCCGTGATGCTGTCGATGGCGTCGCTCTGCAGCCTGGGCGCGTAGACCGACGCGATCACCACCACAAACACCACCGCCAGCAAAAAGAACACCACTCTGCTCTCGTCGGAAAAATAGCGGATCAGACGGCCCAGGGTCCGCCTTCCCTCCTTGGGCTTCTCCACGTTCCGCTCCCGCGGCCCGCGCATACCGGGGATCTTGTAGTTGCTTAACGACTGCTCCTTCGTCTCCGCCATTTACTGCCTCCTTAACTGCGAGTCATAGATATCCCGATAGATCTCGCTCTCTCTCATCAATTCTTCATGACTTCCGCACGCCGCCAGCTGCCCGTTTTCCAGGACGGCGATCCGATCCGCGTCCTTCACGGAGGCGATCCTCTGGGCGATGATGATCTTGGTCACGCCGGCGTACCCCTCCTTGAGGGCCTCGTAGAGCTTTGCCTCCGTCTTCAGATCCAGGGCGCTGGTGGTGTCGTCAAAAATCAGGATTTCGGCTCCCTTTAACACGGCGCGGCTGATCGCGACACGCTGCTTCTGGCCGCCGGATAGGCTGTGCCCTCCCTGGGTCACGATCGTGTCGAGCCCTTCCTCCTTGGCGTCGATAAACGCAAGCGCCTGTGCGGTCTCCGCCGCCCGCCGGATCTGCTCCTCTGTAGCCCCGGGGTCTCCCCAGGCGATATTTTCCCGCAGGGACGTGCTGAAGATCTCACTCTTCTGCAGAGCGATGGCGATCTTCCCCCGCAGGGCGGAGAGCCGGTAATCCCTCACATCCACGCCGTCCACCAGGATACGCCCCTGTGTCACGTCGTAGAATCTCGGGATCAGGTTCACCAGCGTGGACTTGCCGCAGCCGGTGGCTCCCAGGATCCCCAGCGTCTCCCCGGGCTCCACCGTCAGACTAAAGTTTTGGATCACCCGCTCCGCCTCTCCCGCTCCGGGATAGGAGAAGGAGACATTCTCAAACTCCACCTTGCCCCTGACGGCGGTCTGCCCGTCGAAGTCCCCATCCTTCACAGCCGGATCACAGGACAGCACCTCGCTGACGCGCCTGCCGGAGGCAACGCCTCTCGACACGGTCTGAAAGATCATGGTCATACGCATCACCGCGTTTAAGATCTGAGATAGGTAGGTGATCGCCGCCATCACATCGCCGGGCGTCACGTTTCCCGCTCCCACCTCAACAGCTCCCACCCGTATCACCGCCACTATGGACACATTTAATATGATATTCATAATGGGCGTCATATACGAAAACAGAAGGAGCACGTCCAGCTGTGTCCCCACAAGCTCCCCGTTTGCCCTTCCAAACCGCTCTTTCTCATACTCCTCCTTCACGTAGGCCTTGACCACGCGGGTGCCCGCCACATTTTCCTGCATAACGTTGTTTACCCTGTCCAGCTTTCCCTGGAGCACGGTGAACATCGGGTTTGCCTTGGAGATAAAAAATACCACGCAGATCAGGATCAACGGCAGCGCGCAGGCAACCACCACGCCAAAGCTCAGATCCAGCGTCAGCATACACAGGATGCCGCCGGCAAACAGAAGAAACGTTCTCACGAACCCGCGGATGCACTGGGTCACCAGATTCTGGATCTGCGTGATGTCGTTGGTCACTCTGGTGATCAGAGAGCCGGTGGAGAAGCGATCCGTCTGTTCAAAGGACAGAGACATCACTCTGCGGAAGGCGTCCTTGCGAATATCGTTTCCAAAATTCTGGCTGCACAGATTGGCAAACACTCCCGACATCACGCCGCAGAAGCCGCCGAACACGACCAGCGCGATCATCCTGAGACCGGTGGATATCACCAGATGCAGATCCCCCACACCCCCGTTGGACAGTCCCAGCACGCCCTCGTCCACAATGCTGCGCATGAGCCTGGGCTGCATCAGGTCCATACTCACCTCGCCCAGCATGAAAAGCGGTGCCAGAACCGCAAACACCCAATATTTTTTCAGGTACCGATACATAATGCTTCGAGCTCCTTTGCTGTCACGTTCACATACTTCTCTATTTTACCACTTAAAAAAAACGCTGTCAAAGCGGCAAATACCACTTTTGACAGCGCGTATGCGACACGTGAGACCACCGTCTACTCCGTGACCATCTTATAATCCCCGGCGACATTGCCGTTGGCATCGTAAAAGACAACCTCCGTGACATCGGAATCCAAAACCAGCGAAAAGGGCTTGTCCCCATTTAACTCCCGGTTTTCCACCTGCTCGCCTCTGCGGAGCACAGCCTGCACCGCCTTCTGCTCGTTCATGGACAGAAGCGCCTGCTCCTCGCAGTCGTCAAAGGCATACTCCACTATCCCCGTCGCAGTCATTCCGGTGCTGCCGCTGAACCTGTTGTGATACCGGTCAGAGGCCTCCGACTGTCTGGCGTAAATGGAAACCGCAAAGTCACTGCGGCTCTCATCGTAAAAGATCATCGCCACCATAAAGTTTCCCTCGTCCCGGGCCACGGACCAATCGTCGGAGATCTGCTGGCCGGATCGGGCATCCTGCTCGATCTGCTCTCTGCTCACTCCCAGATCCGTCCGCCACCACAAAAGCGCAATCGCCGCCAGCGCGATCACACACACGCCAAGCAGCAGTATCACATTTTTCTTCATCTGAGCCCCTCCAAATTTCCGGATCCTAACAATGCTCTTTTTAGTATAACCCGGTTGGGCTCATAAATCCAGTTTGATATTTACCGAAAATTTCCCTCCGTTTTAGGGCATATATGCTATAACTACACAAAGGACCAGATATTTTTGATCTGGGGGCCCAGCCTGCTGTAGCTCCAGGTCTCCCTGCTTCTGGCCACACAGTTTGGGTCATTGATCCAAAAGCCGTCTCTGTCATATCCGTACACCACAATAAAATGTCCGTTTACGGTGAAATCTCCCTCTCCCACCGAAACGATCAATATCTGCCCCTGATCCAGCTTCCCCTTCATAGCCTGCTCACTGATATCCACGTCCCCCACCTTCACTCCGTACAGAGGCGGCAGATCCGAAAGCAGCGCCCAGGCGGTGCCCGTGCCCGACACATAGTAACCGTTTTCCATGCTGTAGGCAGCCACCTGATCCGGTGTCAGCCGCTCGTCTCCCGTCAGGTAATAGAGGACCATGGAGAGACAGGTGGGCCCGCATCCCGCCAGCCCCACGCAGCTGTCGTCGCCGTATGGCGCATATCCCCATCTGGGATCCCACTGCAGAAACAGCGGGTACTCCTGCGCCTTCTCATACGCGGTGAGCCCCCCCGACGCCTTCTTTTCCGCCGTCGGATAGCCGCTCACAAAATCCGCCATCTCCGGATTGTTCGCAAGCGCCTCCAGAAGCTTTTGGGGGTAGGAATCCTTGTGGCGGTAGATCTCCCGAATAACGTCGCTTCCCTTGGAAAGCTCTGCCAGATATGCCAGGACTTCACCGGAGGAACGTTTGACGGGCGCCTCCACGCTCTCCAGACCATGCAGGCTCACATAGTCGTATTCCGCTCCCGCAAGGACGCTCTCCGGCAGGCTTCCCTCCGTCTGTGTGGACGAATCCAGGGACAGCATCGCATTGATCCGATTCAGCTCTCGGTCAAATATACGGATCCTCCCCCGCATTTGCAGCAGGAGGATCAGGTTCAGGAGGACAGCGATCCACGGAAGTATCAAAAACAACACCATTCTCCTTTGCTGCGCTCTCTTTTTTCGCTCCACCCTTCTTCGTCTGTTCATAGTATGCCGCCCCGTTTTCCCGGCTCCCGCCGTTTTTTCCGTGGTCATTTCCACGGTTATTTCTATGATACAGGGGATAGCATACAGAATATATGTCGCCAAATATTATCCTATTTGTATCTTTTTTGCATCCGTTTCCTGTCCCTAGTCAGGAAAACCAAAGGCTGCAGAGCAGCATCCCAACCGGCTGATGGATCAGATAGATCCAAATACTCTTCTGTCCGATGGCAGACAGCGCAGGAATCCCGACGCGCGCCGCCTTTTTCCAGCGCTCTCTTTGCTCAAAGACCGCATAGAAAAAATAGCCTGTCAGAAACAGAAAGAACCAGGGAAGAAGCGGAAAATAATCGCTGGAGGCAAACTCCGGAAACGGGAAGCCAAAGGGTGTCAGCACCTTACAGCGGTACAGCCATTCCGGCAAATTTAGGCGAAAAATCCCCCCCACTCCCAAATATCCCCTCTGCACGTTCCGAAAGAGCAAAAAGGCGGCAAAGCTGACGATCATTCCGGCCCCGGGGGAGATTCTTCCCATCAGCCGGTGACAGGGGATCATCAGAAGAACCGCCGTTCCGATGAAATTTAAAATACCGAACCAGACTGCCTCTGAGGGGACCGCTGCCCATGTGACCAGGGAGATCACCAGCCCGCATACGTTCAGGAATATGCCCCGCCGCAGATTACTCTTCTGCCCCAGTCTCCACACAAAGCCCGCGATCAGGATAAAGGTCCAGCAGATCGCCTGCTGCCAGATATGGACCGGACACCGCGAATACCAGGACGGATCTTTGCCGTACACCATATAGACATCGTACAGAAAATGAAACGCAACCATGTTGACGATGGCCAGTCCGCGGATGCCGTCCACCAGAAGATATCTTTTCTGTCCCATTACAGCCCCAGACCGTCCGTCCAGATTTTCAGGGCTTCCATATCTTCCTCTCCGCCAAGCCTCTTTCCCTGCTTAAAGCTCGCGCCCGGCGCGGAGGGGATCAGCGCCTCCACGGTGTTCCCCATGCCGCTGCCGCCGGAGGTCGCAAAGGGGACGATAGTCTTTCCCGTAAAGTCGTACGCCTCCAAAAAGGTATTCACAATATGCGGCGCCACTCCCCACCAAATCGGGAAGCCCAGGTAGATCACATCGTAGGGGGCAATATCCAGCGCCTCCCCTCCCAGCTCGGGGCGGGATGCCGGATCGTTCATCTCCAGGGAGCTTCGGCTGTTTTTGTTTCTCCAGTCCAAATCCTCCGGCGTATACCTCTGTGCGGGCGCGATCTCATACAATTTGACGCGCAGTGTCTCCGCCAGCTCCCTTGCCATTTTCGCGGTCACACCGCTGGCGGAAAAATAGGCAACCAAAATTTCACTCATATCTGTTTTCTCCTTTCTCAAAATCCTTTTTGTCCCTGCCATTTATCTGCAGGCTTTTCCACTTTGGTTTTTGATCCAACAACGAAACGGATCCCCGCTTACCTGTTGTCGCCGAGAAACCTCTGGGCAAGCGCCAGGTCATCCTCCGCGGGATAGCCCGTGATCAGCGCAACCATACCGGATATATACTCTCTGCTCTGGTCGGTCAGCTCCGCGATATCCTCCACCGACAGATGGTGGCGGTACATGCTGCGGATATATCCGATCCCTCCGGCAATGCTTCCCCGGGACACGCCCTGGGCTATCCCCTGAGAAATTCCCTGGGATATCCCTTGGGAAATTCCCTGAGAAAGCCCTTGGGAAATCCCCTGAGACAATCCCTGAGAGAGTCCCTGGGCCATCCCACAGGAGATCCCCTCCTCCCTTGCTTCCTTGATTTCCTCTGCAAACAGTTCCCTCAACGCGTTACACATTCCACTCGCCTCCTCGTAGCGCTCTCTGTTTACCCGCGCAATAAACTCCATCACCGCCTCATACCGGGGATCCTTCTCCTTTCCCCGATACGCCCTGGACAATACGTCGATGTCCCCCTCGATCCTAAGCCCCGGCCGCAGCCTGCTCAGCCAGATGTATTCCTCCGGATCCAGCCGTTGGTTTAACACGATCTGCAAGGGAAACAAAAGCCCCTTTTCTATGTAATAAATCCCCTCATACTTTTTCTCCATCCGCACGCCAAAGCGCTCCTTCAGATGCCGCGCCACCGCCCGGGGGTATCTGCCGCAGACCACGGTCAGGGTGATGTCCTCCGGCCGCACCGCCAGGACGCCTCCCGTCTCCGCCTGATAGCTTCCCGCATACGACATGATCTTATAAAAATCATCGACGCTGAAATAGTCGTGGGGGTTTTTGTACTCTACAATGTTGTGGCCGCGAAAAAAGCGCGCCAGCTTCCCCCGACAGCGCTGTCCCTCCTTCTTCCGGATCAGGACGTCGATCTGCAGGGGCTTTTGGTTCAGGCAGTATTCCGGCAGGATCTCCAGATACGGCTCCTCCC
>CANRLX010000020.1 GCA_947631615.1 uncultured Acetatifactor sp.
TTTCTCACCGGAAGCGGAAAAAGCCTGAACAGGCGGCAGATCTGGGCGGAGATGAAAGCCCTCTGCGGGAAAGCGGGGGTGGAGGCGAGCAAGGTGTTTCCGCACAATCTGCGGCACCTGTTCGCCCGGACGTTCTACCAAGTCACCCGGGATATCGTGAGGCTGTCCGACGTGCTGGGGCACTCGTCCGTCGAGACGACTCGGATCTACCTGGTCTCCACCGGAGCGGAGCACGCCCGGATCATGGAACGGCTGGGGCTGGTTTCGTAGTGTATCACAAAACAAATATTTTGTCCGAAAGAACCTGGGCTTCCTGCTTTGGGAGACCTTCTTATGAAATGGATTTTATCACTTGCGTTTTTAAAATTCAATAGGGATATCTTTGGAAATGGCATAAAAAATCAAAAAAAATAGGAAAAGACAAAAAAAGGGCAGGACAACCAGAGCCGCAGACGACGATTCTTTACGGCTCTGGTTGTTATATCCTTTTATAGCCATTTGCTATTCCCGAAGTTTCCTTCCCTCCTTCCGAACCCAGGCGTTTGAAATTTTTTTGTACAGCCCTGTGCGCGATCCAGACAAGACCGCGCGCAGGGCATTATAGCGCCGCCGGTACTTATGCGCCGTACTTTGGCGCGTTATGTACCGCTGCAGGCGCTATTATAGCGGAAGCGTGCCTGCGGCGGCTTGTCCGGGAAGCGCACGGACGCTTCGGACAAAATATTTGTTTTGTGACCAAAGTCTCGGCACGGTGTCACAACAAAATATTTGTTTTGGGATAAATGTCTGGCGTGCCCTGCGGCAGGTCGTCAGGCGCACCGCCTAGTAACGGAGCGAGGCGCTCCGGCATTTGATAGATTAGGATGGCTGCATATTCAAAGGAGGCTTTTGGTATGAGATGCAGAATAAAACATGGGATAAGACAATGGTTTGCGGGATTCCTGTCGGTGGTCATGCTCATTTCCATGCTG
The DNA here is from genome assembly GCA_947631615.1 of uncultured Acetatifactor sp. Taxonomy (GTDB): domain Bacteria; phylum Bacillota; class Clostridia; order Lachnospirales; family Lachnospiraceae; genus Acetatifactor. The sequence continues at coordinate 972 of CANRLX010000020.1, forward strand.
CCTGTGACCGCGTATGCGGAGGGAGAAGGCGCGCCGGAAAAAACTGAAATAGAGCAGATACAGGAGCTGATCGATGCGCTGCCCAATGCGGAGGAGATCACAGCGGACAGCCGGACAGCGGTACGGGAACAGATGGACGCCATAGATGCGGCCCTGTCGGAACTGGACGGGGAAGAGACGGCAAAGCTGGATGCCGCCCGCTATGAGGCGGCGCTGTCCGCCCTCTCTGCCTTGGACAGCACTACGGGAACCGAAACCGAAAAGAATGGGGCAGACCCCAACAACCGGAAGGGCACGACTCCGGTGCCGGAAAGTAATGAAAGTAAGGAAACAGGATCGGACACCGTGACGGGCGGAGATCTGCACACGGGGACGGCTGTGAAACGAGTGCAGTCTATGATAGATGCCTTGCCGGATGCGGAGACCGTCACCGCCGACAATCGGGCCGACGTGGAGGCACAGCTTACGGCCATCGACGAGGCGAAGCTGGCCCTGTCCCAGGAGGAACTGGACGCCCTGGACATCACCCGCTATGACGACGTCGTTTTGGCCTTACTTGCGCTGGAAGGGATTTCCGGGATCAATCCGATTGCTTTGTCGGAAGAGGATCACAACATGGCAGACGGCAGCCTGACCATCAGCGCAGACGGCAGTTACACCGTCACCGGCACTACCACCTCCAATAAGATCCTTGTGAAGAACAACGCGAAGGCCACGATCACCCTGAATAACGTGAGCGTGACCAGCAGTGGCTGCGCCTTTGACATCCAGAGCGGTAATGTGACGCTGATCCTGGCGGATGGGACGACCAACTCCTTCACCAGCAACAACTATTATGCCGGTATTCATGTGGCGGAAGGCGCGTCCCTCACGATCGATGGCACAGGCACGTTAAACGCGGTCTCGAAAGAAGTGACCAGTGCGAGCGAGCCCTTTGACAAGACTCTTGGCGCGGGCATCGGCGGCAACGGCGGTACCGAAACGATAACCACCGAGGACAACGCGGGCAGCATCACCATAGAGGGCGGTACGATCAACGCCAAAAGCGAGGGCGACGGCGCGGGTATCGGCGGCGGCTGGACAAATGGTTCAGCACACGGGAGTTTTCGGTCTATCACCATTAACGGCGGCAAGGTGACGGCCGAGAGCGGCGGCAACGGCGCGGGCATCGGCTGTGGCTGCTGGGCCGCTGAAATGGGGACGATCAACATAAACGGCGGCGAGATCCATGCCAAGAGCGCGTCGCCAGCCAATCAATCCTATGCCATCGGGTACGCGCATAGAGGCACGGATTTTGAAAGCAACGTATCCGTCGAGGGCGGCGTGATCTTTACGGAAGGCCCCAATGGGCGCGGGATTGGCGCGAAGTCGCTGACGAAGAATAACTGCCTGATTGTTTCCGAATCCAACAGCGTTGAGATTAAAGGGAACCCCACGATCACAGAGGATGTCACCCTTCCCTCCGGCAAGAACCTGACGATCCCTTCCGGCAGCACCCTCACGGTAGCGGACGGAGCGACGCTGACTGTGGCAAAAGGGGCAAACCTCACGGTAGCGGCAGGAGCAACGCTGACCGTGGAAACAGATGCGGCGCTGACCGTAGCGACAGGGGCGACGCTGACGAACAACAGCACGATTGTAAACCATGGGAAGATCGTTCAGGATGGAACCATCAACGGAAGCGGGAAGATAGAAGGAAATCCGGCCTCCGTTTACAAGCTGAGCGTCACCGCTCCTGTTTTGGCCAGCGCGACAGAGGGCTACAGCCAGACGGAGGCCCAGCCCATAACCATCCAAAATACAGGCACCATGGAGGCTGTGATTTCTAAGGTAACGGTCAGCGGCAGCGAATTTACGATAAGCGAAGACGGAGGATCCGATCATACGGTCGCGGTTGGCGGGACAAACACGAGTTGGAAAATTCAACCCAGAACCGGACTTATGACAGGGATTCACACTGCCACCGTCACTGTCACCTACGACGGCGGCAAGACGGCGACGGCACAGGTATCTTTTGTCGTGAAGTATGCTGAGGATATTCTGTTGGATGTTTCCAAAAGGTCTCTGCGCTTTGATTCTGACGGTCGGTATACCGTCACGGGAACCACGAGCGCAAATACCATCACCGTGACCGGAGGCAATGTGGAGCTTGTGCTGGACAGCGTAAGCATTACCAGCAGTGGCTGCGCCTTTGACATCCAGGGCGGCAAAGTGACGCTGATCCTGGCGGACGGAACCACCAACTCCTTCACCACCAGCGGCAATAACGCGGGTATCTATGTTGCCCAAAACGCATACCTCACGATCAAGGGAAACGGCGCGCTGAACGCCACCAGCACAGGTCAGGGCGCGGGCATTGGCGGGAGTCAGAATAAACCGGCGGGATATATCACTATCGAGAGCGGGACTGTCACGGCCAAGAGTAACGGTGACGGAGCGGGTATCGGCGGCGGTCATACCAATCAGGGTGGCTCAGGCGGAGTCTTCCAGTCTATCACCATCACTGGCGGTAAAGTGACAGCTGAGAGTGGCGGTAACGGCGCGGGCATCGGTGGTGGATGCTGGGGCAAGAAAATTGGGTCGATTACAATCTCCGGCGGGGAGATCCATGCCAAAACAGCAGCGAAAACAACTAGCAAACCGACATCGGGATCTATAGTATACGACATTGGTTATGGATACGGCACCCAAAATACGGGCGCAATTAACATCACTGGCGGTTTGATTTTCACTGAGGGCACACGTGGACGTGGTATTAAAGGAAGCTCAGGAACGCAAAGCAACTGCGTGCTCTTCCAATACAATGGCACCGTTGAAGTTAAAGGAAACCCCACGATCACAGGCAATGTTACGCTCAGCAAGAACCTGACGATCCCCTCCGGCCACACCCTCACGGTAGCGGACGGAGCGACGCTGACTGTGGCAAAGGGAACAACGCTCACGGTATCGGAAGGTGCGCAGCTGACCGTGGAAACAAATGGAACGCTGATTGTGGAAGGGACGCTGACCAACAACAACATCATTCAGAATGACGGCACGATCAATCAGCTTGGGACAATCGATGGATCAGGAACGATAAACGGAAAACAGCCCGGAAAGTACGGGCTGAGCGTCGCTGTTTCTAATTTTGCCAGCGCGCCGGAGGGTTACAGCCTGCCGGAGGCCCAGCCCATAACCATCCGGAATACGGGCAATATGGAGGTCACGATTTCCGATGTAACGGTTAGCGGCCACGACTTTACGATAATCAAAGGATCCGATGATACGGTCGCGGTCGACGGGACAAACACGAGCTGGAAAATTCAACCCCAACTCGGGCTTGCCGCAGGAAATCACACCGCTACGGTTACGGTTACCTACAACGGAGGCAAACCGGCGACGACACAGGTATCCTTTGCCGTGACGTACGCCCCCGGCGATACGCTGGATGTTTCCAAACGATCTCTGCTCTTTGATTCGGACTGCCAGCATACCATCATAGGAACCACGACCGCGAATACCATCACGGTGACCAAAGGCAACGTGGAGCTTGAGTTGGACAGTGTAAGCATCACCAGCGGCAAGTGTGCCTTTGACATCAAGGGCGGCAATGTGACGCTGATCCTGAAGGACGGAACCACCAATTCCTTTATCAGCGGCGGCCATTATGCCGGCATCCATGTGGCGGAGGGCGCGACCCTCACGATCAAGGGAAACGGTACGTTGAACGCCACCGCGAAGAAGCCCAGCGATAATACTATCAGCGGCGCGGGCATCGGCGGAAATTATGACGACAATGCCGGCAGTATCACGATTGAGAGCGGTACGGTCGTTGCCAAAAGCGAGGGCGACGGCGCGGGCATCGGCGGCGGTCATGCCAACGACGATGCCGGACAAAAATACGGACAATTCAAGTCCATTACGATTAACGGCGGTAAGGTGACGGCGGAGAGCGGCGGCAACGGAGCCGGTATCGGCTGCGGCTGCTGGGCAAAGGCCATGGGGGCTATCAACATAAACGGCGGCGAGATCCATGCCAAGACCGCGTCGACAAAAGCCTACGATATCGGCTACGGGTATAAAGACGATAGCGATAAGTTTGATAGTCCCATCACCATAAAAGGCGGCGTGATCTTTACGGAGGGCTCCAGGAATCGCGGGATTGGCGCGAAGGAGGGGACGTTGGTAGAGGGTGACAGCCTGGATGACTGCCTGATTGTCCCTTACTCCGGCGATGTTAAGTGCTACGGGAATCCTACGATCACAGGCGATATTACGATCCCCTCCGGCAAGACCCTGACCGTTCCCGCTGGGCATACCCTCACGGTAGCGGAAGGGGCGACCCTCACGATAGTGGAGGGAGCGACGCTGACGGTAGAAGACAACGGGAAGATTGTAAACTATGGCAGAATCATCGTTTACGGGACGATGAACGGAAGAGACAAGGTGACAGAACATTCGGCGGAAGTGTACTGTCTGCAGGTCACGGTTCCCACCTTTGGCAATTTGGTGGAGGGCTACCCACAGCAGGAGGCCAAGACCGTCACGATCAGGAATACGGGGACGGTAGCCGCCAACGTTTCCGAAGTGAAGCTCAGCGGAAACGGATTTGATTTAAACACCGGAACAATCGGGAAACTGGAGTCGGGAGCATCCGATACCTCATGGACGATCCGGCCCCAGTCGGGATTGACCGACGGGCTTTATACCGCCACCCTCACGGTCGCCTATGACGGCGGAAAGAAAGAGACGAAACAGATATCCCTTCAGGTTGTCAACGAACCCATATCATATCTGGACAGTGATGGCTCGGAAAAGGAATGTGATAATTGGGAAACGGTCAGGAGCGACGTGACGGACTGGAGTAGTGCAAACGGGTATGGTGGATGGTATGGTCTGGATCGGGACGTTACGGTTTCCGGGCGCATCATCGTGAATGGGAATGTGAACCTGATTTTAAAGGACGGCTGTACCCTCTCCGCGTTACAGGGGATTACGGTACGTTATCACAACACTCTGACAATCTATGCACAGTCCGCCGATGCCGATACCATGGGTGCGCTGTCTGCGAGCGGCGCACCGTGGGGGTGTGCGGGAATCGGCGGAGATCAGGTGAACGATACGAAAGGTGCAGGCAATATCATAATCAACGGCGGTAAGATCACCGCAGTCGGAGGCAATTACTCGGCCGGTATCGGAGGCGGCAATACAGGTTATGGCGGACATATTACCATCAACGGAGGTGTGGTGACCGCCACCGGCACCGGAGGCGGGGCCGGCATTGGAGGCGGCTCCGGTGAAAACGGCCGGTGCGGATATATTACCATCAACGGCGGTACGGTGACTGCCACCGGAAGAGGAGGCGGAGCCGGCATCGGAGGCGGTAATAATAGTACTGTCCAGAACACGGAGGGTATTACCATCAACGGCGGTACGGTGACTGCCAGCGGCAATGGAGAAGGCGGGGCCGGTATCGGTGATGGCGCAAACACCAGAGCAAGCGTACCTTTTTCCACCGGTGCAAACGGCGACGCCGTGATTCATGCGGACAGAATTTCGGATAAAACGAAGCAGAGTAGCTGGAGCGGCGTCATTTTTGAGGGAGAAAGCGGCCAGGTGTACGGAGATCCGGTCCCAACGGAGGATTTTGAGGTGAGGAGCGGGGAGACGCTGAAGGTGCCAAAGGGGAAGTCCCTGACCGTTGCCGACGGCGTGACCCTGACAAATAGCGGCACCGTCAATATCGAAAGTGACGGTCATGTCTATAAGGAAGAGCGCGGCACGATCACCGGAAATACCATCAACTGGGAAGCTCCGCCCTATCAATTAAGCGTTGCCGATATCACCTTTGACGATGCGCAGTACGGGTATACCCAGCCATCCAGCCAGGTGATCACGATCACCAATACCGGCTCCGGTTCTTATAACCCCGTGATCAAAAGCGTGACGCTGGACGGAACAGGCTTTACGCTCGAGAAAGGAACCTGTGTGGCGGTAGAGAAGAGCGCCCCCAACGAGTCCTGGAAGATTCGGCCCGACAGCAATCTGTCGGTCGGAGAATATACGGCCAGCATAATTGTCACTTACGGGGAAAGCGGCAGTGGTGTCACCAAGACTGCCACGGCGGAAGTGTCCTTTACCGTCACCAAGACAAAACCCACGGTTACCGTGGAGGCGTCGACGGCGGACGGGAAGCTAAACTACGGCGACGACATCACCCTCACCGCCACGGTGAGCGCGGACGGTGTGGACGCGAAAGATATCACCGGCGAGGTGGAATTTAAGATCGGAGAAACCTCCCTGGGCACCGCGCCGCTGCAGACGGACGCGTCCACCACCGGCGCCACTCTGATCATTTCCGGTTCCGACCGGAAGACGCAGAAGGCCCTGTTTGGGGACAGCGGCGATACCTCTGTCACCCTCACCGTTTCCTACGGCGGAAATGACCGTATCGGGGAGCAGACGAAAACGGCAGATGTGGCCGTAAAACCCAAGGAGCTGACCTTCTCCTTCACGCCGAAAAACAAGACATACGACGGAGATGCTTCGGTGGAGGGAGATTTCGGCGATTTCTCCGGCCAGCTGCTGGCGGAGGAAGGAACCACGGATGAGGTAACCATAAAGAGCTATACCGCCAGTGCTGGGGACGCAGATGCCGGAACCGGAAAGTCTGTCACGGTGACGGAGATCACGCTGGACGGAGCGGACGCGAAATACTACACGCCGGGTAGTCTGCCGGATGCGGTCGACTGCGGGACGGTGGACATTGCCCGTGCGGAGGCCCGGGTGACCGGAGAGCCTGCCGGTGCAAAGGATCTTTGCTACACCGGAGCGGCCCAGGAGCTTCTCACCGCAGAGGCGGTCTGCATGGGCGGCACCATGAAATACTTTGTGGGGGAGAAGGACGACACTTCCCGGCCCGGCGCGGAGGCGGTGTGGACGGAGCTTCTTTCCGATATTACGGCCACGGAGACGGGGACGTACACCGTCTGGTACAAGGTCGAAGGGGATGGAAACCATAGCAGTACGGAACCGGCCTCCCTTTCCGTCACGATCGGGAGGGCGGATACTTCCGTCACGGTTACGGCCGCTTTGGCGTCTGCCGGGGAGGGAGCGCTGACCTACGGTGAGGACATCACCCTCACCGCCACAGTGGACTCCGACAGCATCGATGCGTCCTGCGCGGAAGAAATCACCGGAGAGGTGGAATTTAAGATCGGAGAAACCTCCCTGGGCACCGCGCCGTTACAGACCGCTGCGGCCACCCTGACCATTTCCGGATCCGACAGGGAGAAGCAGCACGCTTTGTTCGGAGAGAGCGGCAGTACTACCCTCACCGCCAGATACGGCGGCGACGCTAACTGTAACGAGAGCGACGGCAGCGAAACGGTCACGATGGCCAAGCGGGATCTGCCCTACACCGTCACTGCCCAGGATCGGGAATTTGTGCCGGACGATAATGTGGTCGCGGTCACTCTGACTCCCGACACACCGGTGAAAGGGGAGGATCTGACGCTGACCGCCACCGGCAGAGTGGAGAAGGCAGACGCAGGTATCTACGATACGATCTCGCTCTCTGACATTACCCTGACCGGCGAGGATGGGAAGTATTACAATCCGGTGGCGGAGACCGCCACGGTGAAGGTCACCGTCGAGATCCGCAAGATACGGGCCAAGGTGGATACTCCGCCTGTGGGCGCCTCGAATCTTGCCTACACCGGAGAACCCCAGGAGCTTCTCGCCGCAGAGGCGGTCTGCACCGGAGGCACTTTGCAGTACTTTGTAGGGGAGAAGGACGATCCCTCGCTGCCTGCAGCGGACGTAGAGTGGACGGAGCTTCTTTCCGACGTCACGGCCACGGAGGCGGGGACGTACACTGTCTGGTACAGGGCCTATGAGGATCCGGATTATACGACCAGTGAAATAGGGTCTGTCACGGTGGTCCTGGAAAAGGCTCCGGCCCAGGTCGATACGGCGCCCGTCGGGGCGGCGGATCTTGCCTACACCGGAGAACCCCAGGAGCTTCTCGCCGGGGAGGCGGTCTGCACCGGAGGCACCTTGCAGTATTTTGCAGGGGAGAAGGACGATCCCTCGCTGCCCGAAGCGGACGCAGCGTGGACGGAGCTTCTTTCCGATATCACGGCCACGGAGGCGGGGACGTACACCGTCTGGTACAAAGTGACCGGGGATGAAAATCATAAAGACACCGAACCTGCGTCCCTCACCGTCTCCATCGAGAAGGCTTCCGGTCAGGCGTCTGTCTCTCTGGAGGATTATCTCTGCGGGGATACGGACACCCTTCCCGTGCCCCAGTCGGAGACCAACGGCACGGAGAAGGTGACGTATTTCTATAAGGAGAAAGACGCGCAGGAGGACGCCTACCGCGCCGAAAGGCCCCTGGTGGCGGGCGAATACACGGTGAAGGCGGTCTTTGAGGAGACGGCGAACTATCGGGAGGCCGTGGCCACGGCGGACTTTTCTGTCACGCACCGGTTTGACACCGGATGGAATGTGGGAGCGGACGGCGTCTACCAGACCTGCCCGTGCCACACGGACTTTCGTCTGACACAGAACGGAATTTCCCAGGTTCCGGAGGCTTTGCGGGAAAACGAGACGTTAAACACTCCGGAGAAGATTGTACGGGCACTGAGGGAGGAGGCGGCCGAGAAGGCTTCCGTACCGGAGCAGGACACCGTCGTGTACGACGTAACGCTCCAGATCAAGGACAGCGGCTCCGGCTGGACGGAGATGACGGATGAGAGCCTTCCCGCGGAAGGCATCGAGGTCACGCTGCCCTATCCGGAGGGAACGGACGCACGCTATACCTTCACGGTGATTCACATGATTACCACAGGGGAAAGCGCCGGCCAGACGGAGATCCTGGAGGTGGCCAACACCGAACAGGGCATCTGCTTTACGGTAAAGAGCCTGTCGCCCTTCTGCATCAGCTGGACGGCGCCGAAACAGGAAACGCCGCCGGAGAAAGCAGATGACGGAAAAGCGGAGGATCAGAAAACGGATAACGGAAAAACGGATGACGGAAAAGTGGATGACGGAAAAGCGGATGACGAAAAAGCGGATGACGGGAAGGCGGACCATGAGGACACGGACGACGAGGATGCGGACATGGAGGACGCGCTCACCCTGGTTCGGGGCGAGATCCTGCCGGCAGGCGGCGCGGTGAGAGGCAGCCAGGCCGGAGTCCGGACCCAGGAGCGTCCAGGCGAAGAGGCGTCTTTGCTGCCCGCACAGCCGGAGGGCGCCGGATCGGCAGTCCGGGCTCCGGAGAACGGAGAGACTGGGGACGGGGAGCTTCTGCTTCCTTCGGGCGTCTCTGAGGAGAACGGCCGGGCGGAGGAGAGCGGTCTGACCGGCTTTTGGCCCTGGATTCTGCTCCTTGTGGTACTCCTTGCATCCGGCGCGGGAGCGTATGTCCTGTTCCTTGGAAAGAAGCGCCGGAAGGACGATAAGGAAGCCTGAGAAAATGTGGTTGCATTACCGCCTGGAAACTGCTACAATGGTTCACAAAAGGTTGGTGATCGTATGCGCAGAATGGAGTTTAAGATGGAGCGGCCGGGGCTGTTGGAGATCGGCCAGCAGATAACGGTGACGGAGGGCGTGCTCCCCAGCAGTTATTACTACACCATCTGTCCTGCTCTGGCAATGTCCGCGAATGTGCCTTTTCGGGATCGTCTTAAGAATCGGGAGGGCGTGGTGGTCGATATCGTGGAGAATGAGCGCGGCTATTATGTGACGGCAAAGTTCGACGAGCCGGAGCCTTGAGATCACCCGCACTACCACAGGAAAAGGAGAGATATCGGTATGTTAAAGAAAGTATCCACACAGAAGGCGCCCGCGGCAATAGGACCCTATTCCCAGGGGATTATCACAGGAAACCTGCTCTTTGCGTCGGGCCAGATACCGATCGATCCCGCCACAGGCGAGATCGCGGGAAAGGATATCACCGAGCAGGCAAGGCAGGCGATCCAAAATGTGGGGGAGATCCTTGCGGAGGCAGGCACCGACTACACCAAAGTGGTCAAGACTACCTGCTTTTTGGCAGACATGGGGGACTTTGCGGCGTTCAATGAGGTGTACGCGGAATATTTCACCGAGAGACCTGCCAGGAGCTGTGTGGCGGTCAAGGCGCTGCCCAAGGATGTGCTCTGCGAGGTGGAAGTGATCGCCGAGCTGTAGGGCCGGATGGCCATTGCGGACGCGGAGAAATGCGGAGAAACGCGGAGAAACGCGGAGAGAACGGCGAGAAGCTTGACGGAAAGACAACGGCCCCGGGACAGAACGAGATTCCGGGGCTGTTTCCTATGGTCCAAAAGACAAGGGAGCGGAAATATGGCGGGACAAAGGAAGGACAATTTGATACTCATCGGTATGCCGGGCGCAGGCAAGAGCACCGTGGGCGTTGTGCTGGCGAAGCGCCTGGGGTACGGGTTCATAGATTCGGATCTGGTGATCCAGGAGCGCAGCGGAAGGCTTCTGCACGAGCTGATCGAAGAGCATGGGATCGAGGGGTTCTGGCGGATCGAAAACGAGGTAAACGCTTCGCTTGACGCACACAAAAGCGTGATCGCCACCGGAGGAAGCGCGGTTTACGGGGCGGAGGCTATGGAGCATCTGGGGCAACTCGGCACGATCGTGTATCTGCGGCTCTCCCTGGAAAAGATTGAGGAAAGGCTCGGCGACCTGAACGAAAGGGGCGTGACGCTCCGGCCGGGACAGACCCTTCGGGAGCTGTATGAGGAGCGCGTCCCGCTCTATGAGAAATACGCCCAAATGACCGTTGAATGTGATGAAAAAATGCTGTGGAAGATTGCCGCGGAGATCCACGAGAGGTGGCGCTGAGTTTGAGAAAGCTGCCCGGGAATGGGTTTTGCTCCGCGATACATAATTGTGTGAAATATGCAGAGACTAACTCCAAAGAAGCGTCCGGTAGACAGGACGGGGAAAGGAGTGACAGGCAGGATGGATTACATCAATGCGTTTTGGGTCGGCGGGCTGATCTGTCTGCTGGTGCAGATTCTGATGGAAAAGACGAAGATGATGCCCGGCAGGATCATGGTGCTCTTGGTGGTGACGGGGGCTCTGATCAGCGCCCTGGGATGGTACGAGCCCTTTCTGGAATTTGCCGGAGCGGGCGCCAGCGTACCGCTTTTGGGATTCGGCAACATTCTCATGAAGGGGGTCAAGGAAGCGGTCGGCAAAGAGGGATTTTTGGGGATTTTTATGGGCGGCTTTCAGGCCGGAGCCGTGGGCTGCTCCGCCGCGCTGGTCTTCGGCTATCTGGCGAGTCTGATCTTTAAGCCCAAGATGAAAAAATAGCGCTATTGCGGGATCTCATAGGAGATCCCTTTTTTTGTGAAGAATCCGGACACGAACCTGTCCCAGGCCTCGTCCGGCTCCTTGTTTCTCACAAAGGTGTCGTAGGAGGTGCCTGTGACGACGGAAGCCTTCGCGCCGTCGTACCGCAGGGTGAGCACCAGCGCCCGAAGCAGGGAGGCGGCCTCGCCGCAGGATGCCTGTGAAAGCAGGGCGCGCGCGGCCTCCGGCTTATAGTGCAGGACAAATTGGAAGGAAAGGGGCGTATGCTTCCCCTTAATTAAGTCAAAGAACAGTCCTTTCACCTCGCCCCAGGGTTGAAACTCATAGGGAATGTGATCCGTCCCCCGCTCCTCTGCCGGATAAAACTGCGTGTTGATGCGCCCGTCCACCGTGTAGGTGAGGGCGGTGCGCACGTGGGCTTCCACCAGCAGGAAGTCGTCGAAGGCGTCTCCGGCCAGCAGCTGGTTCATCAGAGGCTTTAAGGAGGTAATTTCTAAGATGGTCATGGTATTTTCGGTTCTCCTTGCAGAAAAAATAAAATAGGCGTTTCCCAAACGTCTGAAATCTGTAACGTGAAATCTGTAACGTATTATAGCATACAGCGGGCTCCCCATGCAATTTTATCCGAAAAGGGATTTTGTTCTTTACGAATGAGGTTTAATATGTTATCATAAGTAGTAATTGAAACTATATCAAATGTTTTTGAGAATGGAGAAGACCAATGAGTTATAAGATTGTTGTGGACAGCTGTTGTGAGATTCCCGAGGAGCTTAAGAGGGACGACAGGATCGAGTCCGTTCCCCTGGGGATCCAGGTGGGGGATTATCACATCATGGACGACGAGCATTTTGACCAGGCCGAATTTCTGCGGAGGGTGGCGGAGTGTCCCAAGTGTCCCAAGTCCTCCTGTCCCTCTCCCGAGCGGTTCCTGCAGGCGTACCGGTCGGATGTGGAACGGGTGTACGTGGTGACGCTCTCCTCCCATTTGAGCGGCAGCTACAACAGCGCGGTGCTGGGGAAAAATCTGTATCTGGAGAAATACGGGGAGAAGCAGATCCACGTGATCGACTCGGAGTCCGCCTGCGGCGGGGAAACGCAGATCGCGCTGAAGCTGATGGAGCTCGAGGAAAAGGGGCTTTCCTTCGAGCAGATCGTGAGCCGGATCGAGAGCTTTCGGAGCAGCGTGCACACCTATTTCGTCCTGGATAATCTGGAGACTCTGAGAAAGAACGGGAGATTGTCCAGCGTGAAGGCGCTGGTGGCCTCTACGCTAAACATCAAGCCCGTGATGGCGGGGGATAAGGGGATCATTGTCCAGAGAGGACAGGGCATCGGGATCAAGAAGGCGCTGGCCAAGATGGCGGAGATGGCGGTGCGGGAACTGTCGGGACAGGGGAAGCGGACCCTCATCGTCTCCCACTGCAACGCTCCCGAGCGCGCCGAGCAGGTGAAGCGCATGATCCTGGACAAGCAGAGCTTTGCCAGGGTGTATATCACCGACACCACCGGAATCGGCAGCATGTACGCCAACGACGGCGGTGTGGTGGTCACCACATAGAGCCTACGGAGCCGGCGGGAACCTCCAGAACAAAAACAGGACGCCTGCCGTCTCCAGGAGAAAGATGGCTCTCATTCCATAGCGGAAGTACCAGTGCTTTGTCTTGTGCCGGAAATGTTCCATTCCCAGGATGCAGCCGAGGCTTCCGCCCAGGAGGGCCGTCAAAAAAAGAGAGCGCTCCGAGATGCGAAAGGCACCCCGGATGGCTCTTTTTTTGTCGGCTCCCATGATCCCAAACCCCACAATGTTAATGATAAGCACATAACACCAAAAGAAAATCTGTAAGATCATGTCTGCCTCTTTACTGCTCGTTCTTCATGGGGTCGATGCCCTGCTCGAGCTGTTTCATCGCGCGCACCTTGCTGGAGAGGCCGAACAGGTTGATAAAGCCCTCCGCGTCGTGGTGGTCGTACAGGTCGCCGGTGGTGAAGGAAGCGATCTTCTCATTGTACAGGGAGTAGGGGGAGGTCGTACCCGCCTTGATGATGTTGCCCTTGTAGAGCTTGAACTTCACTTCGCCGGTGACGTACTCCTGGGTCTTCTCGATAAATGCCTGCTCTGCCTCCCTGAGAGGAGTGAACCATTTTCCCTCGTACACCAGGCTTGCAAAGCGGATGCCCATCTCGTTTTTGAGAGCGTAGGTGTCGCGGTCCAGGATCAGCTCCTCGAGCTGCTGGTGAGCCTCCATCAGGATCGTGCCGCCGGGGGTCTCGTAGACGCCGCGGGACTTCATGCCGACCACGCGGTTCTCCACGATGTCCACAATGCCGATGCCGTGCTTTCCGCCCAGCGCGTTCAGGGTGCGGATCACATCGGAAACCTTCATCTTTTTGCCGTTTACGGAGGTGGGCACGCCCTTCTCAAAGGTCATGGTCACATATTCGCCCTCCTCGGGAGCCTTCTCGGGAGTGGTCCCCAGCACCAGAAGGTGCTCGAAATTCGGCTCGTTTGCGGGATCCTCCAGCTCAAGCCCCTCGTGGCTGATGTGCCAGATATTGCGGTCACGGCTGTAGGAGGAGTCTGCGGAGAAGGGGAGATGGATGCCGTGCGCCTCGCAGTATGCAATCTCGGACTCACGGGAATCCAGGGTCCACTTCTCGTTTCTCCAGGCGGCGATGATCTTTAAATCCGGAGCCAGAGCCTTGATCCCCAGCTCGAAGCGGATCTGGTCGTTGCCCTTGCCGGTAGCGCCGTGGCAGATAGCGGAAGCATTCTCCTTTCTGGCGATCTCCACCAGCTTCTTGGCGATCAGAGGTCTTGCCATGGAGGTGCCGAGGAGATACTTGTTTTCATATACGGCGTGAGCCTGTACACAGGGAACGATGTATTTGTCACAGAACTCGTCGACCACATTTTCGATATAGAGCTTGGAAGCGCCGCAGGACTTTGCTCTCTCCTCAAGCCCGTCCAGCTCCTCCTCCTGTCCGCAGTCGATGCACACACAGACGACCTCGTAGTCAAAATTTTCCTTCAGCCAAGGAATGATCGCGGTGGTGTCCAGACCGCCGGAGTAAGCCAAAATTACTTTCTCTTTCATAGGTAAATGCCTCCCTTTGTTATGTGTGAATATTAGACGTTGTGAATAATATACAACATTCTATTGGGAAAAGCAAGGGGGAAGGCGGCCCCGACGGATGATTTGACACCGCGGAGGAAGTATTATAAAATAGGTAATAACCTTGCCGCCATGAAAAGACAGTGGACATTTCAGCAAAAAGTGGTATGATGTAACTGTTTGGACTTTATCGGACTGTATTTTTCAGGCTGTATTTTGCGACCGCCTGCAGGCGGCGGAAACGAGAGGAATCAGGGATTATGATCAGAGCAGGTATTATCGGGGCGACCGGATATGCGGGGGGAGAGCTGGTGCGCATCCTCGCAAATCATAAGGATGTAAAGATCGAGTGGTACGGATCCAAAAGCTATATTGACCAAAAATATGATCGGATCTATCAAAATATGTTCCGGATCGTGGAGGATGTCTGTAAGGACGACGATCTGCAGAAGCTGGCGGATCAGGTGGATGTGATCTTTACCGCTACCCCTCAGGGGTTCCTCGCGGGAATCCTGACGGAGGAGATCCTCTCAAAGACAAAGATCGTGGATCTGTCCGCGGACTACCGCATCCAGGATGTGGCGGTGTATGAGAAATGGTACGGGATCGAGCACAAATCCCCGCAGTTTATCAAGGAGGCGGTGTACGGCCTCTGCGAGATCAACCGCGGCCGGATCACGGAAAAGACCAGGCTGGTGGCCAATCCCGGCTGTTACACCACCTGTTCCATTTTGACGGCATACCCTATGGTGAAGGAGGGCATGATCGACGTGGACACGCTGATTGTGGACGCCAAGTCCGGAACCTCCGGAGCCGGAAGGGGGGCGAAGGTGCAGAATCTTTTCTGTGAGGTCAACGAGAACATGAAGGCGTACGGGGTGGCGAGCCACCGCCACACGCCGGAGATCGAGGAGCAGCTCGGATATGCGGGAAACTGCAGTGTGACCGTCAGCTTTACGCCGCATCTGGTGCCCATGAACCGCGGAATCCTTGTCACGGAATACGCGACGCTTAAGAGAAAGCCGGACGGTTCGCTTCCCTCCTATGAGGAAGTCCGCTCGGCTTACGAACGGTACTATGGTCGGGAGCGGTTTATCCGTCTGCTGGATCAGGGCGTTTGTCCGGAGACCAAGTGGGTGGAGGGGAGCAACTATGTGGACATCGGCTTTGTGATCGATGAGAGAACGGGGCGCATCGTTATGATGGGGGCGCTGGACAATCTGGTGAAGGGCGCTGCCGGACAGGCGGTGCAGAATATGAACCTGCTGTTCGGACTGCCGGAGAGCGAGGGGCTTGAGCTCGTGCCCTGTTTCCCCTGATCTGGGCGCGGAAGGCGAAGGGATGCCTTGCAGCGCAGCCGCCCACAGACAGGCGAAAAATCTGCAGGACAGAAAAATAAGGCAGTGAAATAAGACAGCGAAATAGGCCAGCGCAGGAAGGCAAGAAAACTAAAACAAATTAGGAAACAAGACAGAGAATGGGACAGAAGGAAACGGGAGAGATGAGCGGAAAAACATATACCATACGGACGATGACCCTGGAGGACTATGAGGGGCTCCGCGCCCTGTGGATGACCATACGGGGGTTCGGGATAAGGAGCATCGACGATTCCAGAGAAGGGGTGGAGCGGTTCCTGGGGAGGAATCCGGCCACCAGTGTTGTGGCGGTGGCGGAGGACGGCGCCATCGTGGGCGGGATCCTGTGCGGGCACGACGGCCGCAGAGGTTGTCTGTATCACGTGTGCGTGCGTGCGGACTACCGGAGACTTGGGATCGGCAAGGCGATGGTGGTTCACTGCATGAACGCGCTCAGGCGGGAGCAGATCAACAAGGTCAGCCTGATCGCTTTTACACAGAACGACGTGGGAAACGCGTTTTGGAACTGCATCGGGTGGACCCGCAGAGAGGATTTAAACTACTACGATTTTACCCTGAACGAAGAAAATATCACGGCGTTTAATCAATAACGCGCGAAACAGGGGTTTGGAGCGCGGCCGGATATGGCGGCGCGGATAAGGAGGAGCTATGAAGGTGCTGGAAGGCGGCGTGACCGCAGCCAAGGGTTTTTTGGCGGCGGGCGTGGAGGCCGGAATCAAATATCAGAATCGAAAGGATATGGCGCTGATATGGAGCGAGGTGCCCTGTCGGGTGGCGGGCACTTTCACGAGCAATGTGGTGAAGGCGGCGCCCGTTCAGTGGGACCGAGAGCTGGTGGAAAAATCGCCTTTTGTGCAGGCGGTGGTGGTCAATACGGGGATCGCAAACGCCTGCACCGGCAGACAGGGGATGGACTGCTGTCGGGCGGAGGCGGAGCATACGGGGAAGCTCTTCGACATTCCTCCGGAGGCGGTGCTGGTGGCTTCCACCGGCGTGATCGGTATGCAGAATCCGGTGGATCGGATCCTTGCCGGCATTGACAAATTGGCGGCGGCAAAGTCCCATTCTCCGGAGGCGGCGGAGGATGCGGCCAGGGCCATTATGACCACGGACACGGTGCACAAGCAGATCGCCGTTCAGGTGGAGATATCGGGAAAGACGGTGACTCTGGGCGGCATGTGCAAGGGCTCCGGAATGATCCACCCCAACATGTGTACCATGCTGGGCTTTATCACTACCGACGCAAACATCTCCAGGGAGATGCTCAGGAAGGCTCTGAGCGCGGATGTGGTGGACTCCTTCAATATGATCTCCGTGGACGGAGACACCTCCACCAACGACACGCTCCTGGTTCTGGCAAACGGTCTGGCGGGCAATGAGGAGATTGTGGACGAGGGCGGGGATTACGACGTCTTCTGCCAGGCGCTCCACTATATCACCACCTATCTGGCGAAAAAGATGGCCGGCGACGGCGAGGGAGCCACGGCGCTCTTTGAGTGCAGGGTGGTCGGCGCGGCCAGCAAGGCGGATGCCAGGACGCTGGCCAAATCGGTCATCTGTTCCTCCCTGACCAAGGCGGCGATCTTCGGGCACGACGCCAACTGGGGAAGGATCCTCTGCGCGCTGGGTTATTCCGGCGCGGTGTTTGATCCGGAGAAGATCGATCTCTACTTTGAGAGCGCAAGCGGGCGGATCCACATCTACGGGGACGGGGTCGGCTGCGATTACAGCGAGGAGGAAGCCGCGAAGATACTCTCGGCCCCTGAGGTGACGGTGCTTGTGGATATGCACATGGGGGAGGCGGAGGCGACCGCCTGGGGCTGTGATCTGAGCTATGACTATGTGAAGATCAACGCGGATTACCGCTCCTGACAAAAAAGAAAAACCGAATAGAGCCGTTTTTAGATACGGAAACACAACGGATACAGGGCCACGCAGGAGAGCTTGCTCGGTATCCGTTTTTTTTCAGCTTGAAGGGGATAGGAGGTATGCCTATGTAGCAGGAAGGGCACCGGAAGGACGTGACGGCCAACTACCAGATAAAAACAGAGCCTTTTGCCAGACAAGGAGGTCAGACAAGGAGGTAAAAGGATGGAAAACTGTGGAGAGGAAATAAAGGGATATGAGGGATATGAGGAATATCTGTCGGACGCAGAGCTGTCGATCCACACAAGGGAGATTTATCTGAGGCAGGCCAGAAACTTTCTCAAGTTTTTGGGAGCCAGGAAGATCACCAAGAGGGAGACTATGGCGTACAAGGATCTTCTTTTGATTCAGGGAGGAAAGATGACAAGCGTAAATCTCTATATCGTGGCGACCAACCGCTTCCTGAAATATGCGGGTTTTGAGGGCTGCGCGCTGAAAACGGAGCGTCTGCAGAAAAGGCAGTGTCCGGAAAATATCTTAAATCGCGAGGAATACGGAAAGCTGTTGAGCTATGCCAGGGAGAGCGGCAGGGACAAATATTACTGTATTATGCGCACGCTGGCGCTGACCGGAATACGGGTCAGTGAGCTCGCTGACTGCACGGTGGAAGCGCTGCGGTGCAGAAAGTTTGTGACCAGCAACAAGGGCAAGACCAGGGCGGTCTATCTGCCGGACAAGCTGATCAGCGATCTGAGGAGATATTGCTGCGATAACAACATACTGTCGGGAAGCATTTTTCGGGGGAATACGGAGCGTGCCATCAGCCGGACGGCAGTCTATAAGATGCTGATACACCTTGCGGATATGACGGGCGTGCCCAAAGAGAAGGCGCATCCTCACAGCTTCCGCCATCTGTTTGCCGTCACGTACATGGAACAATATTCCAATTTGTTTGAGCTTGCGGATATCCTGGGCCATTCCAGCCTGGAGACGACAAGGGTGTACACCGCGACGACGGGAGAGGCAAAACGTGAGAGAATGAACTTATTAAATCTGTAAAAAGAAAATGGCAAAAGATACTGTTTTGTTGCAATTTAAAGTTGTCATAATACGATATTATGTTCCGGTTGTCAAGAAGTTATAGAAAAAAAGATAAAAAAATATGGGAAGAAGCAAGGGGCGGATCGATGGGATCCGCCCCTTTGTCTGTGGAGCCCAAACGGTCTTTGTCGTTTCCTGTGGAAACTTGCTGAAAAAAGAACGCAACATAATATCGTATTATGGGTATAGAGATGGACCCCATCTCAATAAAAAAAGGAGGAACGATTTATGGAGATTGTAAAGAGTATTCTGAAAAACAATCCCTGCTACAAAGCCGGAAAAACCATTGTGGTGAAGGGGCTGATGCTGCACAGCGTGGGGTGCAGACAGCCGTCGGCAAAGGTGTTCGTCAAAGGATGGGACAGTCCGAACCAGGACAAGGCTTGCGTCCATGCGTTTATCGACGCGGACAATGGAACGGTGTATCAGACGCTTCCCTGGGAACATCGGGGGTGGCATTGCGGCGGCAGCGCAAACAATACCCATATCGGTGTGGAGATGTGCGAGCCCGGCTGTCTGTGCTACGAGAAGGGGGTGCTTGTGGGCTGCTCCGACAGGGAGGCCGCTCTGGCCGCGGTGAAGCGCACCTACGACACGGCGGTGGAGCTGTTTGCCATGCTCTGTGAGAAATACGGATTGGATCCCACAGAGAGCGGCGTGATCATCAGCCATAAGGAAGGGCATGAGAGAGGCGTCGCCAGCGGCCACGTGGATCCGGACCATCTTTGGAAGGCACTGTCCTGCGGCTACACCATGGACGGTTTTCGAGCGGACGTGAAGGCGGCAGTGGACAAGGCAAAAGGGAAGCAGGAGTCTGTGCCCGGAGAGATGCAGGTGTCCGACAGAGGCGTGAAGCTGGTTGCCGGATTTGAGGGATACCGGCAGAAGGCATACCGCTGTCCCGCGGGAGTGTGGACGATCGGCTACGGACACACCGCCGGAGTAAAGGAGGGGGATACGCTGCCCTCTCAGGAGGCCGCAATGGCCCTGCTGAGGGAGGATCTGAAAAAGTATGCCGACTATGTGAATGTCTGCGTGAAAAAGGGGATTCTCACCTTTGTGCCGAACCAGAACCAGTTTGACGCGCTGACCAGCTTCTGCTACAACTGCGGGAACGGAAATCTCCAGAAGCTGGTGCAGGGAAGAGATGCCGCCACGGTAGCGGAGAAGCTTCTTCTGTACAATAAGGGAGGCGGCAAGGTGCTGGAAGGACTTAAGCGCAGAAGAGAGGAAGAGAGAGACTTGTTTTTGAGTTGAGGAGGAAATACCCTTGGACGAAGAGGAATACTACTACGGCGAGTACGACGATGAAATGGGGGAGGACGGCGGTGGAGGAGCATCGGCCGGTTATCGGGAGAGCGACTTTATCCCTCTGGACGAGCTGGTGTATGCACCCCTTCATGCGCTGGAGAAATCCAACCAGCTTCTCAGAGGGCAGGTGGTGGATGCGATCAGGAGTATGGGGAGCCTCCGGCAAAACGGCCAGGAGGAAAGTATTCAACTGAACAACATCAACATTGCCTATGAGCAGGTCAGGCCGGAGGGCGAGGATGGCTACAGCGTGGACGAGCTGCAGGTGCAGGTGCCGATTCTGTCGATCGTGCCCATCACCGGTTTGAACGTGGAGAAAGCCCAAATTGACTTTTCCGCGGAGGTAAAGGCGGAAAAAGGGGAGGGCGGGGAATGTTCCGTGGCGGCGCGCATCTGTGCGCCCAAACCGCGGGAGGGCGACTTTTTGCCCAGGGTATCCTACCGGATGAAAATTGCCTCTCTGCCGGCTACCGAGGGGATCTTACGCCTGACGGATATTTTAAGCGCCAACCAGATCGCCAAGAAGGTGGACGCAACTCCCGTCGCGGTGGACGGCAACCTGGGCTCCGAGGATCAGAAAAACACGTGGCTCCAGGTTTCCAAGCTGAAGGCAAAGATCACAAAGCTGAAGCGTCTCTACCAAAAGATTTCGGATATGATGGAGGAGCAGGAGCGGATGCAGCAGATCAGCCGGGAAGCCTTTGCCGAGGACACCAGAGAATTTGACAGGGACAAATATCTGATGGCGCAGTCCAATATCACAAACCGCATTATGAAATACCAGGAGGAGATCATGGATCGGGAGATCCGGTTTGGCTTGGAAAAGGACTATGAGTAGAAGAGGGCACAGAGGCGAAGAGAGGGAGCATAGGACAAGGGCGGAGTGGGAAGAAGAGGTCAGGCGGCAGGTGGCTGCCCATGCGGAGACCCTTGCGGAGGAACTGAATTTCCGGCTGCTCATGGAAGAGGACTCTGGGGAGGAGCGGAAGAGATGGGAGGATATCCGGCTGCAAAGGCTGTTGTCCCTGGCGGGAAGGCCGGATCTGTGGCGGGAGCTGTGCGGGTCGCCGAGAGTGCTCTTTGTGGAAAGCGTTTCGGTGACCGGAGTGGAGTTTCCCGAGCGGAGGAAGCAAAGATCGTTTTTCTGGACACAGGGCAGCGGGAGGATGCTTTCCGGTATATGGGGGTTTTTGTCAGGATTTAGAAGATTGTCAGGATTTAGAAGAAAGAAAAGGGAACGGAGGGATTTATATGGCGATTGCGGAACAGTTTGCAGGACTGAAAATGGATCAGTTGATCGGTGCGCCCCTTCGGGCGGCGGCGGACGCCAGTGTACAGCTTGCCACTGCGGCGGCGGACTTTATCAATCAGGTCGGATTTGACGCCCAGGGAAATTTGCGCACGGTGGCCTTTGGCTACCAGAAGCGCAGCATGAATGAGGACGGGACCAGCAACATGGACGAGATGAAGGTGGATGTGCCCATGCTGGCGATCGTGCCCATTCCCAATCTGCAGGTGGATGAAGTGAACGTGCTGTTCGATATGGAGGTGAAGCAGAGCGAGAGGGAGGAATCCTCCCGGGATATGGGGGCGAGCCTCACCGGAAGCTTGAAGATCGGCCCGATCAAGGTCAGTGTGACGGGCAGCATCAGCTCCCATCAGAGCAATACCAGAAGCTCGGACAATTCCGCGAAATATCATGTGGATGTGAGAGCCACCAACCACGGCGTGCCGGAGGGTCTGGCACGAGTGCTCGACATGATGGCGGCAAACGTCGCGCCGACGCTGGTGGGAAGCACTCTAAAGGACGGCGACGGACGGGATCTGACGGGACAGGCAAAGCTGAAGGCGGAGCGTCTCAAGGCTCTCCGCGCGGATATCAACCAGCTGGAGAGCCAGCTGAACGCGGCGAGGGATGGGCTGTCCAACCAGATACAGCTGTTAAAGAGGCTGGGCGACGCGCAGCTCAACACCTACCGGAGCGTGCTGCTGAAAAGGCAAAACGAAGAGAATAAGGGAGACGAGGAGTCCATGGCCGACTCACAGCTTCTGGACGATCTGAATACCAACTGGAGCACGTTCCAGAACCAGCTGGCGGACACGCTTCCCATGGTGGCGGAGGAGGCCGACAGCCAGGATGGACAGAAGGTATCGGCCCTGTTTGGTCTGAAGGCTTACGAGGAAGGAAAGGACACGCTTCAGGAATACGTCTCGGGAACCTATTACGGGCAGATCGCCGCGGCGCAGAAAAACGCGGTGTCCTCGCAGAAGACGGTGAACAACCTGGAGCAGGAGCTTGCGGGCAAGCGGACAGAGTACAGCGACGCCGTATCGGGAAGGACGACGGGCACGCAGAGCCAGGGAGAATCGTAAGAGTATGACGAAAAGTGACGAAAAGGCCACGTTGATGGACGTGCGCTACATAAAACTGGTGACCATCGGCAGCGTCAATCCCGGCAATCCCCTGTCGGATCAGTCGCGGGAGGAACAGGCGGCTTTGCTGAATCGCTGTCTCAACGATTATCCAAGGGGCGTTATCATCGGAAAGGACATCACGGTGGGAAGGTATCTGATCGGCGAGCATGAGCTGACGATGGAAAGGATCACCTACCACGTGGGCTTCCAGAGGAGGCCCGCGTGGGATGAGGAGACAGGGGGGTGAGATTATGAACAATGAGAGGATAACCATAAAAAC
Source organism: uncultured Acetatifactor sp. (assembly GCA_947631615.1). Taxonomy (GTDB): domain Bacteria; phylum Bacillota; class Clostridia; order Lachnospirales; family Lachnospiraceae; genus Acetatifactor. Next base: position 23,750 of record CANRLX010000020.1, read on the forward strand.
AAACAGAGAACAGGACCGTCTCCTTCTGGAGGTGGAGGGGAGTCTGGACACCGTGACGGCGCCGCAGCTTGAGAGGGAGCTGTCCGAAAAAAAGCTGGACGGCGTCCGCTCTCTCATCCTTGACTTTGCGGATTTGGAATACGTGTCCTCCGCCGGACTGCGCGTGCTGCTGGCAGCGGACAACCGGATGTACCGTAAGGGCGGGGAAATGGTGGTGAGAGACTGTAACGATACCGTTATGAAAATCTTTGAGGTCACCGGATTTGACGAGCTGCTGACGTTGGAAGTAACGGTAGAGGGAGGAGATCGGCGGCGATCTGGAGAGCTGCATACGGGAAATACACAGGGCGTATCCGCTCAGGGGAAAACAGACGGCGAACGTCTATCTAAACTGTAATCTGCCGCAGGCGGTCTGGGCCTATGAGACACTGACCCGTATGGGATATTTTTTTACGGGGTTAAAGCCCCTGTGCAGCAAGCGGGAATACCTGGTGATGCACCACAGGGGAGAGACAGAGATCTTCTGGGAGGATTATGCGGCGAGCGGGGAATTTTCCGAGATCCTGGATTATGTGAGAAAAGCCGGGCGAGAGGAGGGACATCCGTGATTGTGCGGCGGAAAACGGAGGAAGGATATGGGGTTTGGAAAGAGTGAAAAAGACAGAGGGATCGGAAGGAAGGTGAACCGGCTGCTCCTTGTCATGGTGACGGCGTCCCTGCTGCTTGCGGGAGCGGTCGGGATTTATGGACAGTGCTTTGTCATGGAGCTCTCCGGAAAAAGCAGCCGTAAGCTGGGGGTCACGGCCGCCTCGGACGCGGAGCTTGCGCTGGAGCGGCTTGCGGTGGAGCACTTGACGGATATGGCACAGGAGAGGGCGGCCTACATCGCGGAAAAATTTGAGTGCGTGGAGGCGGACGTCCTGGGGATCGCCGCGCAGGCGGAGGCAGTTTACGGCGATCCCGCCGGATATCCGGACAGGAGCGTGCCGCTTCCCGTGCCGGGATCCCGCCGGATGGCGGCGCAGCTTCTGTGGTCTGAACGGATTGCCCCGAACGGGGAAAGGCCGGAGGAGACCGAAGAAATCTTAAAGCTGGGGAACCTTCAGGATATGCTGGTGCAGTACAACAGCCAGAACGATATGATATCCTCCGCTTATCTGGCCACAAAGAGCGGCTGGATGATACAGGCGGATGCCGCCGCGTACAGGAAGTACGGGGAGACGGGCGCGCTTCCCCTGCCCTATGAGGCGGACGAAAGACAGTGGTATCAAATGGCACTGGAGGCGGCGCCGGAGACGACGGTCTACACCGATATCTTTCCGGATATCCATTCCGGCAGGGACTGTATCGTGTGCGCAGCTCCCGTATATCACAACGGCCAGGTGGAAGCGGTGGCGGGGATCGGTTCCTATCTGGAAACGATCAATCGGGTGGTTCTGGACACCGAGCTTCTGGGGGACGGTTACGCGTTTCTGGTAAATGAGAAGGGACATATCATCGTTTCCGGCAGGGAGGACGGGGAAACGGCGGCCTTCGGGGTGCAGTCCGGAGATATACGGGAGAGCGAAAACCGTGAGCTGGCGGAGACGGCGAAGCTTATGCTGTCCGGAGAGAGCGGGTACAGGCGTCTTGTGGTAGATGGAAAGGCGGTATATCTGGCCTATGCGCCGCTGCCCAAGCTGGGATGGAGCTTTGTGACGGTGGTGGATGCGGAAAAGATTCTTTCCCCCGCCGTAGAGAGCCAGGAGAATATCCTTGCGCTGGCGCAGGACGTGGAAAGAGAACAGGAGGAGACGATTTTAAGGATGCTGTTTGTGTATGCCGGCCTGTACCTTCTGTTGATAGCAGCAATCTATGGAGGCGGAATGTGCTTTTCCAACAGGCTCACGAAACCGATCAGGGAGCTGACAAAGGAGGTGGCACAGCTTGACGGAGGCAATCTCGACCACCGTATCCACCTTTGCACGGGGGACGAGGTGGAGGCGCTGGGGGTGGCGTTTAACCGGATGGCGCACAGGATCCAAAGATATATCCGTAATCTGGAAGCGGTCACTGCGGAAAAGGAGAGGATCCGGACGGAGATCCAGGTGGCGGCCCGCCTGCAGGCGGACATGCTGCCGGAGGCGCCGGGCGAATTGTCGGGCAGGCCGGAGTTTGAGCTGCGCGCCCGAATGGTTCCCGCCAAGGGGGTGGGAGGCGATTTCTATGATTTCTTTCTGCTGGACGAGGACCATCTGGTCCTGATCATGGCGGACGTCTCCGGAAAAGGCGTTCCGGCAGCGCTTTTTATGGTGGTGGCGAGAACGTTGATCCGCATCCATCTCTCTTCCCGGTACGGAGGCTTCTGCTACAGGGAGGGCTGTCTGGGCTCCGTGGTGGAGGGGATCAATGATGCGCTGTGTGCCAACAATCCCAACGGTATGTTTGTCACCGCGTGGCTGGGGATCCTCACCGTCTCTTCCGGCAGGCTGGAGTACGTCAATGCCGGACACTGCCCGCCGCTTCTCCTTGGGGAGGATGGGGCCGGCACCTATGTGGACAGACGCAGCGGTTTTGTCCTGGCGGGTATGGAGGGCGGAAGCTACCGCAGTTATCTCCTGGAGCTGAAGGAGGGGGAGATGCTGCTTCTCTATACGGACGGTGTGACGGAGGCGTCCAGCCGACAGCGGGAGCTTTACGGGGAGAAGAGGTTGAAGCAGACGGCGGAGCAGGCGGACGGAGCGTCCCCGGGAGAATTGATACGGATTTTGTGGGAGAGTATCGATGCGTTTCAGAAGGATGCGGAGCCGTTTGACGATGTGACCATGCTGTGCCTGGCCTATTACGGGGCGAACCACTGGGAGATGAGCAGTGCGGCTGATATACGGCGGCTTTCCGATCAGCAGCTTTTTTTGGAGAGTATCCTGACTGAGAAAGGGATCGCCAGAAAACAGATCCGAACTCTGAAAATGGCTCTGGATGAGATCTATTCCAATATCTGTTACTATAGCGGTGCCGGCGAGGTGACCCAAAAGATCCGAATGACACGGGAGGGAAAACGGGTCACGTTGATCCTGACGGACGACGGACGCCCCTACAATCCCTTGGAGACTCCGGAGCCGAATCTTCATGAGCCGCTTTGGCAGCGGAAGGAGGGAGGACTTGGCATCTATCTGGTCAAAAAGTGGATGCACCGGATCGAGTACGAGTACATCGACGGAAAAAACTGCCTGACATTGACGGTAAGAGAAGATGTGACAACCGGAAAATGATAACCGGAAAATGATAACCGGAAAAATAAATAAAACGAAAAGGAGAATCATTATGTATAATTTTAGAGAATTGTTTGAACGAGATGGTTTGCAATATGTTGAGATAGGAAATGCACAGATTCCGCCCATGATCCATCGGATATGGGTGGGAAATGCGATCACGACTTCAAGCTTTCAAAATCTGCTGGATTTTCAGAAGAAGCTGTCAAAGAGGAGCCGGGGTAACTATGTGCAGATACTCTGGACTACCCACTCCACAGCGGAAAAGATGAAGAATGCGGAAGTTGATCAGCTGAAGCTTTTGCAGGATGCGGGCTATAGCGTGAACATCATAGAGGATCTCCTGGAGGGAGGAAAACACGGGGAGTGGGATCGGGTATGCCTGGAAATCATCATGTGTTTAATGAGGAATGGGAGTGGCGAAAGCTATAAGTTTGTGTCGGATCTGTTTCGGATGTATATTTTGTATTGCTGGGGAGGCATCTATATGGACGTGGACATCGGCATTGGGTGTGAGGATTTTAACGGCGTTTTCTATCACAGATACCGCTTTCCCAATCGGGACAATGCGTATATGCCGTTGATCGGTTCCAATGCCCCTTTTGAAGTCATCAAAAACTTTACGCAGTCCACTCAGGAGGAGAGATATCAACGTGAAAAAGAAAACTTTAAAGATGGTAGTTACGCATGGAATTATTTCTTTGCGACGGTTGGGAACAATGAGGTGATAAAAGATATCTTGCTTAAAATGATATCCGAAAAAACCGATGCACAGACCTGCACGATCTACATGATAGATCTCTTTTTTGAGAGCTTGGGTATGGCGGGAAATGCTCAGGGGCAGCAGGGAGCCCTGATGGCCAGAGCTTTGTTTACCTACGCTTTTGCGCCTCTTGAGCTGCAGTATGCGACAAGGGCGAGCGAGACGTCATAACGCGCCGGCACGGCCGGCCATCCATTGGGGTGGCCGGCCAAACTCCTGCATAATTTTCCTGTATTGGTGTTTATGACTACCTGGTTAATCGCATAGTTAAACGATTATTATTGAAAAACACACGATTTTAAGATATAATGGATTCAATCAATCAGAAATGGAAATATGGAAGTAGCTAAAAAGAAAACAGTTGAAACCCTCTGAAAATTATGATATATTGAACTTAAAGAAGGACACCTGCTGATAACAGATGTCCCCCAGGACTACCGATAGACGGTTAGCCTGATATTAAGTGCTGAAATAGCCGCTTAGTTTGTCAGACGGGGCGGCTATTTTTGTGTCTTGTCATTATCTTTGCTACCGATGGCGTATCCAAGACCGAAACAGGTCAGGCACAGGCCAAGCACTGAAATCAATCCTTCAATCGTCAACATTCGCTTCATCCCTCCTTTCCCAGATTCCCTTGCGGGTTTCTATGTAAACGGAGGGGCGCACTGCGTCCGGTGGACGCAGGTTTTGCGCCGACCGAAACGGAGTGTAGAACACAGTCCCTCCGGGGAGGGCTAACCGCCTACCATCCTAGTAGTCCCAAAATGATGGTAGCATACTTCGACAGGAATTTCAATTATGTTCCTTTTCTGATCCTAAAAATAAAATTTACGTTTTACCATGAATCTCATTTTTCATCATGCGCAGTATTTTATCCTGCATCGTTTCCCGGCATTTTTCGCCATCTTCTCAACTCCTTCCCACAATCTTGAATAATCCTGTTTTTTTGAAAAAAAACCAGAGCGCACAGAAAATGCACAAACGCCGTAATTACGGTCTTTTTCAGCAGTTTTCTTTTATCCATTTTCTCTGTTCTCCCCAATTCTACCCCTTTCCTTCGGTTACGGTGTAGCAATCTCGATCGCTTTGTGGTAGAATAGTAAGGATTTCAGAAAAGCGCCTGTCTGCGCACAAGGCGGGAGAGGGATGTGATATGGAAAAAGATATGCAGGAAGTCATGAGGAAGGCGGAGGTGCTCATAGAGGCTCTTCCTTATATACAGCGGTTCAATCGAAAGATTATCGTGGTGAAGTATGGCGGCAGCGCCATGAGCAACGAGGAGCTTCAGAAAAATGTCATCAAGGACGTCACGCTTTTGAAGCTGGTGGGTTTTAAGCCCATTATTGTCCACGGCGGGGGCAAGGAGATCAGCCGCTGGGTGGGAAAGGTAGGCAAGGAGCCCCGATTTGTGAATGGTCTCAGGGTCACGGACGAGGAGACCATGGAGATTGCGGAGATGGTTTTGAACCGTGTCAACAAGAGCCTGGTCACTATGGTGCAGGAGCTGGGCGTTAAGGCGGCCGGTGTCTGCGGCAAGGACGGCGGGCTTCTGAAGGTGGAGAAGAAGTACTCGGACGGGCAGGATATCGGCTATGTGGGCGATATCAAGGAGGTGGATGCCAAGATCCTGTACGATCTTCTGGAGAACGATTTCCTTCCCATCGTGGCGCCCATCGGCCTGGACGATCACTTTGACACCTACAATATCAACGCGGACGATGCCGCCTGCGCCATCGCCAAAGCGGTCGGCGCGGACAAGCTGGTATTTCTGACGGATATCGAGGGACTCTACCGCGATATCAACGACAAGAGCACGTTTATCTCTCGGCTCACCGCCTCCGATGCGGAGAGGCTCATCGAGAGCGGGATCATCGGCGGAGGGATGCTTCCCAAGCTGAACAACTGCACCTCCGCCATCCAAAACGGCGTGAGCCGCGTCCACATCCTGGACGGGCGGGTGCCCCACTGCCTGCTTCTGGAAATTTTTACCAAGGAAGGTATCGGGACGGCTATCATTGCGGACGACGACAATCTGGCGCTGGGAGTCAGAAGGGATCAGTTCTGCGCGGAGCATTGACCGGAGTTTGCGGGATGCAGGAATGGGAAGAAAGAGGAGTTTGCCATGAGTGAGACGATGAAGAATTATATAGAAGAGGCGGAGCGGGATCTGCTCCACACTTACAACCGCTACCAGATCGTGTTGGAACGGGGGGACGGCGTGTACCTCTACGATCTTGACGGAAAAAAATACCTGGATTTTGTGGCGGGTATCGCGGTGTTTGCGCTGGGTTACAATAATAAAAAGTACAACGATGCCCTGAAAGGGCAGATCGATAAGCTGATCCACACCTCAAACTACTATTACAATGTGCCTGCCATTGAGGCGGCGAAAAAGATCAAGAGAGTGTCCGGCATGGATCGGGTCTTTTTCACCAACTCCGGCGCGGAGGCCAACGAGGGAGCCATCAAGGCGGCCCGCAAATACGCCTACCGAAAGGATAAGAGGACGGATCATGAGATCATCGCCCTGAATCACTCCTTCCACGGCAGGACCATGGGGGCGCTCTCCGTGACGGGCAACGCCAAGTACCGCGAGCCCTTTGAGCCCATGATCGGAAACATTAAATTTGCGGATCTGAACGATTTTGACAGCGTGCTGGCCCAGGTGACGGACAGGACCTGCGCTCTTATGATGGAGCCGGTGCAGGGGGAGGGAGGACTTCTCCCCGCAACGGAGGAGTTTTTAAAGAGCGCAAGGAGGCTCTGCGACGAGCGGGATATCCTTCTGATCTTTGACGAGGTCCAGTGCGGCATGGGGCGCACCGGATTTATGTATGCCTGGCAGAGATACGGCGTGAAGCCGGATATTATGACGACGGCCAAGGCTCTCGGGTGCGGCGTTCCGCTGGGGGCGTTTCTGATGACGGAGAGGGTGGGGCAGAGCTCTCTGGAGGCGGGGGATCACGGCACCACCTACGGCGGCAATCCTCTGGCGGCCACGGCGGCCTCCACCGTGCTGGATCTGTTCGAGGAGGAGCATATCCTGGAGCATGTCCGCCAGGTGGCGCCTTACCTAGAGAAAAGGCTGGACGAGCTGGCAGAGAGGCATGAGGATATCCTGGAGCGCAGAGGGTGCGGTCTGATGCAGGGGCTTCGCTTCTCCCATCCGGTGGCGGAGATCATAAACCGTGCGCTGGATCGGGGGCTGATCCTGATCAACGCGGGCGCGGATATCATTCGCTTTGTGCCGCCGCTTGTCATTACCAGAGAACACGTTGACGAAATGATATCGATCCTGGATGCGAGCATCCGGTAGGACGGTTTGGAGTTGTTTTTATGGAGTGGAAAAAAAGAGTTTTTGCAGCGGCGGCGGTGGCGGTCATGGGGGCGGCCTGCGTCTATGGGAGCACCAGGGAGATGGCGGATGTAAAAGCCGACGAAACCGGCGCTGCCTCCTGGTTTGGGGAGCGTGACACCCTGTATTTTTGGTACTCGGACGAGTCCCTGACCAATTATCTGAACAGTGCGGCAGTCGCCTTTGGAGAGCGGGAGGACGTGAGAGTCATTCCGGTCCTGACCTCGGAGAGCGAGTATCTGGAGGCGATCAATCGGGCGTCCCTGGACGAAAAACAGGCGCCGGACGCCTATCTGATCAGCAATGACTCCCTGGAGAAGGCGTATCTGGCTGGGCTTGCCAGCGAGGTGCAGGATCCGGGCGGGATCTGTGACGCGGAGCATTTTCCGGAGGCGGCGCTGTCCGCGGTGACCTACAGGGATAAGATCATCGCGTACCCGCTTTTCTATGAGACCAGCGCCCTGGTGTACAACGAGAGCTACCTGGAACAGTGGGCGGTCCAGCAGGCGGAGCGCGAGCTTGCGGAGCTGGATCTGGCGGGGGAAGGAACCCCTTCCCCGGAGGAGGAAGTGAATACCTCCTTCGACGAGGCGGCCCTTTCGGAGAAGACCCAGGAGTATCTGGCGAACGCGCTTCCGGCCACGGTGGACGACATCCTGAACATTGCGGATACCCTCGACGCGCCGGAGGGAATGGAGAGCGTCATGGAGTGGGACGTCTCGGATATTTTTTACAACTATTGGTTTGTGGGGAACTATATGACCGTGGGAGGAGACGCGGGGGACGACGAGACCTGTGTCAGGATCGTCAGCGACGAAGCGATCCGGTGCCTGGAGGTGTACAAGGCGCTGAATCAGTTTTTCTCCATCGAGTCGGACACGGTGACCTACGATTCCACCATACAGGACTTTATCGACGGCAAGGTGATGTTTACGGTGGGAACCACCGACGTGGCGAAACGGCTGGCGGAGGCGAAGGCGGACGGAAGCTTCCCCTATGAATATGGCGTCACGACCATGCCGGATGTGGGAGAGGGGCTTTTCAGCCGCTCGCTGTCCGTGACCAACGCGGTGGCCATTAACGGCTATTCCCAGCACAGGGAGCTGGCGAACCGGTTTGCGGCATATCTGACGGACGAATATGTGGACAGCCTCTATGAGAGCAGCGATCGGGCTGCCGCCAACCGAAAGGCCAACGCGGACGACGGGGTGCTTAGCGTGTTCGCGGCGGAGTATGCCCGAAGCGTGCCGCTTCCCAAAATGCTGGAGACCGGAAATTACTGGATGCAGCTGGAGATCCTCTTTTCCAAGGTGTGGAACGGCGCGGACGTGACGGAGATGGTGCAGGAGCTGGAGGCGCAGATGGAATTGCAGATGCGGTAGCGTTCCGGTCCGAAAAGAGAATCAAATCACCGATTGTGGGACAACCTACCATGGAGAGGTTTTTGGAAAGGTGGTGTCTCATGATCGGTTTTTTTATTGCTCTGATTTCCGGAGCGCTTATGAGTATTCAGGGGGTATTTAACACACAGGTGACGAAGGCGTCCAGCATATGGACGGCCAACATCTTTGTACAGTTTACGGCGCTGCTGGTCTGTCTGGCGGCGTGGCTCTTTGCGGACCGCAGCTCCCTCGTGCAGATGTTCCACACACAGCCCAAATATATGCTGCTCGGCGGTGCGATCGGCGCCTTTATCACCTACACGGTCATTAAGAGCATGGATGCGCTGGGGCCTGCCCGGGCGGTGATGCTGATCGTGACGGCGCAGCTGATCGTCGCGTATGTGATCGAGCTCTTCGGGTGGTTCGGTGTGGAGAAGCAGCCCTGGGAGTGGAGAAAGGCGATCGGAATGGCCGTCGCAATCGTCGGGATCATCCTTTTTAAGTGGAAGTGATCTCTGGCGCCGGCCGTATTTTTGTGAAAAATCAGCTTGTAAAATAAAGGCGATTCCTTTACAATAAAGAATATCAGCATAGAGAGGCAGCCCTCATGTCCCCCGCGGGCTTCGGATCCGCGCGGGGGAGAAGGAGGGTCTATGAGGAAAAGGAAAGGAAGGCGGCGTCTGTGGATCGGGCAGGCGGTATTGTGCTGTCTGCTCTCCGGCTGCGGGATTCGGGATGCGGCGTATGTCGTCGCGCCTGTGGAGACTTTCGCCGGACAGATGGAAGAGGAGGCCGTGGAGACCGCCGAAGGACAGGTGGAAGAGGAGATCTCCTCCCCAGAGCGGAGGGAGATCTGCGTCTATGTCTGCGGCGCGGTGGTGAATCCGGGAGTGGTGAGGCTTCCGGAGGACAGCAGGGCGGAGGATGCGCTGCTGGCCGCGGGCGGCTTCTCGGAGGAGGCCCGGACAGATTATGTGAATCTGGCGGCGAGGGTGTCCGACGGGGAGAAGCTGTACATACCGGACAGACAGGAGGCGGAGGCGCTTCTCTCCTCTGCGGACGCGCAGGCGTCGGGCCTGGTGAACATCAACACGGCGGACGCCGCGCTTTTGTGCACGCTGCCCGGGATCGGAGAGTCCAGGGCGCGGGACATTATCGCATACCGGGAGGAAAACGGAGCCTTTCAAAGTGCGGAGGATATTATGAAGGTGTCCGGAATCAAGGAGAGCACCTATGAGAAGTTATCAAGCAGGATCACTATAAATTAGCAGAGAGGGAGAGGGCAAGAATGGCAGGCAAAAGAGCGCTGGTTGTGGATGACGAGAAGCTGATCGTGAAGGGGATACGATTCAGCCTGGAGCAGGACGACATGGTAGTGGATTGTGCATACGACGGGGAGGAGGCGTTGGAGTACGCCCGCAATAACGCCTATGACATTATCCTGCTGGACGTCATGCTGCCGAAGCTCACCGGATTTGAGGTCTGCCAGCAGATACGGGAGTTTTCCAATGTCCCCATCATCATGCTGACGGCCAGGGGAGACGACATGGATAAGATCCTGGGGCTGGAATACGGAGCGGACGACTATATCACCAAGCCCTTCAATATTTTGGAGGTCAAGGCGCGCATCAAGGCCATTATGAGGCGTATCGACCCCAAGAAGGCGGCCGGCGTGGAGGCCCCGAAGCTTGTGGAGGGCGGAGATCTGAAGCTGGACTGCGAGGGAAGGAGAGCGTACATTTCCGGAAGGGAGATCGGCCTCACGGCCAAGGAGTTCGAGGTGTTAGAGCTTCTGATGTTAAACCCCAACAAGGTGTACAGCAGAGAGAGCCTGTTAAAGCTGGTGTGGGGAGCGGACTACCCCGGGGATGTGCGGACGGTGGATGTGCATATCCGCCGTCTCAGGGAGAAGATCGAGGCCAACCCCAGCGAGCCGCAGTATGTACATACCAAGTGGGGCGTGGGGTACTATTTTTTGAATACCTGACAGTGGAATAGGCGAAAAGGGCAGTGGGTTGAGTGAAATGATAGCAAAGATAAGGGATCGGCTGTTTTCGGCGCTTCCTCTGAGAAGTCTGAGAGCGCGCATTTTTGTGCTGATTCTGGCGGTGGGGATCCTTCCCAGCGTTCTCATGCGCTACGGGATCGTGGAAAACTATGAGGAGCGCGCCGTGGAGCAGCGTTCCACCAGCGTGCAGAACCAGCTGAAGATACTGGCGAATCAGTTGACCAGCAACAATTACCTGGGCAACTACCGTTCGGAGGAACAGACATACCGCAATTCAAGAGAGGTCATCGACGCGGAGCTGGAGCTTTTGTCCAATCTGTACGAGGGGCGCGTAATGATCATCAACAGCAATTTCAAGGTGGTGCAGGACACCTATGGGATCAGCGAGGGGAAGACCATCATCTCGGAGGAGGTGATCCGCTGCTTCCAGGGGGAGAATATCTCGCACTACGATCAGGAGCACGGATACATAGAGATGACCGTCCCGATCATGGATAACCGGCCAAGCGGGCAGGAGGGGGAGGCCGCCGCCATACGGGGAGTCATGCTCACCAGTATCTCCACCGACAGTGTGGCGTCCACAATGGAGATGATGAGCAGGAAGGCCCTGATCCTGGAGGCGCTGATGATCCTGGTGATCTTCGCGCTGGCAATCCTTCTGTCCATCGTCCTGACCAAGCCCCTGGATCGGGTTACGGAGGCGATCAATGAGGTCCAGGCGGGCTACAGCGACGAGAGCATCTCCGTCTCGGATTACGCGGAGACCGAGCATATTGTGGACGCGTTCAATCAGATGATCCAAAGGATGCGGGTGCTGGATGAGTCCCGTCAGGAGTTTGTTGCCAACGTGTCGCATGAGCTGAAAACGCCTATGGCGTCCATGAAGGTGCTCGCCGATTCCCTGATGGCACAGGAAAATGTGCCGGCCGAGCTGTATCGGGAGTTTATGGAGGATATCGTCTCGGAGATCGATCGGGAGAACCAGATCATCACGGATCTGCTGGCGCTCGTTAAGATGGATAAGAAGGTGCAGGATCTGAATGTGGTGTCGCTCAACATCAATGACCTGACGGAGCTGATCTTAAAGCGCCTGCGCCCCATTGCCCGCAGGAAGGATGTGGAGGTTGTGTTTGAGAGCATCCGTCCGGTGATCGCGGAGGTGGACGAGGTCAAGATGACGCTCATCATGACGAATCTGGTGGAAAATGCCATTAAGTACAACAAGGATCACGGGTGGGTGAAGGTGGTGCTGGACGCGGATCATCAGTTTTTCACCTTTCAGGTCAGCGATTCCGGTATCGGCATACCGGAGGATGCTCTGGCGCATATCTACGAGCGCTTTTACCGGGTGGATAAGTCTCACTCCCGCGAGATCGGCGGGACGGGGCTTGGGCTGGCGATCACAAAGAGCGCGGTGCTGATGCACCGGGGCTCCATCACGGTCACCAGCACGGAGGGAGAGGGCACCAGCTTTCTGGTGAAGATCCCTCTGATCTATATTGCGCAATGAGGAACGGGTCAATGAGAACATGGTCGAGGAAAATAGGGGTTATAAGAGGATGCCTGACGGCGGCGCTGCTTGTGTGCCTGTCGTTGTTTTCGGCCTGCGGAAGCCAGGAGCCACAGACGGGAGAGCTGATCAACGTCTACTATGTCAGCAACACGGAGACCAAGGTGGAACCCCACGAGTATATCCTTCTGTCAGAGACGCCCCAGGAGCAGCTGGAGGAGCTGATCGGCTGTCTGTCGGACATGCCCGATATGATGGAGTACAAAGCGCCTCTGGCGATGGGATTCGAGCTGCTTTCGGCCGATCTGGCGGGGGGACGGGTCTCTCTGGATATGAGCGCGGAGTACCGGGATATGTCCGCGGTCCGAGAGGTGCTGGTGCGGGCCGCCATCGTGCGCACGCTGACGCAGCTGCCGGATGTGAAGTACGTGAGCATCACGGTGGAGGGAGATCCGCTCTATGACAGTGCGGGAGATCTGGTGGGGTTGATGAGCGCGGATCAGTTTATCAACAACGACGGAAGCGAGATCAACACCTATGAGCTGACCAGGGTGATGCTGTACTTTGCCAACCAGGACGGGGACAAGCTGGTCGCGGCGTACCGCGAGAAATATTACTCCACCAACACGCCCCTGGAGCGCTTTGTGGTGGAGGAGCTGATAGCCGGTCCCAGCGGGCAGGTGCCGGGGCTGTATCCGACCATCAATCCGGAGACCAAGGTGATCAACGTCATGACCAGGGACGGGACCTGTTATGTGAATCTGGATTCCAGCTTCCTGACCGCGGTGAACAATGTGTCCACCGAGCTGGCGGTGTACTCTATCGTGGATTCGCTGGTGGAGCTGAGCAATATCAATCGGGTGCAGATCCTGGTAAACGGGGAGATACCCGCGTCCTTTACTGCGACGACATTTGAGCGCAACCTGGACTATGTGACCACGCTGGATGAGGAATAAATCAGGAAGG
>CANRLX010000021.1 GCA_947631615.1 uncultured Acetatifactor sp.
CAAGGTGCTGTCGCGCTGCATCAGCGGCAACTTTGATAGTTTATCACATCTGCGCCGCTTCTGTCAACTGCTTTTTTCGACTTTTTCAGTCTTTTCCGATATTTCTGCCGAGTCATTCCTCACCGGTTTTCTCAACAGCGAATAAAAGTATACCATCGCGTTTTCTGCTTGTCAACACTTTAAATAAATTTTTCTTTCCTGCGCTTTTGCCCCTGATTTTGGTTATAAAATAGTTACAAAAGAGGCGCGGAATAGGTATTGGCGTCATTCTTTAAATTGATGGAGACAGAGCTGATATTGTCGGCGGTTTCCTGGTCGATCTCCACGATCAGGACGAGCTCCTTGCTCTGCCCCGCCCCGATAGTCCCGCTGTAGGTGGCGAGATCATTTTCCAGCATAGTCGTCTGCGCAAACTCCGTCAGCTCCCCGTTGATCGTCACCCGTATCACTGCCTTCTGCCCCAGCAGATCCACCGTCTGATCCGTTCCGGACTGATTGTTCAGCGTATACTGCAAAACCAATAGGCTCTCTCCCTCCGCGGCGTCCACGGCAAGATAGCCGTTAGTCTCCCCCTCCGGCGGATAGCTCTTGCAGGTCTGGGTGCCGTTAAAATCAAGCGAGACGCCCTCCGGAAGCGAAAAAAATTCTCCCTCGCTGCCCACGGTCCCCTCCGACACCGCAGTGCCCTCCTGGGGAAGCTCTGTCACCGGCGTGTCCGCCACAGGGCCCATACCCTGCCCTTCCGTCTCCGGCTGCGTTTCCTCTGCAGGCGGCTCCGTCTGCTCCGGCTCCTCCGGAAACAGTGCCAGATCCACCAGCCTGCTTCTGTTGTTCGCATCGTACTTAAGAAGCATCAGCGCGGCATATTCACTCACCTGCTGCTCTTCCTCGCCGCTCATATCGGGAATGGCATTGCCGCATCCGGTGAACCCAAACACCAGGGCAAGCGACGCCAGTCCCACACGGAAACACCTATATAAATTGTGTTTTACTCTCTGAAAGATTCTTTGCTCTCTACTCATTTCGACACCCCATGTCTGTTTTCCAAGGGATCATCCACACGATCCCCATCCGGCTTCGGCTCGTCCGCCCGACGTTTTCTCTCACCGGACAAATCTCTCTTTTCTAATATAATATAGATTCCGGCAATAATCAAGGCTATAACACCCACTATAAAAAATAAAATTGTCCTCTGAAAAACCGGAACCTCCAAAAAATCGTAAAACACCAGCTTAGCGCAGACTGCCAGGGAGAGCGCCAGGCCATACAGCCGGACCGGCCTGAGATGTCGCCCAAATCCGCAGCCGACACAGCCCAGGGCAATCACCATGAGAAGGATGCTGACAAGGATCGTCTCCCTGGTGGGGAGCACCAACACCATATAGGTGAGAAATCCCGTCACAATTAGCCACTTCCCCCGAATCCCCATCTGGTATTTCTCCGTGAAGGTCAGCACTATGGTAGCCAGGCCAAATATCAGCATAAACAGATAGATGATGTACGCCTCTTCCGCTTCCACCGCCCGTCCAAAGGGCAGTCCGTACAGACGCAGTTTGAGAAAGGGCAGATAGATAAAGCAGAGCGACTGGGCCGCCACGGACAATACGTTGTACACCAGAATATGACGATCTCTCCAACGCCTCACGTTGTTAAAAAGTAAAATCCCCACAAACAAAATTCCCACCGTCGCTGGCAGCACCAGGCTGTCCGGAAGCTTTGGCGCAAGGTACAGCGTCAAGGCGGCCGTCAGGAGAATCTCATGGTAGGTCCTCCACTGGGAGAGACAGAGGATTGCCACCGCGACACCGATCAGCAGGATCTCCGGTTCCTGCCCCCATGCCACAAACAGGCAGACCAGAGTCGTGAGCACGGCATCCACCACCCGCACCTCCCTGATTTTCTTAAGCGACAAAAGCTTTGACACGATCAAAAGAACCAGAAGGATTGTATACGTGACGGTCCGCTCCTCAAAGAGGTAGATCCCCCACGGAGCAATGTTGAGAAAATAATAGATAAACCACCGCTCCCGACAGTCTCTTCGCTTCAGCATCAAAAAGGATACCAATCCTATCACAAGAATACTAAGCATCGCCGCATGTCCGCACGTTCTGGCAAACATCTCCGTAAGCTCCCTGTCAAGGCCGTTTCGGACCCCGTAGGAAAAGAAAAACAGATACGTGGTGTAGGGCCTTATTTCCAGGATCATGCTGCCGATGTCAAAAATATGCGCAACAGCACAGAGGCAGTACGCGGTCAGGGCACCGGCGTTTCCCGCCGCACGCACCCCTCTCTGGGCGGCCTCCTCCGCCTCTCTCCTCCGGTACAGGATCTGGGCCACAAAAAGGATGTGCAGGATCAAAACCGAAAAGATCTCAAACACAAGCACCATCTCACCGGAAACGCCGCAATACAGCGCTCTCATGGAAAAGAACCACGTAAACGCCGCGTTAAACGCCATATGTGTGATCCGGCAGGCCGTCTGTTTCCCTCTCACCGGCAGCACGGCATTCAGCACATTGATGCACAAAAACATAACCGAGATCACCAGAAACTCTGTCCCCGTAATGCCGCTCTGTATCATAAAAAAGCTCAGATAGGACGCGGCCACGCCGATTATGCGGTATGGCAGGGAATCTCTCCTGCGGCTGAGCAGGATCAGCAGGAGGGAGACGACGGCGGAAATGCCAAGCGCCGCCCACAGGTTCAAAATATGTAAGGAGAGATAATTCACCGCTGTAACAATGTACAACCCACCGGCCGACACGGAGGACAATATGACCGCATGTCCCTGGAACCTGCGATACAAAAAGAGCTCCGAAAAAAGCAGAACGGACAGGCAGAGGGCATACAGACCGATCCCCTTGACCGGATCGCTCATAAAATTCATGCTGAATGTCACGAGCGCCACCAGAATAAAAATCCCTCCGATCATTCCCAGGATGGTAGCTCCCAGGACAAACTCCGCATTTCGTCCGGTCTGCGGGTTCGCTGCGCTTCGTCCTGCCGACAATCTATCCAAATTTTTTCCTGCCTGCAGCACATTCTCACCTTGTCCAATCGGTAGGTTATCCGTGTTTTGCTCTGCCTGCAGTCCATTCTCACTTTGTCCAATCGGCAGGTTATCCGTGTTTTGCTCTGCCTGCAGCCCATTTTCGCTTTGCCCGATCGGCAGGTTATTCATGTTTTGCTCTGCCTGCAGCCCATTTTCACCTTGCCCAATCGGCAGGCTATCCATGCTTTGCTCTGCCGGCAGCCCATTCTCACTTTGCCCTGTCGGCAGTCTATCCACGCGCTCATAAAAATCTGCGGATGCCTTCTCCGAAACGTCCGATGCGGCCAAAACGGCGCGGGCCGCTGGATCCGTGTTTTTGACCAGGGCGGTGCGTTCCCTGTATCTCTGCAGATTGCGGTCCAGGTCCTCTCTCAAAAGATCCGCCTGATATTTCTGGGTGATCAGCTTATTCTTGGCTCCCTGTAAAAAGCCTGAAAAAACAGGGTCGCGGATCTCTTCCGAGAGACGGGCCACGTCCGCCTCCAGCTGCTCCAATTTCCCAAGCGGCGGGTGTGTGCTGTCATTCACATTCTTCCTGTTATCCCTATTGTTCATATCATCCATGGTAACACCTCATCTGGTCTTCTCTTCGCAGGACACCTGAAAGCGCGCATACCTTGCGGCATCCTGACGGTGACAGCTCACTTCCAGCAGCACGCCGTCCGCCCGGTATTCCTGCCGGCGCACCGTTCCGTTCTCCATCAGGTAGGAGGCGGCCCCTCCCTTATCATAAGGGATGAAAAAGGTACCGTCAACCAAATTTTGATAGACGATCCCCTGTATCATCTCCGCCAGCTCCCGAACTCCCACATCGTCTGCAGCGGCCATATAGATCTGCCTGCCACGGATCCGCGGAAGGCCGCTCATCCCGCATTTATCGGCCTTATTGTACACGGTGATTCGGGGAATATCCCCAGCTCCCAGCTCCCGCAGGGTCTCCTCCGTCACCTCCATCTGCAGCCGATGGGCGGGATCGGAAAAATCCACCACCTGTACCAAAAGCTCCGCATACGTTACCTCCTCCAGAGTGGAGCGAAACGCCTTGATCAGACCGTGGGGCAGCTTGCGGATAAACCCGACCGTATCCACCACAAAAAACGGCCTGTTATCCCCCAGCTCAATGCTCCGCACGCTGGTCTCCAGGGTGGCAAACAGCATATCCTTCTCCAAAACCAGCTTTCCCGCGCCGTCCCCGCCGTGTTCCACCAGGCGGTTTAGGACGGTGGACTTTCCCGCATTGGTATACCCCACCAGAGCGACCTGTGGGATGCGGGACTCATTCCTCCGCTTTCTTTGCGTTCTGCGGGATCCGGCAAGCTCCTCCAGCTCCTTCTTCAGCTCCGCAATGCGGTGCTCTATGCGTCTGCGGTCCAGCTCCAGCTTTTTTTCTCCCGCTCCCCTGTTGCTCATGCTTCCGCTGGCGCCGCCCTGTCGGCTCAGGGAATCGTACCCTCCCGCCAGCCTTGGAAGCAGATACTGCAGCCTCGCCGCCTCCACCTGAAGCTTGGCCTCTCGGGTCCTGGCCCGTATCGCAAAGATATCCAATATCAGATTGGTCCGATCCAGTACCGTAAGCGCAAGCCTCCGGCTGAGATTTCGCACCTGCGAGGGGGACAGCGCATTGTCAAAAATAATCGCCTGCGCCTCCTGTTCCCGGGCGTACTCCGCAATCTCCTCCACCTTTCCGGCCCCCACGTAAAACGTCTTGTTCACGCTCCCAAGCCTCTGTGTGATCACGCCGACCACACACCTCTCGCTGGCCCGCGCCAGGCTGACCAGCTCCTCCATGGAGCGCTCAAAGTCCTCCTCGCCAATGTCAACTCCCACCAGAAGGACACGCTCCTGTAAATCCTTTTCCTGTTCCCTTGCCATAACAACCTCTCACGTCCGCTATCCCATACGCTCAGACAATCTCCGGCACACACTTCTCTAGTTCAAACCAGAAGAGAACGCCGTTGTCAAAATTTTCCACCCCGTAATCCTGGTTCAGGGACTCCATGATGGCCTTCACGATCGACAGCCCCACACCGTTTCCTCCGTACTCTCTGGTGTGCGCCTTGTCCACCTTGTAAAACTTCTCCCAGATATGATCGATGGCAGCCTCCGGTATGGGCTTTCCCGTGTTGAACACCGTAACGCGAACCCGGTTCTCCCTCTCCGCAATCCGAACCTCGATCAGCCGCTCTCCCTCGCAGTGGTTTACCGCGTTGGAAAAATAATTGACAAAGACCTCCTCCGTCTTATATTCATCCGACCACACATAGACCGGCTCATACTCTCCCATCCGCACGGTGATCTGATTCTGGCTGGTCAGAATACTGGCCGACTGAATACAGTTTCGTATCAGCGGCACCAGGTCGAAGCGCTCCATGCTGATCACATCATTTCCAAATTCCAGTTGATTGAGAGTCATCAGCTTCTTCACCATGCTGTTCATCTTGGCCGACTCATCCATAATGACCTCGCAGTAGAAATTTCTGCTTTCCGGATCGTCGTTGACGCTCTCCTTCAGACCCTCCGCATATCCCTGGATCAAGGCGATGGGGGTCTTGAGCTCATGGGACACGTTTGCGAGAAATTCCTTTCTCATCTCGTCGATCTCTTCCTTTTTGCGGATGTCGTTGCGCAGCTCATTGTTGGCGGTCTTAAGCTCCGAGATGGAGGTCTCCAAGGACGCCGAGAGCTTGTTGATATTCTCCCCCAAAAGGTCGATCTCGTTCTGCGCCTTCCCCTGATACTTTGCCTCAAAATCCAGATGCACCATACGCTCCGAGATCCGGCTCAGCTCCAGGATGGGCTGCGTCAGCTTTTTCGTCGCAAACCAGATGATGACCGCCCCCGACACGGTCCCAAACAATCCCACATAGGCAAAAAAGCGTCCCGCCAGCTTGGAGCTCTCCCGCATACTCTCGATGGGAGTCCTCATGATAAAGGAGATTCCGGAGTTCAGGCGCCCATACATCTCGATATACTCCTTCCCCTCGGGCCCCGTCCTCACGATCCGGTAGTCCTCCCCCTCGTCCAGCACGGACCGCTCCTCATCAGTCTGCATCCCAAAAATATAGCCAAAAAGACGCTGCTTTGCCATATTCTGCCCGTCGCTGGTGGCATACTGCTCACGGGAGTACACGTCGATAATATAAATACTGATGTTGTAATTTCTGCCGATGCTGTCCAGACTGCTCTCAAACGCCTCCGAGCTGTAGCCGTCGTCATTGGCTATCTGCCGGATCGTCTCATAGGCATTGTAGATCACCTTCACCTTGCTGCGGATATAATACTTCTCCAAAAAAGCGCTGTTGATAAACATACAGAGGAGCACCATACCCGCCATAAGGCCGATAAAAATCAACGAAAACTGTCTTCTGATAGATGGCTTCATCTCACAGATCACCTCACATTTTCCTATTTTAGCAGTCTCCCCAACGGATTGCAACGACTTCACAAAATATCCACAAAAACCCGCAAAAACCTCCGCAGAAGAAACGTCCGCGGAGGTTTTTGTTTTTAACGCTTTGTTTTTAATGCTTTGCTTTCCATTTTTGTTTTTTTGCCGGTCTCGGTTCCGTCCCTGTCTGCGCTGCACAGCACCTTCCCGATCGTTTCGCACAGCTTCTCGATGTCGATGGGCTTGGGAAAGTGGCAATTCATACCGGCCTCCAGCGACTTTTCCTGATCTTCCGCAAAGGCATTGGCCGACACCGCAATAATGGGGATCCCCGCAAGGTCAGTGTTCGGAAGCCTCCGTATCTCACGGGCCGCCTCGTAGCCGTCCTTCACCGGCATCTGAATATCCATCAGCACCACATCGTAGTCGCCCGGAGCGGACTCGCGGATCATATCCACCACCTCCTGGCCGTCCCTTGCGGTGTACACCAGAAAACCCTGGTCGGTCAGAAGCTCCTTGGCGATCTCGCTGTTGATCTCGTTATCCTCCGCCAGAAGAACCCGTTTGCCCTTCAGCTCCTCGACATTCAGAGTCCGCGGCAGAACGGCGTGCGGCGACTGATCGGCCTGCAGCCGGAACAATAACGTCACCACGAACTGGCTCCCCTCGCCCACCCTGCTGCTGACCTGGATGGTGCCCTCCATCATGTCCACAAGGTTTTTCGTCAGCGCAAGCCCCAGGCCGCTGCCCATGACGCCGCTCTTCGTGGTATTGTTCTCCCGCTCAAAGGGCTCAAACATTTTGTCCAGAAAATCCTCGCTGATGCCGATCCCGTTGTCCGAGACGATAAACTGATATTTCCCATACCCCTTGGGGGCCTCCTCCAGCTCCCTGACCTGCAGGGATATCCTTCCCCCAGGTGCCGTGTACTTGACCGCGTTGTCCAAAAGCTGGTCCAAGATCTCCCGCATCCGCACGATATCGAGCACCACGGCGTGGTGCCTGACGCCGGAGCAGTCCACCGTAAGCCGGTGTCCCTTGGGCCTGACCGCGATCCGTGCCTTCTCCTCCACCTCGTCCAGAAGCTCCTCTATGCTGCACTCCGTCTCCGCCAGGGCGGCCTTTCCGGATTCCATCCTGGTGATCTCCAGCGATTCGTTTACGCTCATCAAAAGCTGGTTGCTGGAATCCCTGATTTTTTCCAGGTAGGTTTTCACCTTGTTCCGATCCGACAGATGGGTGTCGATCAGATCCGTAAAACCGATAATGGCGTTCAGGGGCGTCCGGATGTCGTGGGACATGTTGGCAAGAAAGGCGTTTTTGGCCACATTGGCCGCCTGCGCCTGCTGCAGCGCGATCTGCAAAAGTCTCTGCCCCTCCACCTGATCCGTGATATCCTTCGCGATCACCAGCGCGATGATGTCACCGCTGTACTCGTTTCTTCCGAGCAGCACCACATAGCGGTTCAGCCGTCTCCTTCCCTGCGCGTCCACGCTCCAGCCGTTGTACGCCTGCTCCAGCTCCCCCTTCTCATAACAGCGTATCAGGCGCTCCACATGAAAGAAATTTTTAAACTTGTTCAGCTCGTCCGGAATCATCTGCTCCGCCCAGAAGCTCACATATTCCGAAAATTTCTGAAAATGCTGCACGCCCATAAAGTCAAACAGATCCACCGTGTGCCCCTCCACCATCTGCGTGATGTTGGTGACAAACTCGTCGCTTGTCAGGTTGATCTCAAAGAAGGAAAAGGCGTCGTGCAGGATCGCCTTCTTGTACTGGCTCTCCCGAATGTAGAGCTGCCGCAGCTCCCTGTTGATCTCCTCCAGCTGCTCCGTCCGCTTTTTCAGCCGTTCCGTCGCATCCTCAATAAATACATAAAATATGTCCCCGTATTTTTTGTCGTGGAGGAAATGTCCGTAGTCCTCCACCCAGCGTACCGTACCGTCCTTTTTGCGGATCCGGTACTCCACATAGTCCAGGTCATACGTGCTGTCGGCGATCTGCGCCGCAATGCTCCTCTGCACCTCCCGAATGTCATCCGGATGCACCATATGGTGGAAGCTGTTGCGGGTCAGCTCTCGAAATTCCTCCTCCGTGTCGCACCCAAAGATCCTGAGCATCGCACGGTTGATATAGAGAAATTCCTCTGCGTCGTCCGCACGATAGACAAAGAAGCCTCCGGGCATCTCATCCATAAACCGTTCAAAGACAAGCAAACTTTCTTCTTCCAGCTCCAAGAAATTTTTCTGTGTTCTTTTTGATTGCTTCACCCTATATTTCCTCCCGGAAATGATACTGTACTCCAACAGCCTGACGCTGTCTTCCCCTCCCCTCTCAGTAGTATTTTAACGGTTTTCTCCCTCCCAGGCAACCTTTTTTCCGTCGTTTCTTCCGTCGTTTTTTCCGCTCCCCTTCCCTATGCGCCGCTCCCTCAAAAGCACCGCACAGCTTCCCAGAAAAGCAAGGAGGGACGCCGCTTCCGCCGCCCGCCAGTACCACGGCTCCGCGTAAAAGACTCTGATCTCCCCTTCAAATCCCGCAGGAACCGTGACGCGCAGCGTCCCGTTATAGCCGGAGGACACCGCAAGCTCTCTCCCCGAGGCGGTCTCCACACACTTGTAATGAGGGTAGAAAAACAGCGGAAAATCCACGTAGCCGTCCGCATCCAGGGCCGCCGTCCGACAGGTGATGTTTGTCCCCTGCTTTTGGTAGTCCTCCAGCCAGGCGATATTCTCCATGGAGACCCCTCCGTCTCCGATTTTCTCCGGATCCGTGTCCGCCGGAAGATACTCATAGGAGTACAGCTGCATGGTATTCATCTCATATCCCTGATACACCCGATAGGGCTCCTTGGAATACGAAAAGTCGTACAGATACCAGCCGATGTTTACGGCAAACAGGACGGCCGCGGCCGTCAGGACCATGCGGGAGATCTCCCTGCCCAAAATGTCCCACATAGCGGAGAGGGCAAAACACAGCACAAAGGTCAGAAGCACCGTCGCCGGAGCCAGCAGGCGCCAGGGAAACTGCAGTCCGTAGATGGCCCACCTGACAGGCTCCCCCAGAGAGGCGATCGCTTCCCAGGGGAAAAGGCTGGTGCTCATATACAAAAGAACCCCGCCAAGGAGCAGACAGATTTCAGCCGGCACAAAATTCTTAAGCCGCCGGCACTCCTCCAAGTGGAAGATCCGAAGATAGCCGAAGAGAAAAATGCCCAGAAGAAAGACCATGCCGACCCCCGTGGTCACCTCTCCGGCAACGCCGGCAGCCGTGCCGAACGCGCCCCCGTTGCTGTTTTGGAAGAGCGAAAAAAGCTGGATGGGAAACAGGCCGTTCTCCTGAAAAAAGCCGGTCACATTTCCGGTCCACTGATCGGAGGTAAAATAAAGACCGCCGTTGTAAAACTCCAGAAAGGGCACCAGAAAGCCCAGATTCAACAGGACCGTCGCGACCGCCCCCAGCACAAGCGACCGAAAGACATAGCGCCGAAAGACACGGCGCAGCAAGAGCAAACACACGCACAGGATCAAAAACGCCGTCATCTCGCAGCTCAACACATGGTTCTGGATCAGTCCCGTCAGCCCCAGCGCCGTCAAAAGGGCATACCTCTTCCAATTTTTTTCAGATGCCTCCGCGAAGATCAGATAAAAACCGCACAGCACCAAAGGGAAAAACATCATCGCCAGATATTCTCCCACGGACGCGCGGGTGTAGGTGTCGACCAGGCGATAGAGGGAAAGGGAATAGACCAGGCTCCCCAGGACCCCGATCCGTCTGCTTTGAAACATTCTCCGGAAGGCAAGGTAAGCGATGAGCACGGTCCCCAGATTGGCGGCCGCCGCAAAGATCTTATACGCAGACTGCACGGAAAAACCGAGAAGCCTGAGAAAGGCCGGAAAATACAACAGGATATCCCCGTACATCACCCCGACCGCATAGCCGTAGCCCCGCGCCCAGAAGGGATGTATCCTGACCGGAAAACCGCTCCCCGTGCGAAAGCCCTCCGCGATCCCCTCGATGCGCAGCAGATGAAAGGGCAGATCGTGTCCCACCGTGAGATAGTCGTTGTAGAGCGGATAACATACGGCCAGAAAAATACCTGTCAGCGCAAAGATCACCTTTCTCGTTCCGCCGCCGGAACGCCGAAACACAAGCGCCAGATCCACAAGCAGGCACGCCGCCAGCGCGTAGAAGAGATTTTTCTTGTACCGGCCGCTGGTTTCCGCGATCCCCAGCCGGAGGACGCTCACCTGCCCGCTTCCGGAAAAGTTTGCCTGGATACGCAGATCCGTCACGCCCCTGGCAAGCTCCATCGTCATGACCGCCGAGTGGCCGGCCGGATTCAATTCCGCGGCCGGACTGTGAAATTCCAGCGAGCCAAGCTCGGAGGTCTCCGCGAAGATCACGCTCCCCGCCTGGCTGGCGTCGTAGTCGATCTGCACCTGATAAATTCCCTTTTCCAGCGCAAGCGGGGGCGTCGTCAGAAAGACTCCCTCCCCGCACGCGGCCTCGTCCGCGGTGATCCCCTCTGTGACCACGGCGCCGTCCGAAGCTGCAAGCTCCTCTGCCGAAAACACCTTCTGATAGGCATTTCCTCTCTGAAACAGCCAAAAAAGGACAGCCGCCGCCAGGAGAAACACCTGCAGAGCCGCCGCTGCCAAAAGATCCCTGTCCATCCTTTTCCCGATTTGTCCCATCCGTCCCTCTCCCATAAGTTGTGCCGCGTCCGGCGCTCTATTCCACTTCCAGCTTGTACCCCATCCCCCATATCGTCTTGATCATGTCGCTGCCCTTGGGCCCCAGCTTGCTGCGCAGTTTTTTCACGTGGGTGTCAATGGTGCGGGCATCCCCAAAGTAGTCATAATTCCACACATTGTTCAGTATTTTCTCCCGGGAAAGGGCAATCCCCTTGTTCTCCACAAAATAGGTGAGAAGCTCAAACTCCTTGTAGCTGAGCTCCACCGGCTGGCCGTCTATCCGGACCTGGTGAGCCGCCCGGTCGATCTGTATGCAGCCGCAGGTGAGGATGTCATTGGAATCCAGCTGGTTGGTCCTGCGCAGAATGGCCTCGATGCGCGCCACAAGTATCTTGGGGCTGAAGGGCTTGGATATATACTCATCCACCCCCAGCTCAAACCCCAAAAGCTCATCCTGTTCGTCCGCCCTTGCCGTAAGCATGATGATGGGCACCTTGGAACAGCTCCGGATTTCGCGGCACACCTGCCAGCCATCCATCTTGGGCATCATCACATCCAGCACGATCAGAGCGATGTTTTTCTCCTGGAAAAAAAGATCCACCGCCTGCTCTCCGTCCGGCGCCTCTATCACCTCGAAATTGCTCTTGACCAGAAAGTCGCGCACCAGCTTCCGCATCCTGCTCTCATCGTCCACCACCAGAATCTTTAACCGCTCCATACTCACTGCCTCCTGTCGCTTCCGTTGCAATTAAGCACAGCATATCACAAACATTTGTCTATTTTGTGAACATGGAGCCGATTTTTAGTCAGGGTCTATCTGAAGCGCGCTCTCCGCCTCGCGGACTTTCTGTTCCCGCTGCGTCAGCTCCTGCTCCCACCCCGCATACCTGTCGGTCAGCGCCCTCTCGTAGTTTAAGATATTGGGCTGGTCGGAGGTCAGCGTGATAACAAACATGGCGATCACCGCGATCGCCAGGGCAATATTCAGACAGACCGACACAGGCAGCGCCTGGAGCCTTGTCTTTTTTTTCTGCGAGGGCTGCACTCTCTGTCTCGCGGGCGAGGTATGGCTCCGCATCTCTCCCTCATAGGTCACAAACAGCGGGATGGGCGGGATCCTTTCCCGATCGATCTTTGGATTCCTGATCAGATATGTCTGAATCTCCTTCAGAAAGACCAGCCCCACCGGAGTCTTAAAGACCCTCTCCTCGACGGCCTTCTCATACAGCCTCAAAACGCTCTCCGGATTCTTTCCATCCATGTGCGCCTTCAGGTATTGTATCTTCTTCTGCTCCTGCCTGGCAAGCTCCGCGTCCTTTTCCGTGTAGAACACAAAGCCCTCCGCCTCCAGCGGCCGAGCCTTATTCTCTTTCTCCTGCGGGGTGTTCTCCTGCCTCTCCATACTTCCCTCTCATTCCGCCGACCCGGGGCCTTCTATGCGCGGTTTTCTCCGGTTACCGTCCCGCTGCCCCTGTCAGACCTTTATGTACTTTTGAATAAACTCCCGTACCTGCTTCACCTGGTCACACGTCGCCTTGGAGTGATCCTCCTCCCCCGCGCAGAGCTCAAGCTGTTCCTCCACATCGCCATAGGAAAAAATCTGCCGCTGCTCGGAGACGTGATTCAGTCTGCACCCCAGCATCTTAAGCAGAGCGCAGAGCTCATTAAGGTTGATATCGTCATCCTGTTCTCCCGACAAAACATCCTTCAGGATTTTATTGTACCTCCCCAGTTTCAGCCATTTTGCCAAGCCAATCCCCTCACTTTCTCAAAACCGTTTGATTTTTTTGGACGGGGTCTTTTCAAACTCCGTCTCCCGCACCTTCAGGCGGTAAATCTTCTTGTACGCCGGCGCTCCCTGATTGTACTCGTCGATCAGCTTCTGCAGCGCCCCCTGTACGTCGGAGATATGCTTCTTTTTGACATACTCATAATCCGGAAAAATCTCGGCCTCGATCACGCCTTCGCTCTCTCTCACCAGGATCTCCTGAATCATGCGCTGCTCGCTCAGCTTGTTCTCCAGCTCCTCCGGCGAGACATTTTCACCGTTCTTGGTGATGATCAGGTTCTTCTTGCGGCCGGTCAGAAATACGTAGCCGTCCTCATCCACATACCCCAGATCTCCGGTCAGAAGCCAGCCGTCCTTCAAGGTCTCCTCCGTCTCCCTGGGCATCTGGTAGTAGCCCATCATCACGCTGCTGCCGCGCACCCACAGCTCATTGTCCACCGTCTTGGCCTCGCAGTTGGGCATAAGCTTGCCCACGGAATCCTTCTTGATGCACCAGCTTAGGTTGGTGCTGATGACCGGCGCGCACTCCGTCATTCCATAACCCTGCAGGATCGTGATGCCGTACCTTGCAAACAGATCCAAATAGGCCGGATTTAAGTAGGCCCCGCCGCTGCAGATGGTGTGGAACTGCTTGCCAAACACCTTGTTTTTTACAATGCCGGCGGGAAGCATGGACGCCTCCTCCAGCTTCTTGGCCAGCGTCTCGATCATCAAGGGCACCATCAGGATCATATTGGGCTCAAACAGCTTGATATTCTTGGCCACCCGCATCAGGGAATCGTTGATGCAGATAATGCTTCCCAGAGAAATCCCCTTCAGGATATCCATGGAAAGACAGTACGCATGGTGGATGGGAAGCACCGTCAGGATCACCGTGCGCTCCGGTATCTTCATGTCCAGACAGGTAGCGTTTTCCGCCAGATTGCGCTGGGTCAGCATAACGCCCTTGCTCTTTCCGGTAGTCCCCGAGGTAAACATAATCGTGCAGAGAGCATCCGGATCAATGGCACAGTCAAAGCCCGGCTGCTGCGCCTCCAACAGGGCGGCAAAGGACTCCACCCCGCTCTCCGGATCCCCCTCCTGGAAGGAGATGATATGTTTCAGCTTCGGACAGCGCTCCTTTGCGAGAGCTGCCGCGTCCGCCCGCACCTCATCGCAGACAAACACGGTCGCATCCGCCCGATCCAGCAGCTCGCAGAGCTCCTCCGCCGGAAGAGACACATCCAGGGGAACCGCTACGCTGCCGCTGCCGGCAATTCCCAGATAAGTAACCAGCCACTGATAGGAGGTGGGGCCGGTCAGGGCGATATGGTTCCCCCGCTCTCCCATAGCTTCCAGCACCGCGGAAAAGCGCTCGGAATCCTCTTTCAGCTGCGTATAGGACTTTCTGCCGATCTCATCCTTCTTCACCTTGTAACGGACGGCATCCCCGTCCCCAAAGCGTCGCTCGGCGTCCACCAAAATCTCACGAATCGTCTTACAAACCATATGTCTAACCAGACCTTTCCCGCGGCCGCAGACAGGGACTCCCCCCGTGCTCCCGCCATCCGCCGCGCCTTCTCATTATTCTACGCCTACTTGGACAGCTTCTCCAGATATTCCACTGCCTCGCCCACCGTGCGGATGCCGGCAGCCTCCTGCTGGTCCACCTCCACGTCAAACTCGTCCTCCAGCTCACCCAGCATACTCATAAAGTCAAAGGAGGTAAAACCCAGATCCTCCATAAAGCGGGACTCGGGAGTGATCGCATCCTCCTTCACCTCCACATAGTTGACAATGATCGCCTTCAGCCTCTCTAACATGATCCTTCTCCTTTCTCTCTGTCACTCTTTCTTGGACGTTTGCGAAATTCTTTTCGCACAATCGCTATACCGCGTCGATGATCTCCCCGATCGTCTGCTCCGGATCCTCGATCCCCTTGAACATGATCCGGCACAGATAGTAGTACAGATACTCCAGCTTATCCCTGGTCACGGCCTTCACCTGATGCTCAAAGTTAAAGTCCAGACCGTTGTCGTCCGGACGGTGCATGACCGTCAGATACATCGCCTGGGTGGTGGCGCCGTTGGGATACCACTTGGTCTTGTAGTGGATGTCGCCCAAACGCTCCAGTCCTTTCTCCCGCAGAGTCAGGGGCTGATAGGTCAACGACATGGGTTCATAGGTACACCCTGGATCCACGGGGTAGACCTTGCCCCGATACGCAAAGTATTCCACCGGATCGAAATTCGCGTGGCGGAACAGCTCGTTTTGTCGGTCGCGCACCTCATAGATCCCCTCCAGGAAGGTCTTGTCCCGAGAGATGATCGTGCGGAAGGGGAAGGAATGGATACGGGTGCCGCCGCACTTTTTCTCCTGCAGCGTGGCGCGTCTGGCGATCGCCGAGTTGATGGACACGTCGTCGTTTCCGTTCATCTTCTGGAAATAGGTGCGCAGTCCCATCAAGAGCAGCGTGGCAAGGGACACGTGGTATTTCTCGCAAAATTCCATCAGGCGCTTCGTGGGCTCCTCCTCCAGATGAAAGATATCCAAGGCGGAATCCACCGAATCCGACACGTTTACCGCGGCGCGCAGCTTCTTGTTTTTGCTGCGGGCACGCTGCTTCTCCAGCTCGTCGCCGTTCAGCCCGTTGTAGATGGGCTCCGAGGCTTCGATCAGCTTGTGGAAAAACTCCGTATCCCGCTCCTTCGCCCTGCAGCCCGCCTCATAGGCCAGATCCTTCTGCAGCTGCTCCAGATAGGAGGTCATATCGGAGGGATAGGGGACATTCTCATACTTCACGTTGCAATACAGCTCGATGATGTCCTTCATAAAGCAGATCAGGGACTGGGCGTCCATGGAGAGGTGATCCGCCAGGAAATAGATGCCGTTGTGTCCGTCCGGCATACTGATCATAACGATCCGGTTCAAGGGGGAATCCTTGTGCTCGAAGGGAACCTGGGTCCAGCTCTCCATGGTGCTCTCCGCCTCCTCCATGCTCACGCCGGTAAAGTCCACGAACTCGATATCCCGCTCCTCCCTGTCCACCACATACTGATACCAGGTGCCGTCCTTGTCCTGGGTAAGCCTGAGGCGCATAGCCTCGCAGCGCTCGTATGCCTTGTAGATGCACTGCTTTAACACCTCCCAGTCAAGCTCCACCGCGATCGTCAGGCTGGTGCCGATGTTTAAGACCTCCTTCTTGGGGCAGAACTCCAGATAATAAAAGTGGAACTTCTGCGCCTTGGTGAGCGGGTACACTTTGTAGCCTTTTCTTGTTTTCATTCCTTCTCTCCTTTATTTTTTAAGCTCTCTAGGAACTGGTCCATAGCCTGTTCGTAGCGCTCTGTTTCCTTGTAATAGCTCTCTGCGTGAGCCGCCCCCTCTATGATCAGCTTCTGTTTGGGAGAAGCGATATTCTCATAAATCTCGTCGCACATGGAGACCGGTACAAAGGTGTCCGCATCCCCGTGGATCATCAGGATCGGAACGGTCGCCTTCCTCACCTCTCTGGCCGCGTTGCACTCGTCCATCCCGTAGCCTGCAAGCCTCCGATTCATAGCGTCCGCCACCGGTATCACCGGAAACGCCGGCAGATGATACA
The DNA here is from genome assembly GCA_947631615.1 of uncultured Acetatifactor sp. Classification (GTDB taxonomy): domain Bacteria; phylum Bacillota; class Clostridia; order Lachnospirales; family Lachnospiraceae; genus Acetatifactor. Next base: position 16,510 of record CANRLX010000021.1, read on the forward strand.
TGGAGTGCAGCGCATGGGTGAACACCTCTTTGGGGGAGGTAAATCCGCAGTCCGATATGATCCCCTTCACCTGAGGAGGGAGTGCAAGTCCGCTGGCCATCAGCACGGTGGAGCCGCCCATGGACGTCCCGTGCATCAGGATCTCCACATCCTCCCCGCACCGCTCGATGATCCAGTGGATCCAGCCCAGGGCATCCTCTCTGTCCAGACACCCGAATCCGATGTACTCTCCCTCGCTCTGCCCGTGGGCCCGCTCGTCCACCAAAAGCAGACTGTACCCTCTGCGCAGAAAATATCCGGAGATGGCCAGACAGTCCTGCATCCCCTCTCCGGTGTAGCCGTGGAAGCACAGAGCCACTTTCTTCGCATCCCCCTGTGGAAAATAGGTGGCGTGAAGCTTCAGTCCGTCCCTCGCCTCCAGATAGACGTCCTCCTTCGGCTGCTGCAGCAGCTCCTCCTTGCGCTTTGCAATAAAATCGGAGTACTGCGACCAGTCCGTGCCGGCCATCTTGACGGTGCGCTCCGTCCTGGCCTTGCCCCGCTTCATGGTCCGGCCGTAAAAGTACACGGACTCACCGATTCCGGCGGCTGCCGCTGCGGCTGCGGCTCCCAGGCCGATCGCCGCCATTTTACGCTTCTTCATGTCTCTGTCCTCCATTCCTGACTCCAATGACAGTCATCATTCTTTTGATTATACTTTACCACTCTTTCGAGTGCGGGTCAACCGGGAAAACGGAAGAGAGCGCATAGAAAACTGCTGACAAAAACCACCCCATCGCCTTGCCGGCGGCGGGGTGGCATGTCAAATACAGATATGAAAAAGTGGAGTAGAGGGGAGTCGAACCCCTGTCCAAAAGCCCATTCCCTGTCCTTCTACTATCATAGTCCGTTATTCCGGCGGGGCTTTCCCCCGCCTGTTCCCTCCCGGGAAAGAAAACGAACACTCTTTCCCGCTCGGTAGCTTCATGATACGCCCATGCGCGCAAAGCTTAACGCATGTCGTTTCTCACATCGTTGATGCCCGTATCCCGAGGTGTGAGTGCCCCGGGGCGGACAAGCAGCTTACGCTGCTAATGCTAAATTGTCTTCAGCGTTTATTTTTATTGGCGCGATTAACGTGTCGCAACGGATAGCTTCTCCAGCTGCAAGACCCCTGTCGAAACCTTTACTACCCCTTATGACGCCCGTTTTTTTAACAGACGTATTTCTCACAAATCTCCGCTATAGTTATCGGTAGAAACGCTTTTTTGGTTTAGAGGTTTTTCACCTTAAATTCCCGCTCCGTCTCACGCCGCATATCCTTTTTGGCGATCGCTTCTCTCTTGTCGTAGAGCTTTTTGCCTCGGGCGAGGCCGATCTCCACCTTCACCTTACCCTCCTTAAAGTATACCTGCAAGGGCACAAGAGTATACCCCTTCTCCTTTATCCTGCCCGACAGCTTGTTGATCTCATGCCTGTGGAGCAGAAGCTTCTTCACCCGCAGGGGATCCTTGTTGAAAATATTGCCCTTCTCGTAGGGACTCACGTGCATACCATAGACAAACACCTCCCCGTTTTCGATCCGCACAAAAGCCTCCTTGATGCTGCACTTTCCCATGCGCATGGATTTGACCTCCGTGCCGTGGAGCGCGATGCCCGCCTCGTAGGTGTCCTCTATGAAGTAATCGTGAAAGGCTTTCTTGTTGTTGGCGATCATCCTCTGCGTTTCTTTTTCCTTTGCCATGCCGCGCTCCCTCCTCTCTCCTCATCCTCTTCCACCAGATCAAAGTCGATGGTGCGGACGACTCTGTCGCAGGACACCGCCTTCACCCGAACCGGCATCCCCAGCCGGAAAACCCGTCCGGTGGCGGTTCCCACCATCTCGCCGGACTCCTCGCGAAAGACGTAGCGGTCATACCCGGGCAGTTTGGTGACGTGCACCAGCCCTTCCACCGTGTTGGGGAGCTCCACATAGATCCCCCATCGGGTGACGCCGGAGATCACGCCGTCATACTCCTCCCCCAGATGTCCTTCCATGTACTCCACCTTCTTCAGCTTGTCGGTCTCCCGCTCCGCCTCGTCCGCCCGTCTCTCCAGGTCGGAGGTGCGCTTCGCCACCTCCGGCAGAAGCTCGCGGTAGTGATCGGGCCGCTCCCCCTTCATTCTTCCCCGAAGCTGCTCCTTGATGATCCTGTGTATCTGAAGATCCGGATAGCGGCGGATCGGGGAGGTAAAGTGACAGTAATACCGGCAGGCCAGGCCGAAGTGTCCGGTACAGTTTACACTGTATCTGGCCTGCTTCATGCTCCGAAGCGCCAGGCGGCTGATCATGGGCTCCTCCGGAGTGCCCGCCACCCTGGCGAGAAGCTTCTGTATCTCCCTGGGGTGCACCTCCTCGCCTCCGGTCCTGCTGCCCCTCTTTCCCGTCAGTTTCATAGAGTAGCCGTAGTTGCGGATGAAGGCGGAAAGCTTCTCTATATTCTCCGGATCGGGCACATCGTGGACGCGGTACAGGAAGGGAAGCTCCAGCCAGTGAAAATGCTGCGCCACCGTCTCGTTTGCCGCCAGCATGAAATCCTCTATGATATCGGTGGCCACGTTCCGCTCATAAGCCCTGATGTCCGTGGGGTGCCCGTTCTCGTCAAGCACGATCCTGCACTCCGGAAAATCAAAGTCGATGGAGCCCCGTTTCTTCCGCCTCCTGCGCAAAAGTGCCGACAGCTCTCTCATCTCCCGAAACATGGGCGCCAGGGACGCGTACCCTTGATACGCTTTCTCCCGCTCCACAAGAGTCCCGTCCTCCAGGATATTTTTCACCGCCGTGTAAGACATGCGCTGATCCACACAGACCACAGACTCCGTGATCTCATGGTCAACGATTTCTCCCTTCCTGTCGATCTTCATCAGGCAGGAGAGCGCCAATCTCTCCTCCCCCGCGTTCAGAGAACAAATCCCGTTGGAAAGGGTGTGGGGAAGCATGGGGATCACCCGATCCACCAGATAGACGCTGGTGCCGCGCTTGAGCGCCTCCCTGTCCAGCGCGGAATGTTCCTGCACATAGTTGGACACGTCCGCAATGTGGACTCCCAGATAATAAAATTTCCCGTCAAACGTAAGGCTGACCGCATCGTCCAGATCCTTGGCGTCCTCCCCGTCTATGGTGACCATGACCACATCCCGCAGATCCCGTCTGCCCTTCCTGTCCGCCGCAGACACCGGCTTGGCCACACGCTCCGCCTGCTCCATCACGCGGCTGTCAAATTCCACCGGAAGCTCATATCCCTTTACGATGGACAGGATGTCCACCCCGGGGTCGTTCACATGCCCCAGAATCTCCACCACCCGTCCCTCGGGATTTCTCCTGTCGCCGCCGTAGTCGGTGAGCTCCACCACCACCTTGTGTCCGTTCACCGCTCCCCGGGAATGTTCCTCGGGAATAAAGATATCCTGCGAAAGCTTTGCCAGATCCGGCGTCACAAAACCGTAGTGCTGCCCTGTCCGCTCGTAGGTTCCCACCACCTGCGTGAAGCCGCGCTCCAAAATACGGATCACCCTGGCCTCCCTGTGATGGCTCCCCTTACGTCCGGAGGGCAAAAGCACCGCCTGCACCTTGTCCTTGTGAAAGGCTCCCCCCGTATACTCCTCGGGGATAAAGAGATCCTCTTCGCTTTCCTCCGTCTCCACAAAGCCATAGCCCTTGGCGCTGCTCAAAAAGGTGCCGACGATGACGTCTCCGTCCCCCCTTTGGTATCTTCCCTTACCGTTCACCGCAAGCTTTCCCTCGGCGAGAAGCTCTCCCAAGAGCCTGCGAAACTCCTCCCGTTCCTCCCTGGACACCTGCAGCAAGCTCGCAAGCTCCTTTTCTTTCATGGGGATATAGCTTTTATCCTGCACCAGATCGCACAGGAGCTTCTTTCGCCTTTGCGCCTCGCTTTCCCTGCCCTTACCTGATCTGTTCTTATCCGCCTTATTCTCTCGGACCTGATTTGCTCTGGCCTGATTTTTCTTGGTCTGATTCTTCTTGGGTTTCTTCTTTTTGGTTTTATTTTCTTTAAAATTATTTTCTTTAATTGTGTTCTCTTTGGCCGTGTTTTCTTCCGTTTTAGTTTCTTGGACTATATTTTCCTTGGCCGGATTCTTCTTGGGGTTATTCCCTTTGGCCCTATTTTTCTTGGTTTTATTCTCTTCGGCCTGATTTCCCTTGACCGTATTTTCTTTGGTCTTATTTTTTCTGGCCGTATTCTTCTTGAAGTTATTCCCTTTGGCCCTATTTTTCTTGGTTTTATTCTCCTCGGCCGGATTCTCCTTGGGGTTATTCTCTTTGGCCCTATTTTTCTTGGTTCTATTCTCTTCGGCCTTATTTTCTTTAGCCGGATTTTTTCTGGCCAGATTCTCTTCGGCCTTATTTTCTTCGATCCTATTTTCTCCGGCCTTATTTCCTCTGGCCGGATTCTCCTTGGTTTCCCTTTCCGGATTCCCGTTTTCCTTTGTCTTGTTCCGCCGCTTTTCCTCCGGCGCCTTCTTCTCTATCTCTCTCATAACCCTTCCCTTTTCCGGACAAAAGAAAACACTCTTGATCCCACAAGAGTGTTTGTCTTAAGCAAGTTTAAAATACATTCAGATTCAGGACGACCGCCAGCAGCATAAACAATACTGCGAGCACCTTCGTGACCTTCACGAACCATCCTTCTCTGGAGCGTCCTTTGTTCTTATCCCAGAAAGTCTCCGCCGCGCCGCTGATCGTGCCCAGTCCGGCGGACTTGCCCTCCTGCATCAACACCAACACTGTGAGTGCAATACATACCAATATAAACAATACGTTGATCGCAATTCTCAGACCCGCCATTCCAAACACCTCCTAAATGTCGCGTGAATACCATGTTATCACACTCTCAAGGGAATTGCAACTGTTTTTTCGTAAAAACAGGTAAAATCTTATCCCAAAGCCCCGCTATATTTTCCGAAAGGGCTCCATATACTGCGCCGCCTGCTTAAGCTCCTCCTCGATGCGCAGCAGCCGGTTGTACTTCGCCACGCGGTCGCTCCGGCAGGGCGCTCCGGTCTTGATCTGGCCGGTGTTGAACGCCACCGCGATGTCCGCGATCACCGTGTCCTCCGTCTCCCCCGACCGATGGGAAATGATCGCCCTATAGCCGTTTTTGTGCGCCATCTCCACCGCCTCCACGGCCTCCGACAGGGTGCCGATCTGGTTCACCTTCACAAGGATCGCATTGGCCACGTGAAGCTTGATGCCAGCGTCCAGACGCTTGGTGTTGGTGACAAAGAGATCGTCCCCCACCAGTTGTACGCTCTCCCCCAGTCTGGCGGTGAGCTCCTTCCAGCCGTCCCAATCCTCCTCCGCCAGGCCGTCCTCGATAGATACGATGGGGAATTTCTCCACCAGTTCCTCGTAATAATCGATCATATCCTCCGTGCTGCGGATGATCTCCTGCCCTTTTTGTCTGCTCTCCCCCGGGAAGTGATATTTGCCCGTCTTTTCGTTGTAGAGCTCGCTGCTGGCCGCATCCAGGGCAATCTTGATGTCCTGCCCCGGCGCATAGCCCGCCGCCTCCACCGCCTCCACGATCAGCGCAAGAACACTCTCCGCGTCCGGCAGATCCGGCGCAAATCCGCCCTCGTCCCCCACGCCGGTAAAGAGCTGCCTGTCCTCCAGGATCTTCTTGAGATTGTGATAGACCTCCGCACAGATCTTCAGGCCGTCCGCAAAGGTCTCCGCCTGCACGGGCATAATCATAAACTCCTGAAAATCCACCGTATTGGACGCATGTCTCCCGCCGTTTAAAATATTCATCATGGGGACGGGAAGGAGTCTCGGGGAGATGCCTCCCAAATAGCGGTACAGGGACAGATGGAGTGCGCCGGCCGCGGCCTTCGCCACCGCCAGGGACACGGAGAGCGTGGCGTTTGCCCCCAGATTCCCCTTGTTCTCCGTGCCGTCCGTCTCCATTAAAATACGGTCGATCAAAATCTGCTCCAGCGCATTTTTGCCGATCAGCGCGCTGGCGATCTTCTCGTTGACATTCTTCACCGCGTGCTGGACACCCAGGCCAAAGTACCGGGTCTCCCCGTCCCGAAGCTCCACCGCCTCAAACTTTCCGGTGCTCGCGCCGGAGGGAACGGCCGCAAGGCCCTCATAAAGCTGTCCATCTCCGTGGTTTAACACGGTGACGGCGGCCTCCACCGTGGGATTTCCCCTGGAATCCAGGATCTCTCTGGCATGTATGCTTTGAATCTCCAAATACTGCTGCATAAAAAAAGCCTCCTTTAAGGATATACCTGTTTTTAAAGTAAGTATAACCTCACAGAAGGCTTTTATTCAGCGCCTTACATCCCTGTGCGCTCGCCACCGGCCACATGCCGCCGGACACTAATATTCCTTTCCGGCCAGGATCTCGCAGTAATCCTGATAATTCTTTGCGAGAAGAGACGGCGTATCCAGTCCATAGGGGCATTTGGACCTGCACTGGTTGCAGTGCAGACATTTCTCGATCTGCTTCATCTTCGCCTGAACCTCCGGCGTAAGCTGTGCCTGTGAAGGGGACCGCCGGATCAGCAGACTCATACGGGCACAGTTGTTGATCTCAATACCGGCGGGACAGGGCATACAATACCCGCATCCCCTGCAGAAATCTCCGGCCAGCTCTCTTTTGTCTCTCTCGATGACTGCCGCAAGCTCCTTTGTCATAGCCGGAGGGTTGTCGATGTAAGAGAGAAACTCGTCCAGCTCCCTCTCCCGCTGCACGCCCCAAATGGGCAGCACATTGTCGTACTGCGCCAGAAAGGCGTAGGCCGCCGCGGAATTGGTGATCAGACCGCCGGACAACGCCTTCATAGCGATAAATCCCATGTCCGCCGCCTTGCACTTCTCCACCAGCTCGATATCCTTCTGGGTCGCCAGATAACAAAAGGGGAACTGTAGCGTCTCATAAAGGCCGCTGTCAACGGCCTCGTTTGCCACACTCAGGCGGTGGTTGGTAATGCCGATATGCCGCACCATGCCCTTATCCCTGGCCTCCAGCATCGCCTCATAGAGGCCGGAGCCGTCGCCCGGCCTGGGACAAAACGCCGGATTGTGAAACTGATAGACATCGATATAATCCGTTCTCAGATTGCCAAGGGAGGTTTCCAGATCCCTCCAAAAGCCCGCCGCATCCGCCGCGCCGGTCTTGGTGGCGATGTAGACCTTGTCCCGCATCCCCGCAAAGGCCGCTCCGATCTTTTCCTCGCTGTCCGTATACCAGCGCGCGGTGTCAAAATAGGTGATGCCGTTATTGTACGCCTTGCGTAAGAGCCTCACCGCCTCCTCCTTGGAGACGCGCTGGATCGGCAGTGCGCCGAAGGAGTTTTTCTCCACGGTGATCTTCGTCTTTCCCAGAGTAACCAGCGTCATATGTCACCTCGCCTTCTGCGCCTGCAAAGGCGCCTTGCTTCCCCCATAGGGGTTTTGTCTATTTGCGGACCAACAGGGAGGATCCCGTCATTTCCGCCGGCTGCTCCTTCCCCATGATCTGGATCAGGGTGGGAACGATGTCCGCCAGACAGCCGCCCTCTCTCAGGGTGTATGCCTCGTCGTAATTGACCAGAATAAAAGGAACCGGATTGGTGGTGTGGGCGGTAAAGGGCTCTCCGGTCTCGTAGTCCACGAGCTGCTCCGCATTTCCGTGATCGGCGCAGATAAAGAGCGCGCCGTCCACCTCCTTCACCAGATCCACTACCTCGCCCACGCACTTGTCGATGACCTCGACCGCCTCCACGGCAGATTCCAGGACGCCGGTGTGTCCCACCATGTCGGGGTTTGCAAAATTGCAGATGATCACATCGTAGTAGGGCTCTCCGTTCTCGTCCTTCTGCGTGATCGCCTCGCTCAGCCTGTCACACACCGTGTAAGCGCTCATGCGGGGCTTTTTGTCGTAGGTGGGCACATACTTGGGAGAGTTGACCAGGATACGATCCTCCCCCGCGTTCGGCTCCTCCACGCCGCCGTTAAAGAAGAACGTGACGTGAGCGTATTTCTCCGTCTCCGCGATGCGGGCCTGCCGCATACCGTTCGCCGCCAGCCACTCGCCGAAGGTGTTGGTCACCGCCACCTTGTGGAAGGCCACCTCCTTGTTCGGGATGGTGGGGTCGTAGTCCGAGAAACAAACGTAGGTGATATCCTTGCGGGCCCCTCTGTCGAAGCCCTTGAAATCGTCATCGCAGAATGCCCTGGTGATCTCCCTCGCGCGATCCGGACGGAAGTTGAAGAATACGATGGAATCGCCGTCCTGCACGGTAGCCACGGGCTTTCCGTCCTCCAGCACCACCGTGGGCTTCACAAACTCGTCGGTCTCCTCCCTGTCATAGGACTGCTGGATCGCACAGATGCCGCAGTCCGCGGTCAGGCCCTCCCCCTTGGTCAGAGCGTCGTACGCCAGCTTCACGCGGTCATAGTTGTTGTCTCGGTCCATAGCATAGTAGCGCCCCATCACCGTGGCGATCCTGCCCACGCCGATCTCCTCCATCTTTGCCGTCAGCGCCTCCGCAAATTCCTTTCCGCTGGCGGGAGGCGTGTCTCTGCCGTCCAGGAAGCAGTGCACGTACACCTTTTCCAGTCCGTTTCTTTTGGCCAGCTCCAGCAGCCCATACAGATGGGTGTTGTGGCTGTGCACGCCGCCGTCGGACAACAGGCCCATCATATGCAGGGAGCTGTTCTTCTTTTTGCAGTTTTCCACCGCCTTCAAAAGGGCCGGATTCTCAAAGAAGGTCCCGTCCTGGATCTCCTTGGTGATCCTGGTCAGCTCCTGGTACACGATGCGCCCCGCTCCCATATTCAGATGTCCCACCTCGGAGTTGCCCATCTGGCCGTCGGGCAGTCCCACCGCCATTCCGCTGGCGTTCCCCTTGACAAAGGGATACTCCTTCATCAATTTATCCATGACGGGAGTGGATGCCTGCGCGACCGCATTTCCCTCCTTCCTGTCATTCAGGCCGTAGCCGTCCAAAATCACTAATACCACCGGTTTTTTACTCATCTCTTCCTCATTTCCGCGCTTGTCCGCGCTTTGCTATCAGACTTTCCTCTTAATTGGAAATTATACACTGAATCAAAGGGGCGCGCAAGGAGGAAACTGAGAAAAAAAAGAATTGTTTTTTCCGAGGAAATGCTCTACAATGGTGAGAAACAACAAACAGATTCGGAAGGTAGCCTACTATGATCACTTTGCTGTCACGCATCTTTATCAAGGACAGGGACAATATCTCCGATCCGCAGGTCCGCCGTCGCTACGGCGTGCTCTGCGGATTTGTGGGAATTTTTTTAAATCTGCTTCTCTTCGCCGGCAAATTCCTGGCGGGGAGCATCAGCGGTTCCATCGCCATCACCGCCGACGCCTTCAACAACCTGTCGGACGCCGGTTCCTCCGTCATCACCCTCATCGGCTTTCGGATGGCGGGGCAGCGCCCCGATCCGGATCACCCCTTCGGCCACGGGCGGATCGAGTACATAGCGGGGCTTTTGGTCTCCGTCGCCATTTTGTTCATGGGGTTTGAGCTGTTAAAAAGCTCCGTCTTAAAGATCCTGCATCCGGTCGAGCCCGCCTTCTCCCCGCTGATCCTGGGCATCCTCGCCGCCTCCATCCTGGTCAAATGCTATATGTCATTCTACAACCGGAGGCTGGGGCAAAGGCTGGGATCCGCGACCCTGAAGGCCACGTCCACGGACAGTCTGAGCGACTCCATTGCCACCGCCGTGGTGCTCGCCTCCACCCTGATCTCCCATTTCACGGGCGTCCAACTGGACGGCTTCGGCGGCGTGCTGGTGGGTCTCTTTGTGTGCTACGCCGGATATTGCGCGGCGCGGGACACGATCAGCCCCCTCCTGGGCCAGGCGCCCGATCCCGCCTTTGTGGAACAGGTCAACCGGATCGTGCTGTCCTATGAGGAAGTCATCGGCGTACACGATCTGATCGTACACAACTACGGCCCCGGCAGAGTTTTGATCTCCCTCCACGCGGAGGTTCCCGCCGACGGCGATCTGATCTCCCTCCACGAGATCATCGACGAGATCGAGCACCGACTCCGCGACACGCTGAACTGCAGCGCGGTCATTCACATGGATCCGGTCCTTCTGGGCGACCGTGAGACGGATCAGCTCCACGAGAGGGTCGACTCCTGCCTCCTTTCGATCGACCCCAGGCTCTCCACCCACGATTTCAGGCTGGTGCGCTGCGGAAGCTACACCAATGTGTTTTTTGACATCTCCGCTCCCTTTGATCTGACCATGTCCGACGAGGAGCTGTCCCAAAGGGTGAAACAAATGCTGCAGGAGGAGTCTCCCGGGTACGTGGGCGTGATCGACGTGGATCGGGCGCTCGTATGATGCTTTCAATGCTCTGACCGCAGAAAAGATATCGATAAGAAAAACAAAGGAGCCTGATACCGAATCATGGAAATGCTTTCCGAGATATATCCGGCGGCGTCTCCGGAAAATACCGCCTATACCCCCGCGGAGCTAAGACGCCTTCAGACCCTCGACAGACGCTACCGCAATACCGCCAGGCAGCTCTTTACCAGCCGCGTCGCCTTCTATCATGCGCTCACCGGCGGGACCTACACGTCCATTGCCATACGGGACCAGAGGACCCGCTGGGGAAGCTGCTCCTCCAGGGGGACCCTCTCCTTCAACTACCGCCTTGTCTTCGCCCCTCCCAGGGTACTGGACTATGTGGTGGTACATGAGCTGTGTCATCTGACACATATGAACCATTCCCGAGATTTCTGGGACATGGTGGAGCGGATCATGCCCGACTATAAAGTGCACCGGCGCTGGCTGAAGGAGCACGGACAGGAGCTCAGTCTGGAACAGCATTTAATAAGACAGGGAATCCCTCTGAAATTAGAGTGATTCCCTGTCTTTTCCTCTCGCGGATTTTCGTCGGTTTTCACGGCTTCTTATGGTTTCTTACAGTCTTACCGTTTCTTTCCGGTTTTTATGGTTTCTTACGGATCCTTACCGTTTTTCATCGGTTTACACAGCTTCTTATGGATTCTTACCGTTTCTCACCGTTTTTACAGCTTCCTACTGATTCTCATTGACATAAATCTGTACCCGGCTCTGGATCACACCCGCAACGTCCTTGGCGGTCTTTTGTCCCGCAAAGAATGCGGCCGCCTCCTCATTGATGATGTTTAAGACATCCTCATTGTAATAATACGGCTTGTGGACGGACTGGACAAATGAGGAAACCTGTTCCATCTGCTCCTGCGTCAGCGGAGGAAGTGTGATCTGCTCCTCCCCCAGCCAGTAGGTCTGGTCGTACTCCACCAGTTCGCCGTTTTCATCCTCATAGGTAGACTTCTGCATGGACTTGGCCATCGCCTCGTCAAAGGCGCTCTTGCTCACCGGGAAATAACCGCCGGTCTGGTCGTTCTGGTACTCGTCCGTCAGATAATATCTCACAAACTCCCACGCGCCCTCCAGGTTCGCGGACTTTGCGGACAGCGCGTAGGAATTGGACTTCCAGATGACGGAACCGCCCTCCTCGCTGTCCGTAGGGAAGCCGACAAAGCTTACATCCTCTCCAAACTGCCCGTTGATCAGATAGGTCAGAGAGTCTCCGGGATAGAGGCCGGTCTCGGCAAGCAGCGCTCTGTCCTCGCGAAACAGCGAATCATAATTCATCCAGTAATCGTCTTCATACGTGACCTCCTCCGGCAGCGTCGCCGCGTATTCCAGCATGGAGATGAAATTCTCGGAATCAAAGCTGCATTTTCCCGACTCCACATCCACAAAGTCGCTGCCGCAGTAGTTCATCACGGTGTACATGAAGCCTGAGCGGGTGCTCGAATCGATCCCGACGGTGCCCTCGGGCATAGACGCAAGCACGTCCTGATAATCCTGCATGGTCCAACTGGTCCGGTCTCCCACCAGAGACTTCTTTCCCACAAAGGTCCTCACGCAGAAGGTGGGGATCACTTCATACAGCTTGCCGTCCACACTGTAGGCGTCAAACACATTCTGCAGAAACTCCTTCTGGGACAGCTCTTCATCCTGGGCGATCAGCTCCTTCACATCGGCAAGCAGGCCCTTGGAGGCATATTTCTCCAGATCCATGTTCATGTTTACCACCAGAATATCCGGCATATCCCCCGAAAGGATGTCGTTGTTGAGACGGGTATACCCCGCCGCATAGTCATCCTCCGTGGCATAGTTTTCGTACTCCCTGACCACGATACGATAGTCGGCGTTTGACTTATTATAGGCGATCACCTTGCTCATGGTGTCCCAATCCAGATAAAAGGCCGCCAGGACAAGGACCTTCTTGTCCGGAATATCCTCGGGGTCCACCTTGGTAAACACCGCTCCCTTGGTGAGATAATCCGAGCGCGTGGTATAAAAACCGATAAAGTGATCCTCATCCATCATCAGGATATTGTCGATGGCGCCTGCATCCAAATCCGAGTTCACATAGCTCATGATCTGTGTCGCGTCTTCCTCCCCCATATTGTAGGTGAAGACACCCTCGGAATTGGTAATCACAAGATCCGTGTCGTAACCGGCAGTGATGTCGCTGTAACCGTTATAGCTGAGCGAAAAAGGCATCTTGACGCCCTCTCCCACAAAGTGGTTGGCCTCCAGATCATACGCTCGGATATACAGATTGTAATTGTCCTGCTCATTGTAATAGCAGACCAAAAGATTCCCGTCCTGATTCAGATAATACTCTCCGGCAGTATTCATGAAAACGCCGTCCTCATCCTCAAACACGGCGCCCTCCGTATTCAGATTTCCCTCGGAATCCATCGTCCATCTGCAGAGCTGCCCGTTGTCATAATCGTACAGAAACAGCATCAGCGAATCGTCCGCACCAGCGATGATCTGGTTGATATTCAGGTTGGAGCCGCTCTCCTCGTCATTGCTGCCGCTTAACTCCTCGATTTCCTGCCGCCAGAGGGAATTTCCCTCCAGATCCCATGCGCAGACGGTCGTCGTATGGTTGGAAACCAGATTGTCCGGATCCGTGCTGTCCTCGTAATAATAGTATTCCACGCCGTACAGAGTACCGTTATCCGAGAGAACGATATTGCTGTAGCTCGTATTCTCCCAGATACCGCCTTCCATACCCGGCTTGATATTCACGTCTTCTGTGGTATCTGCCGCCTCCGGCTCCTCGGATTCGGCTATCGCCACCGGCTCCGCTACTCCTGTAATATCCTCCCCATCGGAATTTTGTCCCTCCGGCATCTGCAGCGGGATCATTTGCAGATCCGAGCCGTCCTCCTTCATGGAGACCAGTCTCAGGTCATTGTACATCCCTTCCTCCGACCAGTGGTACACGAACACCGTCCAATAGATGCGGTCGTCGATCTTTTTCATGTCGTATACCCGCAGATCGTCCCCCATATCCGACATATCAAATTCCTCATAGGAATAGACGTACTGCTTCGCCAGATCCGAATCCTGGCTGACATTTCCTCCCTGCGTCTTTCCGCCCCCTTTTCCGCAGGCGCCAAGTCCCAGCACCATAGCGGCGGTAAGCGTCAGGCTCACCGCCCGCGCAAACCAATTTTTCCTCATAATCTTCTCCTCCCTTATTCCGGTATTGTCCGGACCCTGATCCGATACTACGGGCCCGCCTTCCGCATTCTATCTTCTATTATAGTTTTCTTCTCCCATATTACAAGTATTTCTTTGATTTCCGGCACTATTTCGGACGTCAGTTCCAGTCGTCGTCCTCCCAGTCCGAATCGCTCTCCCGCTTCTTTCCGGGGAAGGCAAAGGGCGGAAACCGTCTCCTTTCGCCGGATCCTCTGGCCGCTCTTTGCTTCTCGGCCCAGCGCTCCAGCTTATCCTTCCCCCAGTGAAAGACATCCTTGAGCGTCCAGCCCTTGTGCCTCCACCAGCGGATAAACCACACAAGCAAAAGAAGGATCGGATAGAGCAGAAACAAAAGATACCAAAAGGTGAGCAGCGCCACGATATCCTCGCACCCCCGCGCCACGTTCTCCCAGTAGGGATAGATGATCGCCTTGCCGTTCATGGAACGGGTCCCGAAGGCCCGGATGGTTTTCAGACTGGACAGGAAGGAATAGCGGGAGTCGTTCTCCAGAATCTCCCCGTCCTCCTCGGATGCGCCGAGATTGTCCTTCACATAATTCAGAGCAAAATCCTGAATGGGGTTCGGCATCACGATCTCATAGTGGCTGATCCCCGTGCTGCTTCCCAGCTCCGTGAGCGTCTGCAAGGACACGTACACCACCGTTTCCGACAGTCCTGCCGCCTCCTCCAGTCTTCCCTTGGGCCGTTCTATCACCCCCGTGATGATATGGGGTATTCCGCCCACCGTGACGACCTGGCCCACCACATCGTTTGAGCCAAAAAGCTGCCAGGCGGCGTCCTCATCGATCACACAGTGATCCTGCATCAGATCGTTTCCGGAGAAATAAGAGCCCGACACCAGCCGGAACGGATGAAACAGGAAGAAGTCTCCCCCGATCCCATAGGCATTTGCCTCCAAGGTGGCGCGATCGCTGGAAAGGACGATCCGCCCCGAAGCGCTGTAGGCGTCTACCCACTGTCTCGCGCTTTCGCTGACCGTCTCTCCCCCCAGAGGACCGGCGGGCTGGGCGGTCATCACCTCCTGCAGAGCGTCGTCGATGGAGTGCTCAAATTCTTGTATGGAATCCTCCGAGAGAGGCGCGTTCACCGAGACAAAGCAGCTAATCTGCGCCACGTCCCCCTGGTCGCTCCAGCGCTCCGCCATCCGTTGGGAGTCCTGCGAGTGACCTACAGCCCTTGCCGCCAGGAGCAGAACCAGAAAGACGACTAGCGAACATCCCCCGCTTATCAGCAAAATCAGTCTCTTCATAGTCCACCCCTTAATTGTTTTCCGGCAGTCTCACCAGTTGTCCTGCCTCCACGGGCGCCGTGGAGGTGGTGATGACGAACTCATAGCCGTACAGTCCGCTGACTGCCGACTGGGTGTCGTCGCTGGCAAGCACCTCCACATTCATGCGGGTCGCCACATAGCGGTTCCCCAGAGGGCTCGGCCTGGACTCCACCACCAGCACGAATTTGCCGTTGTTGTCCTCGCGGATCGCGCTGTTTGGCACGATCGCATCGTAGGTGGCGCTCTTCTCTCCCACGGAGACGTTCAGGCTCTGTCCCGCCGTCACCTCGCCCGTCACCTTAAACGTGAGCATCCTGTTTTCTCCGGGCTTGGCAGGATCCGGCCGGATGCTGGACAGCACCACCTCCACATCGTCATATCTCCAGGCGTTCACAAGCTCCGCCACATCTCCCACGGAGAGCCGCTTCGCCTGATCGTTGGTGACGGAGAAGCTGAGGGTATAGCCCTCTCCCTCCGGCTGCAGGATCGCCACCGGATCCTGCGCGGAAACCTCCTTGCCGGACACCGCATTTATCGTTGTCACCGTCCCTGAGATCGGCGCCGTGATCACTGCTCCGATGGACTTTTCCAGCTCCTCCTGATAGGTTTCCTGGGCGTCGATAACGGCGTCATAATAGGATTCCAGATGGAGAGTCTGATTGATGTTGGTCGTGAGCTCCGTAAGATCTTTTGTTTTCTTCTCCAGATTACTCTGCGCCACCTTCAGGTCCGCCGAAATTGCATTTTGCTGTTGGGTCAAAGAACTTATGGTTCCCGTCGTATCCCCTTCCGCCTTCTTGCTGTCCAGGGCTGCCTGAGCCTGGTCAAGCGTTCTCTGTGCCTGATCCAGTACATTTTTCGCTTGGATTCTTTCTAATTTTGCCGCTTTGACCTGCTGTTCCACCTTCATCAAATCTTCTCCGGAATCTCCATCCGACACATATTCCTGATATCCCTCCAAGGTTTCCAGTCGGCTGGATGCGAAGTCAAAATCTGCCTTGGCCTGATCATAGGCCGCTTTCGCCTCGTTATAAGCTTTTGTCTCCTCCGAGATATCCGCATCGTTTTCCGGAGTCCCCGCAAGCTGTGCCGTGATGTCGTCCAGATCCTTCTGGATCCGGTCCACCTCCGCCTGGGCATCGTCCACCGCCTTCTGGGCATTGTTGATCTGCTGGCGGTAGGTCGTGGTGGGAATGTTGCTGTGGGAGTTTTGGACGGACGATGCCGTCACCTCAGCCGAGAGAAACGCTTCATCGTAAGCGAGCTGCGCGGCCTCCAGCGCCTTCTCCGCCGCCTTCAGCTCCTCGCTCTCCTCGTCCTCCAGATACACCAGCGGATCTCCCTGCTGTACCTCGTCCCCGACGCGCACCGCCACGCTGGCCACCTTTCTCGTCTGTTCCACCGTGACATTATAGGGGTCGCCGCTCTCCACGACGCCCGTGCCCCGTATCTTAGCGGTGATCGTTCCCGACTGCACGTACTGCGCCGCCACCTCCGGCAGAGAATAATTCTGAATCGTCCTGGAAAAGAATGTCAGAATCAGCAGGATCGTCAAAAAGATGATCGCCGCGTTCTTCACCCACTCTCTTCTCTTCGTTCCCTTCTCTTCCATAATTCTGTCTCTCCCTCTATCTGTTTCGTTTTCTTATCCCTTGATTCCGCCCTGATAGGTGATCCCGTCCACCAGATATTCTTCCCCGTACAGAAAGATCAGAAGGCTTGGCACCATATAGATCGTTGCCACCGCAAACGCCAGACCGATCTCTCCGCTGTTGATCTTGCTTAAGAATACGGAGAGCGGATGCGTCTCCTCATCCCGCAGGAGGATCAACGGCTGCTCCACCATGTTCCAGTAGTCGATAAACACCAGGATGGCCGCCGAACAAAGCGCTCCCTTGCAGAGGGGCATACAGATCCGTCTGAAGATCTGCCACTCTCCCGCCCCGTCGATCTGCGCCGCCTCGATCATCGAGGTGGGGATGCGCTTCATAAACTTGGTGAGCAAAAACACCGCAAAGGGAGAAAAAATCCCCGGAAGCCAGATCGCCCAGTAGGTGTCCAGGATCCCCAGCCACTCGGATACCAGATAGTTGGGCACCAGCGTCACCTGATAAGGCATCAGCATCAGGATAATGTAAGCAAAAAACACGATCTGCCGCAGTTTTCCATTGTATCTGGCAAAACCGTAGGATGCCAGCGATGCCACCAAAAGCTGAAAAAATACGATCGGCACCACCAGAATCACCGAGTTCCAAAATTTTAAGAGATAATCCGGGCTCTTTAAGAGCACGGTAATGTATTGGCTGAAGGAAACCATATCCGGTATAAATTTCAGGTTCACCTTCTCCGAGATGTATACCTTGCCCCCCGTGTCCGTGGTGGCGAAAACGGAGCCGTAGTTGGCCGAGATCTCCGACGCAGACATAAAGGAGTTGGTGATCGTGAGTACGATCGGCGTCAGAAAGAGCACCGCAAAAAACGCCGCCAGGGCCGTGGCCAGAGACAGCTTGAACGCCGCCCACACCTTCTTGCCGGTGACGCGTCCGGATCTCCTTCTGCCCTCTGTCCTCCGCGCGGACAGCCCCGCAGACTTTGTCTTGCCCATCATCCCTCCACATCCT
The DNA here is from genome assembly GCA_947631615.1 of uncultured Acetatifactor sp. Taxonomy (GTDB): domain Bacteria; phylum Bacillota; class Clostridia; order Lachnospirales; family Lachnospiraceae; genus Acetatifactor. The sequence continues at coordinate 33,998 of CANRLX010000021.1, forward strand.
TTCCAAAATGATTCTCCACCAGAAACAGGATCCCGATAATGACGATCATCACTAAGGACATCAGAATGGCCGCCGCCGACAGCGTCTGATAGTCCAGATTTTTGAACTTATTGTTCATATAGTGCTGCAGCATATAGATGGAATCATATGGATAATCCGTGGTCAGAAGATATATCTCCCGAAAGATCTTGAAGGAGCTGATCAGGGACATGATCGTCACAAACAAAATGGTGGAGGAAAGATATCTCAGCTTGATGTAAAAAAAGGTCTGCAGCGGCGTCGCACTCTCAAGTCTCGCCACCTCCAGGATATCCTTGGGTATGCTGGAGAGCGCCGCCATAAAAAGGATCATGTTGTAACCCAGATTTTTCCAGAGAAAGAGGATCACAATGACAATGATCGAGAGGTTGGACTTCATCCAGTCCACTTTCTCCCAGCCGAACGGCTCAAACACCGCCAGTATGTCATTCACCGCCCCGTTATAGTGAAACAGCACCTGCCAGATCAGCACGATGGAGGCCACCGGCACCATCATGGGGCTCAAAAAGAACGTGCGGAACTGGCTCCGAAAGGGCAGCTTGGACTCCAGCACGATCGCCAGCATCAAAGAAAGCACCACCGCCAGAGGCACTGCCAGCGCCGAGAATGTGGCCGTATTGCGGACCGCAGTGCGGAAAGCCGTATTGTTGATAACGCTTTTAAAATTGTCCAGAAAAACAAAATTCATACTGATGGGATTGTCCACCATGGAGTAGACGATGACCACCAGAAACGGCAAAAGAAAAAACATCCCGACCCCCAGCAGGCTCGGGGCGATGTACCACCCCGAGCGCCACTGGATCCTGCGCACGCTTTTGGATTTCTTCCGGCGCTTTGCACTCTTTGTCATAAAGCTCACACCTCTATTGATTCTCGTCGATATAGAGCTGAATCCGGCTCTGGATCACATCCACCACAGCATCCACCGATTTCTGTCCCTGGAAGAAGGGCTCCGCCTCCTCCGTGATAATGTTGAGGACGGTTTCGTCGATATCCGACGCAAGCTTCGCATTCTCCATCAGAGACCGGATGATCCCCACCTCCTCCTCAGTGGGTAAGTGATATTCATACTCCCAGGAGCCATTGTAAGAAATACTGCCGCCGGTGTTGACCTCGATGGGATTTCCCTCCTCGTCCAGAACCTGCTCCCCGTTCTCATCCGTCATATACTGCACGGTGGTCGCCTCGGCGATCATTCTGTCCAGATCGCTCTTTCTGCTGGGGAAGCCCCAGGAAAACATTTCCCCGGCTTTGCGATTCAGATAATACTCCATAAACGCCCACGCGCCGTCCTTATTGTCCGACGTGGACACGATGGCGAGAGCGCTTCCATTGCTGGCGCTTAATCTGCACCCGTTGCTTCCGTCCGACGTGGGATAGCCGATAAAGTTTGCGCCGCCCTCAAAGACGGAGCAGTCCACCTGAATGTCCTCAAACTCGCTGATGTACGCGGTGTCAATCAGCAGATCCCCGTTGAGAATCTTCTCCGGAGCAGAGAGGTCATCCTCACTCCAGTCATACTCATCCGGAAACTGCGCTACAAATTCCAAAAGCTCCTTAAACTCATCGGAGTCAAAGCTGCAGGTGCCGTTGGTCCAGTCGATGTAGGCATCCTGTCCAAAGCACAGGAAGCTGTTTAGCACCTGGCTCTTGGTGGCGTAATCCATCAGCTGGGCGTCGGGATTGGCCTTCGCGTAGGCGATCATCTCCTCCAGGGTCCACCCCGGCTCCTCCCCCAGATCCTTGGCAGACACCACGAGCGTCTGCAGATTGAATGTGAACGGGATCCCCACCAGCACTCCGCTGTAGGTGTAGCTGTCTATGATGTTGTCCAGGTAGTCCTCCTTACTCAGCACGCTGCTCTTGTCCAAATAGGGCGTCAGATCCTCAAAAACTCCCTTTGCCGCAAGCTGCTCCACATTGATTTCGGAGAGCACGATCATATCCGGCGCGTTGTCGGAGGAGACAAGGTCGCTGTTCATCGCAGCCATTGCGTCCGAATGGGAGGTCTCCGTCCACTCGGTGATATCCGAAGAGTAATCCTTGACCGTCACATGGTAAAGGTCGCTCTGCTTGTTGAAATTGACGATCTGTGTCTCCAGCTCCTGGCTGACGGAGTAGGTGGCGATGACCACCTCCTGCTTCTCGGGCACCGTGGATGCGTCCACCTTCGACAGCAGGGCGAGCTCCCGCTCGTCCGTGCTCCAGTCTCGGGTCATCACGGCGATCCGGCCGTCCTCCATGACCCCGACCCTATCCACATAGTTTCCGTTGATATTGCAGTCGATCCAGGAAAAGAGCACCTCGTCCGTCTGCGTGTCCAGGCGGTAGCCGTGGAGAGCGCTTCCGTCATTCACCAGAAAGTCATAGTCCTCCCCACCCTGTACCAAGCCCGAACCGGAGGAATTGCCGCCGCGGAAATTCTCATAGGTATCTCCCAGCTTCTTGCCGTCGAAGTCGATCGCCGCCAGAACAAATCCGCTCCCGCCGGCAGAGTAATCGTTATAGCTCAAATAGACCCGTCCGTCTTTTCCGACACCCAGGTCACTGATCCAGGCGTCCGCATTCAGCTCCACCTTGCCCTTCTGTCCGCCCTCGGCATCCAGGAGAAGTATGCTGTTTTCCAGAGCCAGATAGAAGCGTCCCTCGCCGTCCACCGCCATACCGGAGACATACTCCTCCTCGCTGACGATACCCGTGAGGCTGATATCCTTCACCTTCTGCCCCTGGGAGTCATAGACCGCCAGAAACGCCTC
>CANRLX010000022.1 GCA_947631615.1 uncultured Acetatifactor sp.
TACCTTTCTCAAAATGAAAATGTGGGTGCGCTTCGTCCAAAGGAATCCTATGACAAATTTTACAATTTGCTAACCAGCGGGAGGGCGTTTGAACTTGATAAATTCCAGCCGGGGCAGACGGTAACAATCGGCGGAAAAGAGTATGTCCTGAACGAAAACAAAGGGATTGACATTGAGTATGGGGCAGAAGTTTATTGAGGTATAAAATAAAAGTCGAAGCAGGATTTAAAACAGGCAACAATAAAATGAAATATCCGGTGTCATTCCCCGCCATTTCTATTCACGTCTTATCGATGTACCCCGAATTAAGGGAACGTATGCAGAGGTAATCAGCTATAACAGGAAGAGCCTTGAAAGGGAGCTTCCGAACGAGCGCCGACAGCATAACAGACAACAGAGCAGGACTAAGCGGAAGGAGGAAGAAATTTAATGGGAATTTTATTGTAAAGATAGGCGTTTTTTTGTATAATTGAAGTGTAGCAGGAGTAAGCTATATCATATCTTTTGCCATAGATTTTAAGAAATCGAGGTGATAAGGTGCAGGACGATACAAGGCAGACACAGGAAGTCAATGGGACACGTCCCATGGCAAAGCGTACCGCAAAAAACAGTGTGTTCCTTGACCTTTTCCAAAATAAAAGTTATCTGCTAAAGCTATATAAAACACTTCACCCAGAGGACATCACAGCAACAGAAGATTCTCTTACAGACGTGACGATTACAAATGTATTGACGGATAATCTGTATAATGACTTAGGCTTTATTGTCAACAATAAGTTGATGATCCTTGTAGAAGCACAGTCTACATGGACAGTGAATATTTTAGTAAGAGTTTTGCTATATCTTGCTCAAAGTTATCATGAATATTTTCAGCGCACGAACCAAAACTATTACAAAAGCAAGAAAGTGAAAATGCCGAAGCCTGAACTTTATGTGATTTTTACAGGAAACAAAGGGCGAAAACCCGATAAAATATCTTTGTCACAAGAATTTTTTGAGGGTGCAGATATCGACATTGAGGTAAAAGCAAAGGTTATCTATGAAAGCGATAAGGACGACATCATCAATCAGTACATTATTTTCTGTAAAGTTTTTAATGAGCAGACAAAACAGCATGGAATGACACAAAAAGCAGTTACGGAAACAATTCGCATATGCAAGGACAGGAATGTTTTAAGGGAATATTTGCTTGATAGAGAAAAGGAGGTTGTGACGATTATGATGAGTTTGTTTGATGAAGAACAGATAATGAAGTCGTTTATCAAGAGTGAGCGATACGAAGAAACAAAGGAAAATGCCCGTAGGCTTTTGAAATTAGGAAAGATAAAAATTGATGAAGTATCGGATTGTTTTCCTGATTTGATTGACAGTGACATCAAAGAATTAGAAGCCGAAATTATGCAGCTGGCATAATCAATAATTTAATATCAAAATAACAGCGTAAAGGCGCATGGAACAGTAAATTGTAAACCATGTGCCTTTTTTGTGTTCAAAGGAGGAACAATGGGCGATATCGCATATTGTGGTGTTAAAATGAAATAAACACAAAATGTAGTGTAAAATTTGTTGTATCGAGATATATTTTATGTTAATATAATAATGTATTGTCATATATAACCTGGAGGTCATAGTCGGTCGTTTTTTACAAAAGAGGAAAAAGGAAGGGAGATTTTGAATGGTACAAAATAAAAGCTATTGGGTCCTGTCCGGTGTCGGGGGATTGGGGTTCTTTGTGTGTGCGGCGTTCAGCACGATACGTCTCTGCCAGATCAACGCAAGGTTTGTGGCTGAGACGGGAATGTCCGTGCTGCGGGAGTTTTTGTCCCTGACGCTGGGCATTACGGCGGGATTCAGTTGTCTGATGGTTTGTGTCTGGGGCATGATGCACATCCGGAATACAAGGCTGTATGCGGAAAACCAGCTGATCCATGCGATCGGGGCGTCCGGACGCAATCTGTTCCTGGAATACTGGGATAAGACAAAAAAGCAGCGCTGGCTGGGGGACGCGGAGCATATTTTTCGGGCGAAGGAGGGGAATATGACGCTGGAGGAGCTGGTGCATCCGGACGATTATCCCTTGCTGAAGCAGCAGATGGAGGACGTAAAGCGGGGAATATTTTACACGGTGGACGTGCGGCTTCGGGATGTGGATGGAAGATACCGCATCTGCAGCTTTCAGATGATCCCGATCCGGAGGGAGATCGGAAGACCGATGCGGATCCTTGGGATCGCCCAGGATGTGGATGCGGAGCGCAAGAGGACCCAGAAGCTGATCGAGGAGCGGAACCGCCTGGCGTACTGTCTGAGAGAGATGTGCGGGGACAGCGGAGCTTATGCGGAATACCGCATATCTCTTTGAACGCGCCTTCTTGGGCTTGCTTTTCCGCGAAAAAGGCGATACAGTTATTACAGTGGATCGGGGAGCGGATGAGAGGCGGGGTACGAAGGGAGAACGGTATGGGCGAGGGAAAGGACTATTTCAATCAGGCTTTGTCGGATTTTATGTTTGAGGCAGCCAGCGGCGGCGCTATCCGTCATTTGACGGATATGGGATATTCCGTGGATCAGATCCTGGGAAAGCTCTCCTTTCCCACGCCCAGGGAACGGGTGGAGAAGACAGTGTACCGGCATATGAGGGAGACCGGCCTTTTGCTGTCCGAGCTTTCAGTTCGGGAGACGGATTTCCATGTCTCGGTGCTGGAAGCACGGTATGCGGATCAGATCAGCGCCCGTTTTTTAAAGCTGTTGGAGCAAAACGGGGAAAAGAGCGCCTACCTGGAATGTACCTATGGAAGCCTGCAGAGGAGGGAGCCTGCCCGATGGGAGGCCCTTTTGTCCTGCCTCAATTCCAGAGAGCGGGAATATCTTTGCGGGGTGCGCTGGGAGAGGGATGTCATGTATCATCGGCTGAACAGCCGGATGCGCGAGATCGCCGTAAAACTGGCGCTTGTGGGAAAGACGCAACAGCGCTGCTTTTTTCTGGAGCGGAGGGAGATGCTGGTGGTTTACGGGAGTTTGGAAGAATGATCCGGTCCGGCAGTTTCTTTTTTGTTTATATATTGTTTACAATTTGTTTAGCACTCACCTGTTGACATTGCTAATAATGCGTGCTATATTACATATAGAACAAAGGAACAGAGGAAAGAAAAAGAATGTTCCGGAGTGAAAAGGTTCATAATAAAACATATCATAAAAGGAAAAGGAGAGATGACTTATGATGTTACCGAGCGCAACCACATTAAACAACTTTTTTGGAGAGAACTTTTTTGACGACGACTGGATGAATTTCCCCTTCGGAAACGACTGGTTTGGAAGAGGAAAGAGCGCGTCCCAGATGATGAAGACCGATATTCGGGAAAACGGCGACAGCTACGATATGCTGATCGATCTGCCGGGCTTCTCCAAGGAGGATCTGGGGGTGAAGCTGGAAAACGGTTACCTGACGATCTCCGCTTCCCGAAACGGGAATCAGGACGAGAACGACGAAAACGGGAAGTTTATACGGAGGGAGAGATATTCCGGAACCATGAGCCGTAGCTTCTATGTGGGAGACGGAGTGACCCAGGAGGAGGTTAAGGCGAGATATGAAAACGGCATCCTGAAACTGACCGTTCCGAAGAAGGAGACCGCACAGGAAGAGAAAACGCCCTATATCGCCATCGAGGGCTAAAAACAAACTCCGTAGTCGGATAGGACAGTGCCCCTGGGGCAGACAAGGCAAAGAAGCCAAGCCTGCCCCAGGGTTTTTTTTGCGTTTGATCCAGGAGCTCCTTCGGGGAACCCCCTCCGGAAATTAAAATCCGTGCGGCGTATGGAAAGAACTTGGAATTGCCAAGGAGGAGGCGATATGTTAAACTGATTATGGTTCGGAAGGAGAACCGTTAAAAACGGAGAAAGTGGTATTTTTATGAAACGTTGGAAGCGGACAAAGGAAAATCTGTTGTTGGGCGGAGCGCTCCTGCTCCTCGCAATATACCTGGGAGTGTTCTTTTATCTGAATATGGCAAAATACGCACAGCACGTGGACTCGGACATCGCTGCGGAGGCGCTGCTGGCCCGGGAGATCTGGACGGAGAAGACGCTGACGCCGGACGACTGGGTGGGGAGCACGGAGCGGTATCTGTTTGGGATGCCCATGCTGGCCTCGGTCTTCTACGGGATGACGGGCAGTATGCAGACGGCGGCGGGGATCGCCTGCGTGCTGATCGGCGCAGCGTTTTCCGCGGTCTTTTACTGGTTTTTGAGAAGGCTTGGCCTGTCCCCGCTGGCTTCGGCGGTCTCTCTGCTGGCGCTTTGCGCGCTGCCGGTCAACGGCCTGCGAAACGACGGACAGATGGTGCCCTTTGTGATGCTGCTTCTCTTTGTATTTGCGGATTATTATGCGCTGCACAGTATTCTGATCTGTCTCACCATCCTGTTTTACCTTCACCTGAAGGAGCGGGGAAGGGTGAACCGGCGGGACGGCGTTTTGTGGTTTTTCCTGTTTGTGGCGACCACAGTGCTCGCCTGCGGCGGGCAGAGGTGCCTGCAGATGGTGGTGCTTCCCCTTGTGATACTGGAGGCCGTGGCGCTCTTTTTGGAATCCAAGCGTTTTACGGAAAAGCTTCCCCGAGGGCGCTTCCTTGCTTCCGGCTTTGCGGGGACGCAGATGGTGGCCTATCTGATCTCCACACGGTATCGGGGACAAGCCGACTATGTGGTCTTTTTGAACCGGCCCCAGGAGGCGGTGCACCGGCTGTTTGAGACGGTACCAGCCGCCATACTGGAGGGATTCGGCGTGGCCGGAAATGCCCGGGTGGGAACGCTGGCCTCGGTGATGCAGATCCTGATCTGGGCGTTTCTTGGGCTGGTGGGCTATGGGCTCGTGAGAATGATACGGGGGGGCAGGAACATACCGGACAGGCAGAAAAGCGCGCTGGCGCTTTTGCTGACGTCCCTGGGGATCACGGCGTTTATCGTGGTGATGACCTCCGCGGAGGCGGCCCACAATTATTTTCTGGTGTCCTGGTTTGCGGCGGTTTTAGTGACCGGAATCCTGATCGATGATTTCCGCAGGGAAAAGTCGGCGTTTTCTGCGGTTATCTGCCTGGCTGTGTGCCTCTTTGCCCTCCTGAATCTCAGGTACACCTACCGAGATGCGGTCACCACCACGGACAACCTGAAGGAGTACGAGGAAGTGGCGGACTTTCTGATCGGGGAGGGGATTGAATACGGCTACGCGGAATTTTGGGATGCGGAGCGCATCTGCCTGATACGGGACGGCGCGGTGACGATGGGCCACACTTATCTGATCGAGGATCCGAAGATGTACTGGTGGATCACCTCCACCAAGTGGTATCCGCCGAATCTGCCGGAGCATATGAGGACGGCATACGTGGTAAAGACAGAGAAAAAGGACGTGTTTGAGGCGCGGTTTGCAGAGACGCAGGACATGGAGCTTGCGTTTGAGAACGAGGCGTTCGCGGTTTATCTGAGCGATACCAACTATGTGAAAATACAGTAAAAAGGAAGGATGTTCATGCGCAAAAAGGGTTATGGCTTCGCGGTGTCGGCTCTTTTGGCCTGCGCCCTGCTGATCTCGCTTTTTTTGGCGCTTAACGGCGTTCAATATTCGTACTATTCCCAGACGGACTACAGCCGGATCGTGCTGGTGAAGGATTCCGCGCTGCGGCAGTCGGCGTTTTTTGTGCTGGCTGCGGCGGTCACGGCGGCGCTGGGAGCGCTGCTTGGCAAGCTGAGCCCCAGGACGCAGGAGAGAATCGGCCTCGGCGTGCTTCTCTTTGCCTGCGTCTGGTTCCTGCTCATAGGCTCCTTCTATGTCAGGGGCAATCCGTATTATCCGGAGGGGGATCAGCTGAACACCACCGCGGGCGCCTACTACAATCGACAGGGAAATTTCAGTATGCTGTCCCCGGGCGGATATATCGGCATGTATCAGCAGCAAAAGGGCCTGATGTTTTTCTATGAGCTTTTGTTTTCCGTGTTCGGGGATTTCGCCTATGGGGAGGCCAAGCAGATCCACGTGCTTCTGGGAGTGGTGCTGTTGGTGTCCGGCCACGGATTTCTGAAGCTCCACACGGGAAGGGCGCTTCCGGGGATCCTGTTTGACGTCCTTTTGATATTCTGTATGCCGTTTCTTCTGTATCTGCCGTATATTTACGGGGACATTCCCGCCATCTGCCTGTGTATGGCGATGTTCTGGGCGCTGGCCGCCTACGGAAAAAAACGGAAGAAACGGTTTCTTGTGATCGCCGCGCTCCTTTCGGGGGCTGCGCTTTTGTTTCGCATGAATACCTGGATCGTCCTCATCGCCGTGGCCATTGGGCTTGGGCTTTTGGCCTGGAAATGGGGGAGATGGCGGGTCCTTTTGGCGGCCCTTCTGATCGTCCTCTCGGCGGAGGGCGCGGTAAAGGCGGTGGACGTGATGTACGAGGTCCGCTCCGGCTATGAGAGCGGGATCGGGATCCCCAGCGTCCTGTGGATCGCTATGGGGCTTCAGGAGACCGACGGCAGCCCCGGGGTCTACAACCGATATCAGCAGAGCGTGTTTGCGGAGTATCATTTTGAGCGGGAGCCGGCGGCCCAGGAGGGAAGAAACTACATTCGGGGGAGGCTCAAGGAGCTTGTAAAAAGACCGGATGTGATGGCGGATTTCTTTCGGAGAAAGCTTATGATGCAGTGGCTGGAGCCTTTGTATGAGAGCCTGTACGCCACCAAAAGTTTTGAGGAGGAGCGTCCGGTGCCGGACTGGGTGGAGGAGCTGTACTACGGCGGGCTGCACGACAGTGTCTGGAAGGCGGCGAACTATTATCAGAGCGTTGTCTATCTGGCGTTTGCCGTGTTTGTGGCGGGCAGCCTGTGGGAGAGGGAAAGGGGCCAGAGGGACGGCACCTTCTATATCCCGCTGATCGCCGTGGTGGGCGGATTTCTGTTCAGCGTGATCTGGGAGAGCCAGTGCCGCTATGTGCTCCCCTACTATATGTTCCTGCTTTTGTACGCTCCTCTGGGCCTGGAGAAGGCCGCAGACGTGTTGGTGAGCGCGGGAAAGCGGCTGTTTCTCTTAATCGGGAACAGAAAGGGGGAGACGCGGTGATTGCGGCGGTCGGTATCGGGATAATGGGCGCGGTGTTTTTCGGGGATCTTGCGATCAAGGAGCGCGTGGAAAGGAAGTCCCGCGAGGGGGAGAAGCGGGCGCTTTTTGGGGGAAAGCTGATTTTGAGCAAATTTCACAATCGGGGGATGTTACTGAGCGTGATGAAGGACAGAAGGCGGGTGGTGGCGGCGCTTTCGCTTCTGCTTGCGCTGCTCTCGGCGGTTCTGTGGATCGTCACCCTTGGTCAAAAGGGAAACGATCTGCTCCGGACGGGGCTTGCCCTGCTTGTGGGCGGGGGCTTCAGCAATACCTACGACCGCCTTCGCAGAAAATATGTAGTGGATTATCTAAGCCTTGGAGTGGGGCCGAAGTGGCTGCGCAGAGTGGTGTTTAATCTTTCGGATCTTTGCATTATGCTGGGCGCGCTGATGATAACGCTGGGAGCGGTATAGCTCCCAGCGTTTTTGGGTCTTTCGGTCTCTATGCCGTGATCACGGTGCCGGTCCTGCCCTTGATGGCGTCCTTGATGCACTTCATAGAGGTGATCAGCACCTTGCCGGTGGGCACCTTTTTCAGATACTCGATGGCGGCTTCGATCTTGGGAAGCATGGTGCCCGCCTCAAACTGGCCTGCGGCGATCAGGCTCTCGGCCTCCGCAACGGTCAGGGACGGGATGGGCGTCTGGATCTCCGTGCCAAAATTCCGGTACACATATTCCACGCTGGTCAGGATGATCAGCTCCTCCGTCTTTAGCTCACACGCCAGCTTGCCGGCGATGGCGTCCTTCTCGATCACGGCGGAAGCGCCCTTTAAGGCGTGTTTCTGTTCGATCACGGGGATGCCGCCGCCTCCGCAGGCGATCACCACCTGGTCGGCGTCCGCCAGGGTGCGGATGGCCTCGATCTCCACGATATCGATGGGCCTGGGAGCCGCCACCACACGGCGGAAGCCCTTGCCCGGCGTCTCCTTCACATAATTGCCCTTTTTGATCTCGATTTCCGCGTCCTCTTTGGACATATAACGGCCGATCACCTTGGTGGGCTCATAGAAAGCTTCGTCATAGGGATCCACGGTCACCTGGGTCAGGATGGTGCTCACCGGCTTGGAGATGCCGCGCCCGAGAAGCTCGGCGCGCAGAGCGTTTTGGATGTCGTAACCCACATAGCCCTGGCTCATAGCCGAGCACACGCACATGGGAGCGGGCGTATAGTCTATGTATACACGGCGCAGCTCCGTCATAGCCTTGTGGATCATGCTGACCTGGGGGCCGTTGCTGTGGGTGATGGTGAGCTGATAATCCGCCTCCACCAGATCCGCCAGCGCCCTTGCGGTGATTTTTACGGCGTCCCACTGCTCCAGGGTAGTGTAGCCGAGCGCTTCATGTCCGAGGGATACAACCACTTTCTTTTTGCTCATCTTTCCTCTCAATCTGCCGTTTCTCGCGGCGGGCAAGCGTTTTGTGACCGCTGTGCCGTGCTTTTTGTGTCTCTATGGTATCACATTATTCCGCCGGTTGTAAAGGCTATTTAATCCAATGTGCTCTCGGGCTCCGGCTGCCTGGGCTTAAAATATTTCCGGCAGGTAAAATAGAACAGGACCGAAGCCAGGAGCACCGTGCAGTAGTCTGTCACAGGCTGCGCCAGCGCCAGCATGGTAGCGTTGTCAAAGAGCGCATGGAAGGTAAAGAGCAGCGGGATGAACAACAGCCCCTGACGGCTGACCGACAGGATCAGGGAGGGGATGGCGGCGCCTGTGGACTGAATGGCGTTGATCAGCACAAACAGGATCCCCATGATCGGTCCGGAGTAAATGTAGATCCTGGCGAAGGACATGCCGTAGCCGAACGCGGAGTCGTCGTCCAGAAAGGCGCGGACCAGAGGGCCGGCCCCGCAGTAGCAGATCACCGTCATCACCAGGCTTAAGCCCAGGGCCAGACACAGGGAAAATTTCAATACCGCGAAATAGCGCTTTCGATTGCCGGCGCCGAAGCAGTAGCCCAGAAGCGGCTGGATGCCGGTGCCCAGGCCGATGAGAAGCATGACCACGATCATGTTCACCTTCATAGCCACGCCCAGGCCCGCCACGCACATATCGCCGTACTGGCTCATCAGATTGTTGATGAGGATATTGGAGACGCTCATCAGGATGCTGTTTAAGGAGGCGGGGACGCCGATGGCAAACACGCCGGTGGCGATCTGTCCGCCGATCCTGTAATCCGCCGGACGGATGGAGAGGATGCTCTTTTTGGACAGCAGGTGTGCCGTATAGAAGCAGGCGGCAAAGACGTTGCCCATCACGGTGGCGATCGCCGTGCCGGCCACGTTCCAGCGAAGCCCCAGGATCATAATCGGGTCGAAAACAATGTTGATCAGGTTGCCCACCACCATGCCGACCATTGCCTTCTGGGCGTTGCCCTCGGCGCGGATGATGTTGCTGAAGGTGTTGCTCACGATCAGGAAAGGAATCCCGACGGCCACGATGGAGAGATACTGTGTGGCATAGTCGACGGTGTCGTCGCTGGCGCCGATCAGGCGGCAGACCGGCCGGGCGAAGATCAGGATGACCACCATGGAGACTACGCCGATTGCAAGCCCGCTCCAGAAGCAGAAGGAGGAGGTGTTTTTGGCCCGCTCGCCCCGCCCCTCCCCCAGCATACGGGCGATCAGGGAGGTTCCGCCGATGCCGAAGAGCATCCCCACCGCCATAAAGAGAAGAAAGGCGGGGGTGGCTACGGAGACGGCGGCCACCATGTAGGGGTTCTTGGTCTGCCCGATGAAAAAGGTGTCGGCCAGGTTGTAGGCGAGCACCATGATCATGCTGATGATGGAGGGGATCACATTGCTGATCACGGCCTTGGGGACAGGCGCGTTCTTAAAAATTTCTGTGGTGTCTTTGCTGTTCAATTCGGTTTGCTCCTTTCTATGTTCGGCCGCTTTGCGCAGCCGCGAAGCCGCTTTTTTGTGCGGCTTCTACTGCCGCACGCGGAAGATACTGGATGGCGATGCGGTTTTCCGGTTTTGCGTCGCACAGATACAGCACCGCCAGGAAAAACCATTCCAGAGGCTTCATCAGCAGATAGACCGCATCCGCCGCCTGGCGGGAACGGATCTTTTCGGCCAGGGGGGGAAGCTTTTCCAGCCGGATAAAGCTCAGCGCCAGATAGCCGGCCAGCCCCGCCAGAAGAAAGGTGAGGACCGTGGGCCACGCCTGGGTGTGGATCGGAGCGTGCACCTGACTGTTATGCAGAGTTTCCTGCCAGTCGTCCTGCCAGCAGATATTCAAAATCGCCTGTATCAGCGCGCCGTAGAGGCTTCCCAGAATCAGAGTGACCACCTCGAAGCTCTTGGCGGCCCGCCGCAGTGAAGGATATTTCGCCGGAGCAAAGAGGAGCACCAGGTTGACGGCGGTGAGCACCAGGGGATAGATGAGGAAGGCGCCCAGAAAGACACTGACAAACGGGAAGGCAAGGAGTTCCTCCAAAAAGCACGCCAGCCATTCCGTCGGGGAGGAGGGGCTTTCCAGCATCCCGACCAGAAGATATGGGAGGGAGCACAGACAGCCTAGGATCAGGGAAAACAACACGGAAGAAAGCAGAGGCTTTTTTTGAATGACATTGGGAATGACACTTCGGGTATGTTTCATGGATATCTCCTTGTAAGCTGTCGAATGGCGTCCTCCAGGGTCTCAAAATAGGTTTCAAAGGTCTTGCGGCAGCAGTCCGGATGGTCGATGACGATGCCGGCGGCGCGAAGTCCGATGAGGGAGAAACCCATGGACATGCGGTGATCGTCGTAGGTATTCACCAGGGACGGGCGGGGGGCGCCGGGATAGATGGTGACGGAGTCCTTTGTTTCCTCACAGCGGATGCCCATCCTTCCCAGCTCCGTGACAATGGCGTTTATGCGGTCGCACTCCTGGAACCGGATGTGCCCGATCCCCGTTATGGTGGTGGGGCCGTCCGCAAACGGCGCTATGGCCGCCAGGGTGATGGCCTGGTCGGAGCAGGCGGACAGATCCACATTCACGCCGCGGAAGGAGTCCGCGTCCGGCGGCGAAAGCAAGATGCCCTCCGGCGTATCGACGGCGTGGCAGCCCATTTGCTCCAGGACGGAGAGAAAGGCCACATCCCCTTGCAGAGAGTCGAAATGGACGCCCGCAACCTGCACCGGCACGTGCAGCAGAGGGGCAAAGGAGTAGAAATAACAGGCGGCGGACACGTCCGGCTCGATCGGATAGTCTAAAGGACGGTAGGTCTGTCCGGCGGGAGTGCGGTAGGTGATGTGGGGCGAGGCATCCCCCTGGGGAGTTTGAGGCGGGAGAGCGGCGTCCTCCCGCAAGGTCTCCACCCCAAACTGCGCCATCATGCGGCGGGTCATATCGATATAGGCCATACCGTGGGTCCCCTTCACATGGATGGTGCAATCGTCTTTGGACAGGCGGGAGGCGATCAGAAGGGCGCTCAGAAACTGGCTGCTGTGCGCAATGTCGACGGTGATCTCCGCCTTCCCAAAGCCGTGGCCGCGCAGGGTGAAGGGGAAGCAGTCCTCCTTTGTGGGGCAGGAGATCTCACAGCCCAGCTCCCGCAGAGAGGACAGCAAAGGGCCCATGGGCCTTCTGCGCATCTGTTCGGAGGCGTCCATGTGATAGACGCCCTCCGACACGCCCAGATAGGCGGTCAGAAAACGGGCGGCAGTACCGGCGCTGCCCACATACAGGGAGGCCTCTCCCCTGGGAACCCTTCCGCCGCAGCCCTTCACCGTAATGACGGCGGAGCGCTCGTCTGCTGTGGTCTCAAAGCCGAGATCCTGCACGCACTTTAAGAAGTGGCGGGAATCGTCGCTGAAGAGGGCGCCCCTCAAGGTGGAGGTGCCCTCCGCCAGCGTGGCGAGAAGCAGCGCGCGGTTGGTGATGCTCTTGGAGCCGGGCACCCGGACCGTCAGTGTGGGAAGGGCGTCCTGCCGCATTTGTTTTATCGTAGAATAGATTTCCGGAACGGAATAAACAGTCTTGTCCATGGCTTCACCTGCATATCTGTATTTGTGTATCTGTATCTGTGTATTTGTAACTGTGTATCTGTATTTGTGTAACTGTAACTGTGTAACTGTAACTGTGTATTCTGTAACTGTAATTGTGTATCTGGCTGTCGTTCATGGTCATGTAGCTATAGTATATTCCAGGTGCATGGGATTTGTCAAAGGCAGGATGCAAGGGGGAGCGGAGGGAGATTTTTTTGAAATAGGTCTTGACAGTTTCCGATGTTCGTAGTAGTATACGATTCATAATAAACCTAGTTGCTTAGTAGGAAATGAAGGACGTTTACAGAGTTACAGAGGATCGGGAGAAACCATGGAAGCAAATCCTATTATTCGGATATGTAATGTGACGAAAAGCTTTATCGGAAAGGATAACACGGTTGAGGCCCTGAAGGGGATCACGCTGGATATTCAAAAGGGCGACATCTACGGGATCATCGGTATGAGCGGCGCGGGCAAGTCCACGCTGGTGCGCTGTCTGAACTTTCTGGAGAAGCCCACCGCGGGAACGGTGATGATCGAGGACAGAGATCTGTCGCAGATGAGCGACAGGGAGCTTCGCAAGGTCCGCACGGAGATCGCGATGATCTTCCAGCACTTTAATCTTCTGATGCAGAGAACGGTTTTGGACAATGTGTGCTTTCCTTTGGAAATCATCGGCCGAAAGCGCGCGGATGCGGTGGCGAGGGCTAGAGAGCTTTTGAAGATCGTGGGACTTGACGAGAAGGAGAAGAGTTATCCGGCACAGCTTTCGGGAGGCCAGAAGCAGAGGGTGGCGATTGCCAGGGCACTGGCGACCAATCCCAAGATCCTGCTGTGCGACGAGGCGACCAGCGCCCTGGATCCCACCACCACCAAGTCGATCTTAAAGCTGCTCCAGGAGATCAACCGACAGTACGGCATTACGATCGTGATTATCACGCATGAAATGTCCGTGGTGGAGGAGATCTGCTCCCACGTTGCGATCATTGACTCGGGGAGCCTGGCGGAGCACGGAAGGGTGGAGGATGTGTTTGCGCGGCCCAAGACCGCGGCCGCCAGAAAGCTGGTGTTTATGGATCATTCCAGGACGGAGCTGATGCGGGGCAAGCGGTGCGTCCGGATCGTGTTTCAGGAAAATTCTTCCTTCGAGCCCGTGATCGCCAACATGGTGCTGGACTGTAAGACACCCGTGAATATCCTGAAGGCGGAGACGGAGGACATCGGCGGGATCGCCCACGGGCAGATGATCCTGCAGCTTCCGGAGGACGATGCGATGGCGGCAAGGATGATCCGTTACCTGGAGGAGAGAAAACTGACAGTGGAGGAGTTAAATTCGTATGTGGGATAACGCGACTGTGATGATGCTGGTGGAGGGAGTCTTCGCCACGCTGTATATGACCCTGGTTTCCACGCTCTTTGCATACGTCATCGGCCTTCCCATGGGAGTAGTGCTGGTGGTCACCGCAAAGGGCGGGCTGAAGCCCAATCCGGTCATCTACAAAATTTTGGATGTGATTGTAAATATTGTGAGAAGTATTCCGTTTTTGATCCTGCTGATCCTGGTGATCCCGCTCACCCGTATGATCGTGGGAAAATCTTACGGAGCGTCGGCTACGATCGTACCTCTTGTGATCGCCGCGGCTCCCTTTATCGCCAGGATGGTGGAATCCTCTCTTTTGGAGGTGGATGCGGGAGTGATCGAGGCGGCGCAGAGTATGGGGGCCAACACCTGGACGATTATCCGAAAGGTGATGATCGGGGAGGCGAGAACCTCGCTGATCGTGGGAGCTACCATCGTGCTGGGCACGGTTCTGGGGTACTCGGCTATGGCGGGCACCGTGGGAGGCGGAGGTCTGGGAGATATTGCCATCCGCTACGGTTATTATCGGTATCAGTCGGATATCATGCTGGTCACCGTAGTGCTTTTGGTGGCGCTGGTGCAGCTTCTCCAGGTGCTCGGCACAAGGCTGGCCAAGAGACTGGATAAGAGGGCGAGATAGAAAACAAAAAGGCCAGGAAACAAAAAAGCCAGGAAACAAAAAGGCCAGCAAACAAAAAGGTCAAAACACAAAAATACAGAGATAGTAATTGCAGAAATTGCAAATTATAAGGAGGAAAATTATGAAAAGAAGGATTTTGGCACTGATTGGTATTGCAACACTGGCGGCAAGTCTGTTGACCGGCTGCGGAAGCACGGATACTGCGGGAGATACGAAGCAGACGGCAAACAGCACTGAAACGGGCAATGGGGAGGCGCCGGAGGACAGCGTCATCAAGATCGCGGCCAGCGCGACCCCTCACG
This sequence comes from uncultured Acetatifactor sp., assembly GCA_947631615.1. Classification (GTDB taxonomy): domain Bacteria; phylum Bacillota; class Clostridia; order Lachnospirales; family Lachnospiraceae; genus Acetatifactor. The sequence goes on from CANRLX010000022.1 coordinate 14,411, forward strand.
CGGAGATTTTGGAGCAGGCGGCGCCCCTTTTGGAGGAGCAGGGCTACACTCTGGAAATTCAGGTGTTTGACGATTATATTCAGCCGAACCTGGTAGTGGAATCCGGTGAGTTCGACGCAAATTACTTCCAGCACATTCCCTATCTGAATGATTTCAATGAGGAAAATGGCACCCATCTGGTAAATGCGGGCGGCATCCACTACGAGCCCTTTGGGCTGTATCCCGGAAAGGAGACGAGCCTGGACAACATAGATAACGCCACCATTGCGGTGCCCAACGACACGACCAATGAGGCGCGGGCGCTTCTGCTGCTTCAGGACAACGGCTATATCACTCTGGCTGACGGCGTGGGGCTTACGGCGACGGTCAAGGATATTGTAGACAATCCTCACAATATCAGCTTTGTGGAGCTGGAGGCCGCGCAGGTTCCCAGGACTCTTCCCGACGTGTCGTTTGGCATCCTGAACGGCAATTATGCAATGGAGGCAGACATGACGGTGGCGGACGACGCGCTGTTGTACGAGAGCGCCGAGTCTGAGGCAGCTTCCACCTATGTGAATATTATCGCCGTGAAGGAGGGAGCCGAGAACAGCGCAAAGATCAAGGCGCTGGTGGATGTGTTAAAGTCTGACACCATACGGGATTACATCAACGCAACCTACAACGGCGCCGTGATTCCCTACTGAGAAAAGCGTGTGATTGACAGGATAGCAACGGGATAGAAATGGAGAAAAAATGAAGATCTCAACAAAGGGCAGATATGCGGTGCGGGTCATGCTGGATCTGGCGTTGAACAACACAGGGGAATGTATCAAGGTGAAGGATATCGCCGCAAGGCAGGGGATATCGGAAAAGTATCTGGAGCAGATCATCTCGGTTCTGAATCGGGCGGGATTTGTAAAGAGCGTTCGGGGAGCCCAGGGGGGCTATCGTATCGCCAGGGATCCGAAGGAGTACACGGTGGGAATGATCCTGCGTCTCACGGAGGGATCTTTGGCGCCGGTGGCCTGCCTGGAGGAAAATGCGGATGAATGTGACAGGGTAGACACCTGCGAGACACTCCAGGTATGGCGGGATCTGTATGATGCGATCAACAGGGTCGTGGACAACGTCACGGTAGCCGATTTGGTGGATCAGCACAAACGGCGCGTGGGAATGTTGGATTTCAGCATTTAAGCCTAAGAAGGAAAGCGCTTCTGCTCCAGGTTCCTTCTGATTTTGATACCAGTAAGAAAACCTCCCTGCCACATTGGTGGTGGGGAGGTCTTTTATTCCCCCAAAATTTAATGGGATCGTGTCTGCGTTTGTGGTATAATAATTCTGCTGACGCAGAATCTAAGCCGATTTCACCGGCTTATCACCGCTTGCGCGGTATTATCCCAGGAATCCACCGCTTGTCCGGTAAATGCCGCTTTGCGGCGCTTCCCGGTCTACGCTTGTGGTATAATGTCAGCGTTGAATCATTAAATAAATCAATGTTTGCGGAGATAGGGAGAATGATAATCAGAAAATATACTCGGCGGGATATCAAGGAAATGATAGAAATCTGGAATGAAGTCGTGGAAGAAGGAGTTGCATTTCCGCAAGAGGAATCTCTTGATTTTGAAAGTGGCACAGCCTTTTTTTCCTCTCAAAGTTATACTGGGGTGGCAGAAATCGACGGAAAAATTGTAGGATTGTATATTCTTCATCCCAACAATGTCGGAAGATGCGGCCACATATGTAATGCAAGTTATGCGGTCCTGTCCAGTGTGAGGGGACAGCATATTGGGGAGCAGTTGGTCCTGGATTGTTTGAAAAAAGGAAAAGAGTTGGGCTTTAGACTGCTGCAATTCAACGCTGTTGTTGAAAATAATATTCATGCGAGACATCTGTATGAGCGGTTGGGATTTCAGCCGCTCGGCACGATACAGGGAGGATTCCGCATGAAAGATGGACATTACGAGAATATATGTCCCTATTATCGGGAACTGTGATCTCTGTTTTATGCAAGGAGTTTCTTTATGCGTGAGGATCCTATGAAACTTGAGAAAATGGATATTTCCAGTTTCGTCAAGCCAACATCTGCCACAATTACCATGAAACAGAAACTTAAGGAAATTTAAGGAAAACTTCATAAAAAATGAGTGTGATCATGGTAAAATAGTAAGCACATGAGTTAGGCAGGGAGGCAAATAATGAAAAAGAGATTAGCGGCGATACTATCAATGATATTTGTTTTGATGATAACAGGGTGTGGAAATTCCAACGCTGCAGAAGAGGAAGAAGGGGTAAATACGAGGGAGGAGCTGCAGCCTGCTGTCAGTGTGGAAAGGAATGTGGAAGCGGATAGCCAGATGGCTGCTTCCGAATCCACTGTTCCGGATCCGGAAGCTTCTTCACAGGATGCAGAGCTTGTGGATATGGGAATACATAACAACGAACATAATATTTATATGGGAAAGTGCGAAGATACTGAGATACGGATGATAATTACCAGAACAGAGAATGACTTATCAGCGGCTTATATCACCCGTGATGGTGCGGAAAAATTTTTTCAGGGAGAGTTACAGGAAGATTCTGCAGAGTTTACGCTAAATAATGATACCGGTGATGCTCTTAACCTGGACATCCATACAGATGATAATGGTATCATCTGTATAGGCGGGGTTGGGCAGATTTCTGGAAACAATGTTGTTTTTACGCTGAATCAGGATACTTTTTTCCCAGTAGGTGAAGATATCGCAAATTATTATTCTTCGCTGGGATATGAGGCAGAGGAGGCAGAGCGTTTTGCGGAAATGATAAAGGATTCCGTTGAGGATAAATCAGCATTTGCTAAGCTGGTATCTTACCCCATATCCATTTATGACGGTGATCATAACACGGTGATAGAAAGTGAAACAGCGATGATGGAAGCATATGATGGGTTATTTGACCAGGACTTTAAAGAGCAGGTCGAGAATATGTTTACGAAGTATATGTTTGCAACCTATCAGGGAATATGTGTTGAAGACGGGATGATGTGGTTTCATAAGGAGTCTTCCGGAGATTATAAGATAACGGCTATCAGCCTGCCGTAACCATATCGGGATAAACGTTTATTATCGTTACGATGCGCTTTTGTGCTATAGACATTTCCTGCGTCAGCGCAGAAAGGAGATAGGATGGGCGGCACCGGCGGTAGTCTCATCTTATGAGAAAATTAACGGAAAGAACCGTTATGCCCAAGACGGTCAGTACAATACCCACAGCCCTGTTGAGGGTTTTGGGCGCGGCCCTGTTAGCAAACAGCGCGGCGATCCTCGCCCACAGCAAGGTAAACGTCACGCAGAGAACGAGGCACCATAAATCCGGCGCACCGCCGATGGCAAAATGACTGCCCGCGCCGGTCAGCGCAGTAAAAGTCATAATAAAGACGCTTGTGCCGATAGCAGTTTTTAATTCATATCCCAAAATGCTGGTCAAAAGGAGAAGCATCATCATCCCGCCGCCTGCGCCGATAAAACCGCAGATAAAACCTACGACCGTGCCGCAGACAATCGACTGAATCACTCGCTTTTTCGCGCTTACGCCCGCCATCGCTTCTTTTGTGGTCATAACTGGCCTTACAATGAATTTGATGCCCAGCAGCATTGTCATAAAGACCGAGAAGCTGCCCATAGTGGTGTTGGGAACCAGGCTGGCCACCCAGCTGCCTGCTAAGGTGAAAAGCAATACGGCCGACATCATGACAAGACCGTTTTTAATATCGAGATTTTTATTTTTCCCATAAGTGTAGGCACTGACCGCGCTTGCCAGCACGTCGCTTGCCAGAGCGATGCCTACCGCTTCATAAGCCGGCATACCCAAAAAGGTAATCAGTAGGGGACTGATGACTGCGGCGGCACTCATTCCGGCGAAACCGGTTCCCAGACCCGCTCCGATGCCGGATATGAAACAGACCAAAACTTTTACCCACAGACTCGTTTCTGTCATATTGTTGCCTCCGGCTGGCACTGGCAGAGGGCGTCGGAGACGGACAGGGTGTCGATCAGTTTCAGCCCGTCGCCGGTGCGGCGGTAGATCTGCACGGTGCCCGTTCCGGAACCGGTTCCCAGAAGGGGAGAGGAGGGCAGCTCGCCCGAGGGCGTCTCATAGGAAAGCTCCATCAGCCGGTCGCGGATGCAGCTCAGGGAGATCTTGATCACCGTATCCCTGTTCTGCGCTTTGATGTGCCAGATGTAGCGTTTGTTGGTCTTTTTCAGCGTCCACCTGCTGCGCGCCGGATTGACGGGATTGGCAAAGTGGAACTCAAAATCCTCGCCCATGTGGGTGAGCTGGATCAAAATTCTGCGCCGAAGCGGAAGGAAAAAGAGCTTCGGGCAGCAGCCATCGATGGAGAGTGCGGAATGTTTGTATTCTCTGCCGGTCACTTTACTGACCAGATGGCAGGAGGCAAAATTCATCAGAGGGCGGTTAAAGCTTCTGCCCCAGTGCTTGTCCGCATAGCCGTAGCTGTTTTCCGGCGTTACCTCGTAGGGGACGCCGTTTAAGGAAATGGTTCCCCGGTAGAAGGTGCGGATCCCCTCGCCGTGGAAAAAGCTGGTGAGCGCGCCGACAGCGGTGGAGAAAGGGCCGGAGAGGGCGCCGGTGTGAAAGGCCACGGCCTTGTGTACCTCCAGATCCCATTCCATATATCCTTCGTCCGTCATAAAGGAGCGGTGTCGCGCTTCTTCCTCTGAGATATCGATAAAGCCGGAAATCCGGTTTTCACTGTAAAAACAGTCCTCCACCTGGAGAATGAAAGGAGTCTTGGCGCTCTGCAGGGAGGAGATGGGGTAGTAGGCGTTTAACTGTATGCCCGCGTCCTCCTCTCCGGTGGGGAAGGAACCGGCCTTGATCAGCACATAGGAGGGTTTCATCCCTCTTTTTTTAAAGTAGGGGTGCTGGCCCAGGATCGGCTGTGTGCCGCCCAGGGAGGGGTTTAAAATTCTATATTCCACAAAAAAAGTGCGGGTCTCCAGGGTCTGGGGCTGTGTGCCGCGAAAAGCATGATACCAGCTCATGTAGCCTTTCCTGGACAGGGAGCCGCGCAGCATATAAGCGTTTCTGTTTAAATCCGATCGGTTCATTGGCAGATTTATTCCTATCCTTTGCATTTCATTTGCATCTATATATCGTAGGTTACTACCCCATTATAATACTAGATATTGTGAATGACAAGAGTGTCAAAGAAAAAAATTAAAGAGAGAGAAAGACAGAGTGGATGCAAAAGCTGTAAAATAGTTCTCGTATCCGCCTGTAAAGTATGGTATAATATTACTGTGTTACGAATTGGATAAGAAGTATAGGAGAGAGCCGGTGTCATACAATAAATCGGATGACAGACGAGCTTTGTATGGATATAGAGGAAGACAGAATGAGTGAAAATCAGAATATGACAGAGGACGAGGAGCAGCGCCGGAAGCGTCGGGCGGAGCGCATCGCCCGTATGAGGGAGGAGAAAGAGCGGCAGGAGCGTATCAATCGAATAGCCAAGGCGGTTTTTCGGTACGGAGGCTGCGCGCTGGGAGCGATCCTGGTGATCGTGGCCGGAGTTTTTTTGTTGCGTGGAAATAAAGGCGGGACACCGCCGGAGAATCAGACGGTGCGGGCCGCCGAGCGGAGCGAGGAGACTTCCGACTCCGGTGACCGGACGGCACCGAAGAATGTTCCGGAGACAGAAAGCAGCGTGGATGCAGGAAGCAATGCGGATGCAGAGAGCCCTACAGAGACAGGAAGTAGCGAGGATATAGGGAACCTTACGGAGACAGGAAGTAATGAGGACATAGGGAACCCTACGGAGACAGGAAACAATGAGGACATAGAGGACCCTACAGGTACGGAAAGCGGTGCGGAGAGCGAAAGGACCGCGCAGACGGCGCATCCGGACAAGATCACCAGGGTGCTGCAGAGCGCGGGAGGCAGTGTGGCCGCTGTGCCCGTGGCAGTAAACGGCCGCATCCAGGTGGGGGATGTGGAGTTTCAGGAAGGGTTTTATGCGGAGGAGACGCCGTCTACGGCCGCTGTGGGAGAGCCCTTGATCGGCAGTGAGTACGCGGTGCTCATCAATGAGAGCACTAACGAGATCGTGGCCGAGAAGGGGGCGCAGACTATTATCAATCCGGCGTCCATGACGAAGGTGTTGACCGTTCTGGTGGCGGCAGAGCACGTTACCAACCTGGACGATACGGTCACGATCACCATTGAGATGACCGATTTTTCCTATCAGAACGACTGCAGTGCGGTGGGCTTTTCCGTGGGTGAGGTGGTCACGGTCCGCGATCTTTTCTACGGAACCGTCCTGCCCTCCGGCGGGGATGCGGCGATCGCGCTGGCCACCTATGTGGCGGGATCCCACGAGGCGTTTGTGGAGATGATGAATGAAAAGCTGGAGGAGCTTGGTCTGTCGGACACGGCGCACTTTACCAACTGTGTGGGCCTCTACGATGAGAATCACTATTGCTCCGCCTACGATATGGCTATGATTCTGAAGGCGGCTGTGGAGAACGACTGGTGCAGAGAGGTGCTGTCCCGACACACCTACACGACCTCTTCCACGCCGGAGCATCCGGATGGAATCACCATTTCCAACTGGTTTCTGCGCCGCATTGAGGACAAGGATACCGGCGGGGAGGTGCTCTGCGGAAAGACCGGTTTTGTGAACCAGTCCCGAAACTGTGCCGCGAGCTACTTTATCTCGGACGACGGCGTGCCGTATATCTGCGTGACGGTAGGGGCGCAAAGCGCGTGGAAATGTATCTATGACCATGTGGCGCTGTACAGCCAGTATGGGTGACGGGGGTCTGGGCCTGTCCGGTAACGCGCGAGACGTCCGCGTTTGCGGTACAGATGGCAGGGAGAAAGCGGAGGAAAAGCGGGATGAAAATTTTGGTGATAGGCGGAAGCTACTTTGTGGGGAGAGCGTTTGTCGGGCTGGCGGCAGGAGAAAACGACCTGTATCTGCTGAACCGCGGCAACCATCCCCTGAACGATCCGGCCATTCGGGAATATTCCATGGACCGGCACGACGGCAAGGCGGTGGCCTCTATAGAGGAGCCGCATTTCGATGTGATCGTGGACTTCTGTGCCTATGAGAGGGGCGATATTCGGGGGATTGCAGAGAATCTGAAGGCATCCTTTGACCAATATCTCTTTGTCAGTACCTGCGATGTGTACCGCCGCGGCACCATGCGGGTGATGGACGAGGAGGAAGAGCTGGAGAGCCGCGACTTTGGGGGCGAGGCGGGCGCCTATATTACGGGAAAGGTCGCTCTGGAGGGAGAGCTTCGGGAGTGCTGCCGAGAGAGGGGCGCGGCGTTTACCTCTGTCCGACCGGCCTTTATCTATGGTCCGGACAATTACGCTCCCAGGGAGGGCATTTATTTTAAGTGGATCACTGCCGCCGGTCAGATCCTCCATCCGTCGGATGCGGACGGGGAATTTCAGATGGTGTATGTGCGAGATGTGGCGGCGGCGCTCCTTGCCGCCTGCGGCAATCCGGCGGCGTATGACAGGGTCTATAATCTGTGCGGGCCCGAGAGGGTGACTTACGATTCTTTTGCGGAGCTTTTGCAAAGGGTGACAGGGACGGCGTTTGAAAGAGTGCCCGTCTCCGTGCAGAACGTGATCGGCCAGGGGATCCCGCTTCCCTTTCCTCTGACGAAAGAGGAGTCAAACTGGTACGATGGGAGCCGTGTGGCGGAGCTGGGCGTTTCGTACACCGCGCTTGAGGAAGGGATGAAGTACACCTATCAGGATTACCGGATACGGTCTGTGTAGGCCGGAGGGGAACCTGGGTTTACCGGATCGGTCATTGTGAAAATCCTTTTTGGAGGAAACCACGTGCGATACAGACAAGATCGCACACAGGGCATTATAGAGCCGCCGGTACTTATGCGCCGTACTTTGGCGCATTATGTACCGCTGCGAGCGATATATAGCGAAAGCGTGCCCTGTGGCGACTTGTCTGGGATGCACGGGTGAGCAGGTACGCAGATGAGCAGATGAGCAGGTGGGCAGGTACGCAGGTGAGCAGGTGAGCAGGTACGCAGGTGGGCAGGTACGCAGATGTGTAGGTGTGTAGGTACATAGGTATGTAGATGCCCAGGCGTACCGATACGGAAAGGTACGGACACACGTAGGTGCTTCGGAAAAAGCCGGATTCGCAGACGCCTGGGGTTGCCGGAGCAGGAAAGGAGACGGAAGGTATGAAGAAACTGGGGTTTGGAACCATGAGACTGCCCCTTCTCAACGGAGAGGACGCCAAAAGCATTGATTACGACCAGGTGTGCCGCATGGTGGATTCCTTTCTGGAGCAGGGTTTTGTGTACTTTGACACCGCATATCCTTACCACGGAGAACAGGCCGAAGGGGCCGTAAAGCGCTGCCTGACGGACCGCTATTCCCGTGACCGCTATGTCCTGGCGGACAAGATGCCCATTCTGCGGGTAAAGGCGGCGGAGGAATACCCGATGTATTTTGAAGAGCAGCTAAAGCGCTGCGGCGTGGAATATTTTGACTATTATCTGCTCCACAACATGGGGAAGGAGCGTTACATAAACACCCAGAAGTACGGGGGATTTGAGTTTATCAGCCGGATGAAAGAGCAAGGGCTGGTCAGAAATATCGGTTTCTCCTATCACGACGACGCGGAGCTTTTGGACCGTATTCTGACGGAGCATCCCGAGGTGGACTTTGTGCAGCTTCAGATCAATTATCTGGACTGGGACAGCCCGGCGATCCAGTCGGGCGCCTGCTATGACGTGGCCTGCCGGCATGGGAAACCGGTCATCGTCATGGAGCCGGTGAAAGGGGGAAGCCTGGCAGAATTGCCCGAGGCGGCTATGAGGGAGATGGAAAAAAGCAGGGCGGCGGGGTCGCCTGCCTCCTATGCGGTCCGCTACGCGGCTTCGCTGGACAATGTTTTCCTGGTGCTGAGCGGCATGAGCAGCTTGGAACAGCTTGCGGAAAACACATCCTATATGAGGGAATTTCAGCCGCTGAGCGGGGACGAGCGCGCTATGCTGGAGCGCGTCGCGGGAAAAATAAAGGAAAACGGCGGCATCCCCTGTACCGGCTGCAGGTACTGCATGGAGGAATGTCCTAAAAATATCAATATTCCGGCCTATTTTGGACTGTATAATATGTATGCCGCCACCGGCAAAAAGACCGGCATGTACTATGAGCGCCATTCCATGAACAACGGCAAGGCGTCGGAATGTGTCAAGTGCGGCAGGTGTGAGCGGATCTGTCCCCAGCATATAGAGATCCGCGAGGAGCTGGCGAAGTTCGCAAGGCTCTATGAGGGAGAGGTTTCCACGTCGTAAAACTTTTTGTGCGGGAGGTTACATATGCTATACATCGGTGTCGATCTGGGTACGTCTGCGGTCAAGCTTCTGCTGATGGACAGCGGAGGAAGGATCCGGAATATCGTGTCCAGGGAATATCCTATTTCTTTTCCACACCCCGGCTGGTCCGAGCAGGATCCGGAGGACTGGTACGCCCAGACCATGGAGGGGATCCGCGAGCTTTTGCAGGAGGAGGACCGCAGCCAAGTGGCGGGGATCAGCTTTGGCGGACAGATGCACGGGTTGGTGATCCTGGATCGGGAGGATCGTGTTATCCGTCCCGCGATCCTCTGGAACGACGGCAGGACCGGAGAGGAGACGGATTACCTGAATCAGGTGGTGGGAAAGGAAAAGCTTTCGGAATATACCGCCAATATTGCGTTTGCGGGTTTTACCGCGCCGAAGCTTCTGTGGGTCAAGAAGCATGAGCCGGACAATTTTTCTAGGATCGCGAAGATCATGCTGCCCAAGGACTATATTGCCTACCGTCTCACAGGCGTCCATTGCACGGATATGTCCGACGCCTCCGGTATGCTTTTGTTTGATGTGAAAAACAGACGTTGGTCCAAAGAGATGTGCGAGATCTGCGGCGTGCGTATGGATCAGCTCGCCCGCTGCTTCGAGAGCTACGAAAAGGTGGGCACCGTGCTTCCCGAAATCGCCGCGGAGCTCGACATACCGGCCGATACCGTCGTAGCCGCGGGGGCGGGCGACAATGCGGCTGCGGCGGTGGGAACCGGAACCGTAGGGGACAACCGGTGCAATATTTCCCTGGGGACCAGCGGGACCATTTTCCTCTCCTCCAGACAGTTCGGCGTGGACCGGCACAATGCCCTTCACTCCTTTGCCCACGCGGACGGAAGCTACCATCTGATGGGATGTATGCTCAGCGCCGCGTCCTGCAACAAATGGTGGATGGACGACATTGTGGGCACCGGCGATTATGCCGTAGAGCAGAGGCAGATCACCCGCCTGGGCGAAAACCATGTGTATTTTCTGCCCTATCTGATGGGGGAGCGCTCTCCGCACAACGATCCCAACGCCAGGGGTGTCTTTATCGGAATGACCATGGACACCACCAGGGCGGATATGACCCAGGCGGTCTTGGAGGGCGTCGCCTTCGCGCTTCGGGATTCTCTGGAGGTCGCCAGATCCCTGGGGATCTGTCCGGAGCGCACCAAGATTTGCGGAGGCGGAGCCAAGAGCCCTCTGTGGCGCCAGATCATCGCCAATGTTCTGAATCTGCAGGTGGACATTCTGGAGAACGAGGAGGGGCCGGCCCTGGGAGGCGCGATGCTGGCGGCGGTAGCCTGCGGAGAGTACCCCACCGTGGAGGACATCGCATCCCGAGTGGTGAAGGTCACACAGACGATCACCCCCTATCCCGCGCTTGCCGCCAAATACGATGCCTGCTACGCCAAATTTAAAGAGATCTATCCCGCCTGCAGACCCGTGTTTGACATTCTGGCCAGGTAAGAAACGATGAAAAAATAAAAAATGATAAAGTAAAAAAGGTAAAGTAAAAGGAGGTATCTGTTTTATGAACAATCTGCCCAAGGTAAAACTGGGGATCGTGGCGGTGAGCCGTGACTGTTTTCCGGAGTCCTTGTCCGTCAACCGGAGAAAGGCGCTTGTCAAGGCGTACAGCGACAAATACGATCCCGCCGACATCTATGAGTGTCCCGTCTGTATCGTGGAGAGTGAGATCCACATGATGCAGGCGCTGGAGGATATCCGGAGGGCCGGATGCAACGCTCTGTGTGTGTATCTCGGCAATTTTGGGCCGGAGATCTCCGAGACCCTTCTGGCAAAGTACTTTGACGGCCCCGCTATGTTCGTGGCCGCGGCGGAGGAAAGCCAGAGCGATCTGATGGACGGAAGAGGCGATGCCTACTGCGGTATGCTCAACGCCAGCTATAATCTGAAACTGCGCGGGGTGAAGGCTTACATTCCCGAGTATCCTGTCGGGACTGCCGGCGAGTGCGCGGATATGCTCCACGAGTTTCTCCCCATCGCCAGGGCGGTCATCGGCCTGCGCGATCTAAAGATCATATCCTTCGGCCCGAGGCCTCTGAATTTCCTGGCGTGCAACGCGCCGATCCAGCAGCTCTACAATCTGGGGGTGGAGATCGAGGAAAACTCGGAGCTGGATCTTTTCGAGGCGTTCAACAGACATGCGGGGGATGAGCGTATTCCCGCCAAGGTGAAGGAGATGGAGGAGGAGCTTGGCGCGGGCAATCAAAAGCCCGAGGTGCTTCCCAAGCTGGCACAGTATGAGCTGACCCTGTTGGACTGGGTAGAGGAGCACAAGGGCTGCCGCAGCTATGTGGCGATCGCCGGAAAATGCTGGCCGGCGTTCCAGACGCAGTTTGGCTTTGTGCCCTGCTATGTCAACAGCCGTCTCACCGGCATGGGGATTCCGGTTTCCTGCGAGGTGGATATCTACGGGTGCCTGAGCGAGTTTATCGGGGCCTGCGTCAGCGAGGATGTAGTCACCCTGCTGGACATCAACAACTCGGTTCCGGACGATATGTACGAGGAGGCGATCCGCGGAAAATACGACTACACCCACAGGGACACCTTCATGGGATTCCACTGTGGAAACACCTGCTCCAAGAAGCTTTCCTTCTGCAGCATGAAGTATCAGAAGATTATGGCGAGAAGCCTTCCCGTGGAGGTGACCAACGGCACGCTGGAGGGGGATATTGCGCCCGGCGACATTACCTTCTACCGCCTGCAGTCCACCGCGGACTGTAAGCTGCGCGCGTACATTGCACAGGGGGAGGTGCTTCCGGTGGCGAGCAGATCCTTCGGCGCGATCGGCGTGTTTGCCATTCCCGAGATGGGACGCTTCTATCGTCATGTGCTGATCGAGAAGAATTTCCCCCACCACGGGGCGGTGGCCTTCGGACATTTTGGGAAAGAGCTGTTCGAGGTCTTTCGGTATGTGGGCGTTCCCGTGGAGGATCTGAATTACAATCAGCCGAAGGGAGTGCTCTACCCCACGGAAAATCCTTTTGTGTAAAATAGAGTTGCATATTTGGAGAGAAGCGTATATACTCTGTAGCGGAAAAGGGATTTTACCCTTCTGCTGCAGAGTATTTTTGCGTGAAATCCGTTTGGGGGAAGGAAAGGTGGAAAAGCATGACGAAGGATATGACAAAGGGCGCGCCGCTTAAGCTGGTGCTTGGCTTCTCGCTGCCGCTTCTGTTCGGTTTTCTCTTTCAGCAGTTTTACAATCTGGTGGATACGGTGATCGTGGGCCGTTTCCTGGGTGTGGACAATCTGGCGGCGGTGGGTGCCACCGGCTCCGTCAACTTTTTGGTGATCGGATTCTGCATGGGCGTGTGCAGCGGGTTTTCCATCCCCATCTCCCACAAATTCGGCGCCGGAGACTATGTGGGGATGCGAAAGTTTGTGGCCAACTGCACTTGGCTGGCGTTGGCCTTCTCCGCGGTGATGACGGTATGCACCACGCTGCTGTGTAAGAGGATCCTGGTGCTGATGCGGACGCCGGAGGATATCCTGGAGGGCGCGTACACCTATATCTGGATCATTTTTCTGGGGATTCCCACCGTGTTTTTGTACAACACGGTCTCCGGTGTGATCCGTGCCCTGGGGGACAGCCGGACGCCGGTGATCTTTCTGATCCTGTCCTCCTTTATCAACATTGGGTTGGACCTGTTTTTTATTTTAGAGCTGGATATGGGGGTGGCAGGCGCGGCATGGGCCACGGTGATCGCCCAGGGGGTATCCGGAGCCGGATGCCTGTTGTACATGATCCGGAAGTTTGAGATTCTGCACATCCGGAGAGAGGAATGGAAGCCGGATGCCCATAGGATGAGAGTGCTGTGCGGGATGGGACTGCCCATGGGGCTGCAGTACTCCATCACGGCGATCGGAAGCGTCATTCTGCAGAGCGCCACCAACACGCTGGGCTCCGCCGCGGTTGCCGCGGTCACCGCAGCCAGCAGGATCGGGAACTTTCTGGCGTGTCCCTATGACGCCCTGGGTTCCACGATGGCCACCTACGGCGGGCAGAACGTGGGAGCCGGCAGACTGGAGAGGATCGGCATCGGGCTGAAGTCCTGCGTCCTTTTGGGGGCGGGCTATGCGGTGATCGCCGTGCTGGCGGCCGTGCTCTTTGGAAGACCTCTCGCTATGCTCTTTCTGGACGGCTCCCAGGGGGCCATCATCGGACAGGTGAAGCTGTTTTTGGTGATCAACACGGCCTTTTATTTTCCCCTGGCGCTGGTGAACATTGTCCGTTTCCTGATCCAGGGCATGGGGTTTCCCACCTTTGCCATTCTGGCGGGCGTGTTTGAGATGATCGCCAGGGCCATAGCGGGCTTTGTGCTGGTGCCCGCGTTCGGCTTTGTGGGCGCCTGCCTGGGCAGCCCTATCGCCTGGGTTCTGGCGGACGCCTTCCTCATCCCCGCCTATTTTCACGTGAGAGGGGTGCTGGAGAAGCGGCTCAGTCAGGGCGGCTCGAAGGAAGCTTTGACCCGTCCGGAGTGATCTTGACCACCTTGCGGTCGTAGGTCACAAGGCCGTTGACCTCCTCCTCCACGTCGGAGAGCTGGGTGTAGACGGCGGCGCTCAGCCCCTGGGCCACCAGGGGGAGGAGGTGTCCCTGCATGAGCTGCCAAAACGCGGAGGATGCCGCCTCGGGGGTGTCAAATTTCTGGTAGCCGTAGACGCGGTCCACGCTGGAATGGCCCGGGATCGCGCAGGAATAACCGCCGTATTCCGAGATGGCGAAGGCGCGTCTGCCGTCCAGCCTGACCTGCAGGGGACGGAAATAATTGTGGACGCTCCGAAAGTCGCCGCCCCTCTGGTCAAACCAGCCGCTGGCGTGATCCACCGGACGGGTGGGATCTTTCTCGCGCACCCTCTCCGCGATGCGCGCCGCGTCAAACTGTCCCCAGCCCTCGTTGAAGGGCACCCAGACGGCCAGGGAGGGAACGCTGTAGAGCAGGTCTATGGTCTCAAGACATTCCCTTTCCCAGGCGTCTCTCCCCTCCGCGTCGGCGCGGGAAAAGAGGCGGTAGTGGTGATCCCTGGTGTGGCGGGACATATGGGGAAACAGGGTGGGCAGGTAGCACACCAGGGGCATGTGATAGGTAGTGCCGCCGCTGACCATGTCCTGCCAGACGATGACTCCCAGCCGGTCGCAGTGGTAATACCAGCGCAGGGGCTCTATCTTGATGTGCTTTCGGAGCATGTTGAAACCGCTTTTTTTGGCGAGCGCAATGTCAAATACAAGGGCTTCGTCACAGGGGGCCGTCATCAGACCGTCCGACCAGTACCCCTGATCCAGCACGCCGTTTAAAAAGTAGGGCCGATGGTTCAGACAAAAGCGCGGGATCCCCTGTTCGTCCGGCTCCACCGAGTAGCACCGCATGGCAAAATAGCTCTCCACCCTGTCCTCGTCGGCCTGAATGGTGAAGGGATAGAGATGGGGCTCCTCCGGACTCCACGGGCGGAAATCCCCCTGGGGGAAGCGGATCGTCACCGTCGTGTGGGCAAAAGACGCCTCCCGGTCCGTCTCCACGGCCACGGTGTATGCGATATCCGTCTCCTTCAGAGAACAGGCCACAGTCTGAAACGGTCGTTCGGAAAAAAGCTCCACGCGCACCGAACCGCCGTCGAAATCCGGTGTGATCCGGTAATCCGAGATATAGTTGGCGGGGACCCACTCGTACCACACGCTCTGCCAGATCCCGCTCTGCGCCGTGTAGAACATGCCGCCCCTCTTTAGGGTCTGCTTGCCGCGGCTGTGATAGGAGCGGTCGCTCTCGTCCCGAACGCGGACCTGGAGCAGGCAGGGGTCGTGGGAAACCGAGTCGGTGATATCCACGGTAAAGGGAAGATAGCCCCCCGTGTGGGAGAAGAGCTCCTTTCCGTTGAGATAGACCGTTGCCTGCTGGTCTACCGCGCCGAAGTGCAGCAGACATCTTCTGCCGAGCTGCTGCTTTTTGGCATAGTCCATCTGGGAGAAGGGGATCGAGCGCTGATACCAGAGATACTCGTCCGGCTTTAGCTGTCTGCCGACGCCGGACAGAAGCGCCTCGGGAGAAAAGGGCACCAGGATCCTCTGGGGATGCCGGAGCTTGTTTCCGGGGACGACGGGATCGTCCGAGATCGGCACAAAGAGACATTCCCACTCGCCGTTTAGGATCTCAAACGGCTCCCGCACCAGCTGGGGTCTGGGGTATTCCCTCCACACGCGGTCTTTGTCTAACTGCTCGCCCCAGGGCGTATAAAGAGGCTTCAGGCAGTCTTCGGGGTGTTCCTGATGCAGGCTGGCGACAGCTTCCCGTAATCTCATAGCACAGTTCCCTTCTCAAAGAAAATGATCGATACGCTCCGTATACTATAACATACTATAACCAATTCCTCTGTCACAATATTCCGGTTCTTTCGATATCGTTGCCGATCCGTCAAATAAGCGGGGAAAAAGAAAAAGCTGACGCAAGAAAAAGGCTGCCCAGAGGGAGCCTGACGTGAAGGATGTGATAGCGCAGAAAAAATCAGTCCTCGGAGGTGTCTGTCTCCGCAGCCACCGCGGACACAACGGAGCTGACCACAGCGATTACAACCGCGATAATGATAACCAATAATCCGCCAGCCAACAAAATAAACATACAAAACTCTCCTTTTTACCCTGTCATTTACACGATGTACAGATATATTATAATAATACGTTTTTGCGGGGGCGTTGTCAATAAGGCAAATTAGAAAAAAGAGTGGAAAAAACCGTTCAAAGATAGTATAATCATAGTTAAGGAAAAGGCAATGGCCAATCGTACAAAGCATACCAGCATGAGGTGTGATTATGGAGCAGAACAAGACAAGACAAGAAGTGATAGACCGCTCTCCTCAAAATTCGGACAAGGGCAGGGAGGATATGTACCTGCGTTCCCTGCGGCTTATGGCTGAGAAAAATTCCGAGGACGGCAGATATCATCTCACCGGCTTATATAATCTAAAAACCTTTTTTTATGTCAGCGGAGAGCTGATGCAGCAGAATCCGGACAGCAGGTTTGGCGTGATCGTCATGGATATCGCGCAGTTTAAGGCTGTGAATGAATTTTGCGGCAGAGATGAGGGGGATAGGATGTTAAAGTATATCGCGGACTGTTTTCGCTTTTACGAGAACAGCCGGCCCTATACCTGCGCCTGTCAGGTGCGCGCGGATAATTTCTGCCTGTGCACCGCCTTCGAGGAGGAGAGGGAGCTGGAGGAGATCGCCGTTACGATCAAGCATAAGATAGACAACTTCCCCTTTGCCTATCGGGTGTTCCCCTCCTTTGGAATCTGTGCGTCCCAGGACGTTCTGCCCTCCATCAGCTACCTGAAGGACTGTGCCACTATGGCGATGCAGAGCATCAAGGGGAAATTTTATGCGGAGTACGCGGTGTTTGACGACAAAATGCGCAAGCAGATGCTCCTGGAGAAGCAGGTGGAGAACGATATCGTGGATGCGCTGAAAAACGGTGACCTGACCGCGTATATTCAGCCCAAGGTCAATATGCGCACCGGAAGGATCATCGGCGGCGAGGCGCTTGTGCGCTGGAATCATCCCGAGAAAGGGATCATCAGCCCGGGTGTGTTCGTCCCCGTCCTGGAGAAGAATGGATTTATCATCAACGTGGATCAATATATCTGGGAAATCGTCTTTCGGTTCCTGGCCAAGCTGAAGGGAGAGGCGCGCCCGCTGGTGCCCATCTCCATCAACGTGTCCAGGGTCCATGCCTACGACAAGAATCTCTGCGACACCCTGATTCGTCTGAGCGAAAAGTATGGCATACCGGAGAGCTGCACGCCTCTGGAGCTGACGGAGAGCGCTTTTTTGGCGGATGAGGCGGGCATGTACCAGCGTATGAAGCTTCTCCGCGACAGGGGCTTTCGGATTTCCATGGACGATTTTGGGACGGGGTACTCCACGATGTACATGCTGAAATCCCAGACGATGGACGAGATCAAAATGGACCGGACGTTTATTTTGGATTTGGAAAATGAGAAGAGCAGGATCGTCTTAAAATATACCACCGCTATGCTTCTGGCGATGGGAGCCAATATCATCATGGAGGGCGTGGAGACCGAGGAGCAGAAGCGGCTGGTGCTGGAGTGCGGCTGCGAGAACGCGCAGGGCTTCCTCTTCTATAAACCCATGCCCATAGAGGAGTTTGACGAGCTCTTGAGAAAGCAGGAGCGGGAGCAGTAAAAGAAGATCGGTTTTTTATCAGACCGGAAGAAAAATTATTTTGGGACTTGACAGACGGCGGAAAAGAGTGTAAATTGTCAATTACTTAGGAGACGTCTATTCACTAAGTTTCTAGTTCTATCTGTCAGGCCGATTCGGCCAGAGTTACCAGTTAATTTTTCTTTCGGTCTGTTTTTTTGCCCATTTGGGAGAGCGCGCATCCTTTGGCTGGCGGGAAAACGGCATATACAGGAGGGATGATGAGGACAGAAACCGTCAACGTTAGGAAGATATCCTCGGTGGACGAGGGAGTGCAGATGCTGGTAAACGATTATATCACGCAGAAGCAGGCTTCCCTGATGCAGATGAAAAGGGGAGCGATCAAAAAAGAAGAGTTTCTGGAGGATGCCAGGAGGCATATCGCGGAGTATTATCAGGCGCCGCCCGGCATGACAGAGACGCTCCTGAAAGCATTTGAGGAGTATATTTTTGGCTACTCCAGGCTGTCGCCGCTGATCGACGATGCGAGCATCTCGGACATACGGGTGATCAGCTACGACTGCATCCGCGTCAAGCGGGAGGGAAAGCGCATGGACGCCGGCGTCGCTTTCCTGTCGGAAAAGGAATATCGGCAGTTTATTGACTACATAGCCACAAAGAATCAGGTCAACATTTCAAATCTCAACGCAATTCAGCGATTTACGGACTCGGAGAGTCATCCGGATTTCATTCTTCGTTTCACCGTTTCCATGCCTTTGGTAAATACCTACAGCGAGCCCTATCTTTGTATTCGGAAGGTTCCCCGCGTCTTTCCCCAGATGAAAGAGCTGACGGAGCGCGGGATGATGGAGAGGGAGACGGCCGAGCTTTTGATCCAGAGGTTCCGGTCCGGCTCCACGCTGATCTGCGGCGGAAATTCCTCCGGCAAGACCACGCTGTTGAACGCGTTAAAGGAGACGCTGCCGGACGATATGGCGATCCTTGTGGCCCAGCAGGCGGACGAGCTGACCACCAGGTATCATCCGGACATGATGTTTTTACACTCTTTGCCGGGGACGGGGGAGAGTCAGGTGTCCTACGATCTGAAGCATATCAGTATCGCGGGTCTGACGATGGATGTGGACTTTTTTATCATCGGAGAGGTGAAGGGAAGCGAGGCGCTGTACCTGCTGAACGCCGCTTGTACCGGACAGATCTGCGCGGCCACCATCCACGCCTCGGCGGCGGACAGGGCCGCGGACAAGCTGGTGGACTATTGTATGTATGAAAGCCGGTATTCGCGGAATGAGTTGATGCGGATGATGGACTGCTTTCAAACGCTGGTCTTTATGGAGCGTTATCAGGTGAAGCAGGTCTTTGCCTGCAGAGGGTGGAACGAGGAGAGAAAGGAGTTGGAATATGAGCAGATTATTTGAGCTGGCATCGTGCTTTATCCTGTTGTTTATCGGCTTTGCGGCGCTCCTGTACCGTATCCGGTGGCTGGAGCGGCTGACAGGGATCCTGCTTCGCACAAAGGGAAGCTGGGAGGAGGCGTCCAGGCAGAGGCTTTTGGAAAATCGGAGAAGTCTCAAGGAGGTGCAGAAAAAACATTCCCTTTGGATGCGGCTTGAGAGAGAGCTGACCTACAGCGGGTGGCGTGTTCGACTCCCGTTATTGACGGCGGAGCGCTTTCTGGCGGCATCGGTGTCGCTGGGAGCCTGTGCGGCGCTTGCTCTTTTGTCCCTTGCGGGGGGAAAGGGGGCGGTTGCCGGAGCGTCTGTCTTTTTTCTTCTGCTGTACCTTGGGATCCAATGGGGCAAGCTGCGCGCTATGCGGTCGGTCAACGACAATCTGTTAAAATTCCTGGATTTTTTGGGGAGCTACAGTATCACGGCCGGCGAGATCACCGGTATTTTTCATCAGGTCAGCAGGTATGTGGAGGAGCCTATGCAGAGCGTGCTGGAGGAGTGTTACTATGAGGCGCAGACGACAGGGGACACCTGTCTTGCCCTATTGTCTATGGCGGAGAAGATAGAACATCCCAAGTTTAAGGAGCTGGTCAGGAATATGGAGATCAGCCTCCGGTACTGCGCGGACTTTACCGCCCTGGTGAACAGCAGCAAAAGGAGCGTGCGGGAATATCTGAGGCTGGGGGCAGAGCGCAGAGGAATGTTGCGGGAGGCGGTGGTAAATATGGCGCTTTTGCTCGTCATGTCGGGGATTGTACTGATGACGGTGGACGGAATGATCGCCGTCTCTGTCTGGGACATCCTGTGGCGCACGCTCCCGGGGTGGATCGCTCTGGGGGTGATGGGAACGATCTTCCTTTTGTTCCTCCGGCAGCTGGTAACGATCCATCGTTAGGAGGTGCGCTATGAGAGAACAGATATCGATCCTGCGCATACTGTCATACACTTTAACGACTGGACTTGCCCTACTTCTCCTGCTGCAGATATCCCGTTATCGTCCGGCGCAGATGGTTCTGAAGACCTGTGAGGAGCTGGTGGGATTCTTAAAGACCAAAGGACGGGTAAAGGACTGGCACCTGAAGACGCAGAGCTGGCTTGTGCAAAACGGGGCGGCGTTTCATCTGGGCCGGTGGGTCACGCCGTTTCGATACCTGGCGGTGTGCATACTGCTGGGAACGGCCGGTTTTTTGAGCTTTTTTAGGATATCGCCGATAGGGGGAGCGCTGGCTATGGGGGCGTTTGGCCTTCTGCCGCGGTTTCTTTTGGGATATCTGAACCGGAGGGATAACGAGCGTATGCTGCCCGAGATCAAGCTGGTGTATCACGCCCTGGAAATGCAGATACGGGCAGGCGTCTATGTGACCGACGCGTTGGCCGAGTGTTACGGGAGCGTACAGGAGGAGCGGCTCCGCCAGGCGTTTCTGGATCTGGCGGGAGACATCGTGATGAAGGCGGATCTCTACGAGGCATTGGAACACTTTCAGGGGAAATTTGACAACCGCTACATAGACGCGCTCTGCATCACCATACTGCAGGCGCTGGAGTCGGGCCAGGCAGTGGAGCTTCTCGCCGACATCGGGGAGCAGATCAAGGATATGGAGAGCTCCTTGCTGGAGAGAAAAAAGAGTGCCCTGGACCGGAGCATTACCTTCTATCAGCTGGGGATCCTGGCGGCGGTCTTGGGGATCACCCTGTATGCCTGCGTCAGTCACATGTTTACCGCGGCATTGAGCTTTTGAGGAAAAGCAAAAATGAAATAGAGAAAGAATAAATTCAGAAACAAAGAAAGGAAAAAACAAAAAACCAAATAAAACCAGAAAAACAAAATAGAGAAAAAGTAAATCCAGAAAAACAAACAAAGAAAAACTAAATAGGAAAGGATGGAAAATATTATGAAAACAATGCTGGATCAAAGGGAAGAACGGATAAGGGACTGGGCACTGAGGCATCAGATTGCCCTTGCGGGCCGATTTCAGAGGGGAAGAGATCTGCTGCGGCGGGCCGCGGCGAAGAGGGAGCAGGGGATCGACGGCATCCTGGTGACGGTGGGACTCTGCATCATAGCGCTGCTCTTGTGTCTGGTGATGAAGGACAGTCTCTCCGATTTTATTGAGACGATCGTGGGAGCAATGACGGACAAGGCGAAAGAAATCCTGACGGGACCGGGCTCCACCCTGTAGGAGCCGGAGGTGGAGATGAAAAGACACAAGGGAAACGTTGCGGATCTTTTGATCACGGGGATCTGCATCCTGGCAATGACGGCGGTCATGCTGTCCTATATGCACAGTGTGGAGCTGATCCAGCAAAAGACCCAGGTGGGACAGCTTGGCAGAAAGTATATTCTGCGCATGGAGACCGTGGGGTATTTGACGGCGGAGGATCGGACGGCTCTGATGCAGGAGCTCTCTGATCTGGGGGTGACGCAGGCCGACTGTGAGGGAACCACCTTAAGTCCGGTGTCCTTCGGGGAACCGATCGCGCTCCGGATACGGGGAAAGCTGAAGGGGGAGTATGCCTTTGAGGAATACAGAGCATCCACGGCCAAAAATTA
>CANRLX010000023.1 GCA_947631615.1 uncultured Acetatifactor sp.
GCCGATGCACATGCAGCCGATCTACCGGATGAACCCGTTTGTGACCAGGGATGGTAACGGCCGGGCGAGGAGCAACGCATACATAGACGAGGGCGCCATCGCGGATGTGGGTGCGGACATCTTCCGGCGCGGGCTGTGCCTTCCCAGCGACAACAAGATGACCCCCGAGCAGCAGGACAGAGTGATCGAGATCATCAGGGAGTGTTTTGATTGACGGAGACAGCGGTACATACCAAACACAAGCCATATGGGCCCTATGAGAAGTACTTCAAACGTCCGCTGGATGTGGTATGCGCCTTGTTGGCGATGGTCGTGTTCTGCTGGCTGTATGCTCTCGTGGCGCTGTTGGTGCGCATAAAGCTAGGAAAACCGGTACTGTTCACACAGATGCGTCCTGGGAAGGATGAGAAGATCTTTAAGCTCTATAAGTTCCGAACGATGACTGACGAACGTGGCGCAAACGGCGAACTGTTGCCGGACGAGGTGCGTCTGACGAAGTTTGGAAAGTGGCTGAGGGCTACCAGTCTGGACGAGCTGCCGGAAGCATTCAACATCCTGAAGGGCGACATGAGCGTGGTAGGGCCAAGGCCGCTGCTAGTGGATTATTTGGCATACTACACAGAAGAAGAGCGGCATCGCCATGACGTGAGACCGGGGTTGACGGGACTGGCACAGGTGCACGGAAGGAATGCGATAGGCTGGAAAGAACGATTCCGTTTCGATGTCGAGTATGCTAGCCATATCACTTTGCTATTTGATATAAAGGTATGCCTTCTGACCGTGAAAAAAGTGCTTTCCAGTCAGGATGTTATTGCGCCGGGAATGCCAAACACGATCTTGCCCCTTGCTGAAGAGTACAGGCTGGCGGCGGAAAAAGCTGGACAAGAGGGAACTGTTGTCGAGCAGATCAAGTGATCGATCAGTCACAAGGACAAAGTGATGGAGGAGCGGAAATGATTTTAAAGGGGAATAAGGTCACGCTGAGAGCAGTGGAAGAGGAAGACCAGGAACTGCTTAGAACATTGATCAATGATCCGAAGATCGAAAGAACGGTAGTAGGAAAGAGCTTTCCGGTGTCCTCATATCAGCAGAGGAAGTGGTTTGAGGCCCATGGAGGATCAAACAATGATCTGCTTCGTCTGGTCATTGAGACCGAAAAGGACGGGGCGGTAGGAATGGTCTGTATGGGTGAGTTTGACTGGATTAACCGGGTGGCCCATCGGACTGACATTAAGATCCTGCCGTCGAAGGTGACGGACAGTGGTGTCGCTATTGACGCTATGACCACGCTGTTCCGGTATGCTTTTGATGAGCTGAATCTGAATCGTATAGAGGGCGGCGTACTGGATTATAACGAGCAGGCGATCGCAATGAACAAATTGTTGGGGTACGAGTTTGAGGGTGTGCAGCGGCAGGCGGTATACAAGAACGGGAAGTATCATGACCTGATCCTGCTGTCCATGCTGAAGGAGGATTTTCGGGAAGGGGCCAGAAAGGTAAGAAGGCGGGAACAGAAGGAACGGGAACATGGCGGAGATCGGAAGTGAGTTCTGGGCGCCCGATGTCCGGAGAAAAACGCAGGTTTTCCTGTCGGGCAGGACCGCGCTGGACTTTATCATCCGGGACATATTGGCGCAGGAGAAAGTCCAGAGGGCACTGCTGCCGTCGTATTGCTGCCATACGATGATAGAACCGTTTTTGCGAAACGGACTGGCTGTGCGGTTTTACGATGTTTTTCCCAATGAAAAGGGGCTGACCGGCGCTCTGCCGGATGCTCGTGACGGCGAGGTGCTGCTGGTCATGAGCTACTTTGGCTACAGCTGCCTTCAGGACCTTTATCTGGAGGATATGCGACGGTGGAAGTGGGTCATCGAGGACCGGACACATAGCTGGCTGAGCAGTGATAAGCCGATGGGCGCAGACTATGAGTTTGTCAGCTATCGGAAATGGACGGGCTTATCCGGCGTAGCGTCAGCACATAAGCGGAAGGGCGCTTTTACCATACGACCGGAGTTGAGGTATAACGAACCATTTGTGAGACTCCGGCGCAGTGCTCGTGAGTGCAAGGCTCGGTATCTGGCGGACGGGACCGGGGGCAAGACCCGGTATCTGGAACTGTTCTCCCAAGCGGAGGAACTGTTGGACCGGGAGTACCGGGACTGCCAGCCGACATTGGAGGATTTACAGGCGCTGCTGGACCTAGATGTGGAGCGTATCAGAGCGCAGCGTGGGCATAACGCCAGGCTCTTGGTGCAGGAACTCAGAGATATTCCGGGACTTGATTTGGTGTTTCCCGAGCCAGGGGAAGGGGATGCTCCGCTGTGTGTGCCCGTGCTGGTGGAGGAGAGCAAGCGGGATGCGCTGCGCAAGCAACTGATCGGGGCGGATATCTATTGCCCGGTGCACTGGCCTTTGTCAGAGCTGCACGAGGGTATCAGCGTCCGAGGGAAAGAGATCTACGGACGGGAGCTGAGCCTGATCTGTGACCAGCGGTATGAAGAAGAGGATATGGCTCGTGAATGCAAAGTTATCCGAGACTTTTTTGAGAGGAATGAGTAGATGGCGCTGACAGTGTATGGCCTTGTGGACAGCGTCCGCTGGGATCAGATCATTCGGGCGTTTTTAGACTACGATGTCTATTGGTTGAGTGGATACGTCAAGGCGTTCCAGCTCCATGGCGATGGAGAGCCGATGCTGTTCTATTACGAGGATGATGCTGTACGCGGCGTCAACGTGGTGATGAAGCGGGATGTAGCCAAGGACCCGCATTTCGCTGGAAAACTGCCGGAGGATACATACTATGACTTTTCCACGCCATACGGCTATGGCGGCTGGCTGATCGAGGGCGAAGGGGACACGGCAGAGCTGTTTTCTGCCTACGAGAAGTGGTGTGTCAAGCACCGGATCGTCAGCGAGTTCGTGCGGTTCCACCCGGTGCTGGGCAATCATGAAAGATCGGCTGAGGCGTACAATGTGGTTCCCCTTGGCGGGACCATAGCGATAGACCTGAGCTCTCCGGAAACGATCTGGGCCAATTTTACAAGCAGCAATAGAAACATGATACGGAAAGCGGAGAAAAACGGCGTAAAGATTTATTCGGGAAGATCAGAAGAACTTTTTGCCGGCTTTTCTCGGGTATATAAGGAGACGATGGACCGGGACAGCGCCATTAAATATTACTATTTCGGTTCGGAGTTTTATCAAAGCATCTGCAACGATCTGGCGGAGAATGCGGAAGTTTTTTATGCGCTGGATAGTCAGGGAGAAATGATCGCGGCCTCGATCATGATGCAGGCGAACGGAAGAATGAATTATCATCTGTCTGGGGTGAAGACAGCATACAGGAAATTAGCTCCGACAAATCTTCTTCTGTATAAGGCAGCGCTTTGGGGCTGCGCCAACGGCTGCAAAACGCTGCATCTTGGTGGCGGCCTTGGTTCGGCGGAGGATGACCTGTATAAGTTCAAGGAATCGTTTTATCGCCAGGAGCCGTGCCGGTTCCATATAGGACGAAAGGTCTTTGATACGCCAAGATATAACGACTTGATGACAATGAGAGAAGAGGATGATCCGATGATCAGAGACACTGCTTTCTTCCCCGCGTACAGGGCCGGGGGGGGGTATGACCTAACAACTGAATATTATATTCTCGCTGCAATATGGACCCCGCTGTACGCTGCATCTTCATATATGGAGGTGCGGTAAAGTGGCGATATATGAAATACATATTGACAATGTCAAACAATGGGACAATGCAGTCAGAGAATGCCCAAAATACGATGTGTTCTATCTTTCAGGTTATCTGAGAGCTTTCCAGCTCCAGGGCAGCGGTGAACCAATACTGATCGTATACACTGATGAGAATGATCGCGCCATCAACGCTGTTTTCAAACGCGATGTTGCCGATGATAAGCATTTTTCCGGAAAACTAGAAAAAGGAAAATATTTTGATATTTCCACACCCTATGGTTACGGCGGTTTTTTTGGAGAAATCACGGATTTTGACAAACTGAACAGGGAGTGGAAGCAGTATTGCATTGAGCGTGGATATGTTTGTGAGTGCGTTCGATTTGAGCTTTTTGGAGAGTACAGAAGCTATTACGGCGGCGAAGTGCTGACCAGAACCCACAACGTGGTCCGTGACCTTGAGATGCCGCTCGAAGAGATGTGGATGGACTTCAAGCAGAAGGTGCGGAAGAATGTGAAACGCGCGGCACAGTACCAACTTGAGCTGATCCTTGATCCTGATGGGGCTTATCTGGATGATTTTCTCCGTATCTACAACAGCACGATGGATCGGAACCATGCAGAAGACGTGTACTATTTTGGCAGAGAGTTTTTCCAGACTCTGAACACCATGAAAGACAATATCATGTACTTTCATGTCGCTTATGAGGGAAAGATCATATCGACCGAATTGGTGATATACGGTTCAGAGAACTGTTATTCGTATCTCGGCGGAACAGACCGTGACTACTTTGAGATGCGGCCCAATGATTTTCTAAAGTACGAGATCATCAAGTGGGCGAAGGAGAAGGGCCTGAAAAGCTTTGTCCTGGGTGGCGGATATGGCGCGGACGACGGAATTTATGAGTACAAGAAAAACCTTGCTCCGCACGGTATCACAGATTTTTGGATCGGAAGAAGGGTTTTAGATCAGAGTAAATATGAAGAATTGATGGCAATGCGATCAACGGATGATCCACTGATCGATAATACATCGTTCTTCCCCGCATACCGAGCGGGGGGGTACTTCTCACTGAAATGGGGCATGCGGCCCCCGATGCTTTTGCGGCATAGGAGGGCGGCATGAACGGGAAAACACTTGGTGTATTTGGCGCAGGCGGGAGCGGGCGCGAGGTGAATATCATCGCCCGGAAGATCAATGCCATGGAACATCGCTGGGAGCGGATCGTATACATAGACGACAACGAGGAGATCAAGGAAGTCTTGGGTGTGCCCGCATATACCTTTGATGCTGCAAAGGCGCAGTTTGATGAGCTGGAGGTCTCTATTGCCATCGGGGAGCCGGCGGTACGTGAGCGGATCTATCAGAAGGTACAGGACAGCGGCATTCATCTGGCCACTCTGATCCACCCGGGGGTGTATATCGACGAAAGCTGCCGGATCGGTGAGGGCGTGACCATTTGTGAGGGAGTGACCATCACATCCTGTGTGTGCCTTGAGGATAACGTCTATGTCCAGCCCCATTCGGTCATAGGCCACGATATCCATATCGGCCGGCACACGATGGTCGGCGCGAATGTGGAAATCGGCGGTGCGGACCGGATAGGAGAGCGGGTGTTTATCGGTTTTCTGGCTGGGACGCTGCAAGGGCTGACGATCGGAGACGATGTGGAGATCTCCGCGGGGTCTCTTGTTTTTCGGGATATTGAGCCGGGGATGATCGTGATGGGCAACCCGGCGAGGGTCATAAGAAGGAATGAAGGCCGTGGTGTGTTCACCAGGCGGTGAAGTAGGACCCGGAGCAAAATTGTTTGACAAAATATATATCGCAGACGGCATAGCGAGAGGAGCGAATGCTATGGTAAACAAATCATTCCACGAAAAGGATATTGTTATTGCAGGTGTCCCGGCAAAGAAAGTTGGAATAAGGATAGGTATATAGTGCGTATATAGTGAGCCTTATACTCGTGGGACCAAAGTGGAATTAGCGTGTGCACTGCTGTGGTTCTATCTAAAGGATATACTACAGCGCCGTATGGTTTTTTACCCCTGCCGAAGGATGGAGTGCGATCAGATAATAGGGATAAGTAAATCAAGGAATAATGATAAGTTATACATTTAGGAGAATGAGATTTTGAGTGACAGATATATAATAACAGACGATGAACTCAAGAAACTCCAAAATAAGAATCTAGAGATTTCTAAGTACATATTTATGTTTTGCAAAGAGCATAATATCAAGGCTTTTCTTTTTGCTGGATCACTGCTGGGTGCTGTCCGACATAAGGGGTTCATTCCTTGGGATGACGATATAGACATTGCCATGCTTCAGCCGGATTTTGAAAAGCTGGTCAAATTGTGGCCGAAATATGCCGATACAGAAAAATATGTTCTGACCATGCAGTCAAAAGAATACAACGACCACACGTTGTCATCAAAAATACGTGATGTTAGAACGACTTTTATCACAGTCGATACAAAAGGTTTAGATGTCGTTCAGGGATTGGGCATAGATATAGGGGGATTCAATGCATGTCCGAGGACCCGCGTGGGCGATGTATGGCAGATATTTTGGGCATGTATAGCCTCACTATTTAAGGCGGGAAGGCCGCCTGCGAGACAAAAGAAAGTCGTGTTGATGATGAGTAAACTTGCTTATTCTATCTTCAGAACTGACAAAAGCAGGTATCCAATTTGGAATTTTGCGCAAAGGATCGCGACTTCATATGATAAGAAGTACGATAAGGCCGAATACGTAAGGGAACTCTCTATGTTCCCATATATACTATGGCGCTATCCTAAGCGATGGTTTGAAGAAATTGAGTATGTACCTTTTGAAGATACGAAATTTCCTATTCCTGTTGGCGCGACAGAATATTTAAAGAAGAGATATGGAAACTATATGGAATTTCCACCGGAAGAGGAAAGGCATCCAGAGCACCGTGTCTTTTTTATGGATCTTGATAGGCCATACAAGGAGTATAGAGGAATAAAATATTATACAGAGGAAAAACGCTGATCTGTCTATTTAGAGCTTTTTGATAATCATTTACATTTAGGAGGAGCTTGATGTCGAACATTGCTCTTATCATAGCAGGCGGTTTTGGAAATAGAATGGGGCAAGATATCCCAAAGCAGTTCCTGACAGTAGATGAACGTCCTGTGATTGTATATACGATGGAAGCTTTTCAGCGCCATCCTGAAATAGATTCGATCGCAGTGGTCTGCATTGAGGGGTGGGAACAGGTACTTTGGGCGTATGCAAAACAGTTTAATATAGACAAACTGCAATTCGTTTTTCACGGTGGAAAAAATGGACAGGATTCTATCCGTAACGGCA
This sequence comes from uncultured Acetatifactor sp., assembly GCA_947631615.1. Taxonomy (GTDB): domain Bacteria; phylum Bacillota; class Clostridia; order Lachnospirales; family Lachnospiraceae; genus Acetatifactor. The sequence continues at coordinate 7,028 of CANRLX010000023.1, forward strand.
TATATGGGCTGGAGGAGCATTTTCTTTCAGATGATATCGTCCTTATTCACGATGCGATTCGGCCGATGGTCTCGGCGGAGATCATATCTGACTGTATCAGAGTCGCTACACAATTCGGAAACGCAATAACTGTTATTCCCTGTGCGGAAGCCATGATGCAGACCGAAGATGGAAAAGTATCGACCGGAAGCTATCCGAGGGATAAGTTGATGCGTACGCAGACGCCGCAAGGATTTCGTCTTGGCAAGATCGCTCAGCTGCATAGATGGGCCCTGGAAAAAGGTATTACCAATTCAGTGGCTTCGTGCACTCTTATGATCGAAATGGGAGAGCAGGTATTTTTTTCGCCAGGCTCAGAGAAAAATATCAAGTTAACAACGGTAGAGGACATAGATATATTTAAGGCTTTGTTGAAAGCGCAGCGTCCGGATTGGCTGAGGGGCTGAAAGGCTATGATATATAGCAGCATGCAGTGGATAGATGATATTGATGAAGTGTCAGAGGAATTGCCCGAACTCAATGAATTGGCGGGCAAGTCTGTTCTCATCACAGGGGCATCGGGACTCATCTGTTCTGCAGTGACAGATATTTTCATCCGGTATAATGAGACCCATCCAGTGCCGATCAAGATCATTGCCGCGGGACGTAAATTTGAGAAAATAGCTGACAGATTCGGGAGGTACTGTGATAGAGCTTATTTTACATACTTTAATTACGATGCCTCAAAGACTGATAACCGAATAGATATTCACGCGGATTATATCATTCATGGCGCGGGCAACGCGTCTCCACATGCAATTATTACCGAACCAGTGGAGACGATGTTAAGCAACTTTGACGGGCTTTATTTTCTTCTTGCATATGCAAGAAAGAACAGCTCTGAGAGACTTCTATATATCTCCAGTAGCGAGGTCTATGGAATAAAAAGGGATATTGCTCCTTATAACGAAAAAGACTTTGGTTATATTGACATCATGAATCCAAGAAACTCGTATTCTGTGGGAAAACGAGCGGCAGAGACACTTTGTTCCAGCTTTCGGGAGGAGTATGGTATAAACTCGGTCATTGTTCGTCCCGGCCACATTTATGGTCCCACTGCACTGCCGCATGACAACAGAATTTCCTCGGCATTTGCTCATTCGGCAGCACGAGGTGAGACATTGGTGATGAAGAGTTCCGGAAGCCAACAGCGTAGTTACTGTTACTGTCTTGACTGTGCGTCTGCCATAGTAAAAGTACTTATGAAAGGTGCTTCAGGTGAAGCGTACAACATATCAAATCCGGATTCAATTGTTACGATACGCCAGATGGCAGAACAGATGGCTGTCGCGGGCGGAGTAGAATTGCGTGTGGAACAGCCAGAGGAATATGAGAAAGAAAGCTACAATCCTATGGAATGTTCGTCATTGAACAGTGACAAACTGTTATCATTGTCCTGGAAAGCAAAGTTTGATTTGTGCCGAGGAGTTGATCATACGATCAGGATAATAAAATCACAGAATGAAGAAAAAGGTTTAATATAATCATTTATATTGAATTTTGGGCGAGGGAAAACCGACTAAAGGGAATGCTGGTTATCTGGATTTACCATTTGCGCGGGTGTTTAATATGCCGTATTCTATTGCCCTTCTATTTCTATATCTCTGGCTGCGCAAACGCATGAAAGGTGGGTTTGTACTTTTCTGCTTTTTGGCGGTAGCGGGCAGTATTCCTTGGAGTTATATATAACGCATGTGGCGATCCGTGATATCATTGGGATACTGAACATGCGAATAGCGATGCCGCGGGTATATGAAGTTTGTATATCGAGCTTGGTCCATATTTCAATTGGGTATGCCAAGAACCATGATATGGTGATCTCAAGGATTAGTAACAATACTCTGCAAAAAACGCAACGATCAGGTGGATAATGCGATTTATGGATAAAGAAATCATCATCCTAACGATTAGCATGGGAAATGACGGCGTTGGAAGAGTGCTTAGTGAATTGTCCGACGAATGGGTCAAGAATGGCTGTAAGGTCAGGGTCATTCAGACCGGCGCGGATAATTATGGGGTGCATTACTCGATCGCGAGTGGGATCGATGTGATCAATATACATTCTGCCAGCAGGATCAAGCCTGTCCGATATATTCAAGAGATCCGTCAGGTTATTTCTATATTGAATAAGCATCCTAACGCGACCGTCGTTGCTTTTGTTGTTGCTTCGACTTTTAATGCTGGCGTCGCCTCCTTGTTCACAAGCAATAGGATCGTTGTCTCCGAGAGAAATAACCCAAAAGAATGTCCTTCCGGAAGGTTACAGCAAGTTCTAAGGGATTGGGCATTTTGCCGCGCGGACTGCTGCGTCTTTCAAACGGATGAGGCGAAGGCCATGTTTCCGAGAAAGGCGCGGAATAAGGGCGTAGTCATTCCAAACCCGATCGACGCGAATCTGCCTCAACCTTATCGTGGTGAGAGGAGAAAAGCCATTGTTGCGGCGTGTCGCTTGCATCCGCAGAAGAATCTTCCAATGCTGTTGAGGGCGTTTGCAAAATTTCACAATGATTACCCTGAGTACGTCTTGGAGATCTACGGACAGGGAAATGAACGGGAGAATCTGGAGCAATTGGCAAAGGAACTCGAGATAGACCGTTTTGTATTTATGCCCGGCTTTTCTGATGACATCCATCAAATAATGCTGGACGCCGCGATGTATGTCTCTTCGTCGGACTATGAAGGGATATCAAATTCGATGCTGGAAGCCATGTGCATGGGCGTTCCCACAGTCGTAACAGACTGCCCTGTCGGCGGAGCGAGGATGGTGATCCGTAATAATGAAAACGGGATACTTGTTCCGGTCGGCGACGCGGGGGCGATGTGCGCGGCTATGGAGAAGGTCGTAGGAGATGAGACCTTTGCACGCGCTATCTCTGAAGAGGCCGCAAAAATCAGAGATGAATTTCCGGTAAAAGCAATAGCAGAAAGATGGCTAAAAATACTCTGACGTGATAATACAAAGGAGAAAGTGCGTATGATACTGTTCATGACAATGTTTATTGTCATTGCCCTAATAGGACTGATGCTGGTAGCCAACCAGAAGAAAAAAGTGTTCATCACCGTTGGAGATCTGCCGTTCAGTACTGACAGCGAACATGTATATTTGGCACTTTGCTTTTTGGTGATGTTTCTTCTCTGTGCTTTGCGTGATCCATCTGTTGGAGTTGATACCAAGACATACGTGCAAACGTTTATCAATAAAAACGTTCTGGAAAGTGAGATAGATGGTGCGAATAAATTTGAAATTGGATATAGGCTCTATATCAGTGCTTTGAGACTGATTACCAATAATAAACAGGCATATATTTTCATAACAGCACTTATAACATTTATTGGTACATACAGCTTTGTAGAGAAAAACTGCAATGGAAGTTATTGCCTCAGCATTATGATTTTCACTCCATTTTTATACTACTCGTATTTTAGCGCACTCAGGCAGTCATTGGCAATAGCTATAGCCATCAATGGCTTTCATTATATATGTGAAAGGAAATGGATTAAGGCAACGGCTTTGATCGTGATGGGAGGGAGTTTTCATTATACGGCTCTCATACTATTGGCTTTTATCCCGCTGACTATAACGAAGTGGACAAAACGGAAGGTCATGATTGCTCTTTTGATGTCAGCGGCAGGTGTGGCTTTATTTGAACCGCTAATGAATTTGGTACTAAGGTTTTTCCCGATATATACGAGGTATTGGGAATCAGGTATGATGAGACCAGAGCAATTAAGTAATGGAACTTTTTCTATGCTGGTAATCATGATGTGTACGTTTTCTTTTTTTAATCTAGTTAAGAATGGGAATGTGATTGAGGATCAGCAGGCGCGTTCAAAATATATTTGCGCATTAGCTGGATCGATATTTTGTGTATTTATCAGTATTCTTGGCATGCGGCAGGGCATATTTAGCAGAGTGACGAGATACTTCATCCCATTTACTATGGTGCTTACAGCTAGTACATACAAATACTATGTAAACAAATTCAAGTTCTTGTTCTGCCTTGGCGTGGCGTTGATCATGGGTGCGTATTTCTATGTGAAATTGCGCGGCAATATGTATCAGATCATCCCGTACAAGTTTTTCTTTGGGAGTACTTGATGAAACGCAAAGTTGTTGAATTCATCACTAACCTCAGTGATGGGGGAGCAGAGAACTTAGTCAAAACGTATGCGCTCATGATCGACAAAGATAAATTCGATATATCTGTCGTAACGATCAGGAACTTTACCAATACAGCTGTTTATAGAACGCTGAAGGATAATGGCGTCAGGATCATACCTGTGTATCCCAGTTGGAATTTAGCGATCAAAGTATTTAACAAGCTGTTTGGATATTTTTACATCAGTTGGCGGCTACGCACAATATTTGAAGAGTATGGCGAGGTCATCCATGCTCATCTGTATACACTTAAGTATCTGCACCGCATCCGGAACAGTCTGAAAGATAAACAACTTTTTTACACATGCCATAGTATTCCGCAAGTATCTTTTGGCGGTAAGCAGAGCGCTTATGCCAAGGAGCTGCACGATTCAAATGGCCTGCGGATCATTGCGCTTCATGATGATATGCGCAAAGAGATCAATGAGATGTTTGGCGTTGATGATACCGTGGTGATCCATAACGGGATCGATTTCGGCCGGTATTTGAGTGCATCCGGCGGCCGTGAGCGTGTGCGGGAGAGTTTGCATATCCCGCCGTCCAGTTTTGTCCTTGGCCATGTCGGCAGGTTTCATCCTGTGAAAAATCATGAGTTGTTGGTAGAACTGTTTGCCATGCTTTCAGATCGGGATCCAAACATGTTCTTGCTGTTAGTGGGCGATGGGGGGACAAAGAAAGAAATCGCTGGCCGGCTGGATCGTCATGGGCTTCAAGGGCGCTATCTCATCCTTTCTAACCGCACAGACGTGCCGGAATTGATGCAGGCAATGGACGTCTTCGTTTTTCCTTCAAAGTTTGAAGGGCTGGGAATCGTACTTGTTGAGGCTCAGGTATCAGGGCTGCGGTGCGTCGTTTCTGATGCGGTCCCGGATGCGGCCTTGCTGACGGAACAGATCGTGAAGGTCAGCTTGGACGCTCCGATAGAAAAATGGTGTGAAGCTATTTTGGGTGACCGTATAAAGGGCACGCCGCACGGAAGGCTCACGGACTACGATATGAACAACGAGATAAAAAACTTGGAAAAGATGTATCTTGGCGAAGGCTGATACGCGGGGGAGTGATTTGCTGAGATGAAGATCGGTATCATATCTGAGTTTAAGATTGATACAGTAAACTACGGAAACAATTTACAGGCATATGCCCTAAATAAATATCTGCGGGACAGGTTTCCCGGGAGCGTTGTTGAAACACTTTACTTTAAAGACAGAAAAGACAGCTATATGCGCGAAGTAACTTCCTACTTGGCCCTGCTGCGGTTATACATCGGCAGAGCATATTGGAAGATCAGGGGCAAAAAGTCCTCCGCGCCTGGGCTGGATAGAGCGTTGATCGGCGGGCGGCTGGAGGCGTTCCATTCGTTTCAGAAAGCAAATATCGTTTTGCCGGCTCAGGGTATGACCTGGGAACGCCTGCTTGGATCTGATTACACGACTTTTATCGTTGGATCGGATGTGGTTTGGACGCAATCGAAAGCAAATATAAACAAGATCAAATTTCTTGATTTTGAGAATATGAAAAAGGCCGCAAAGATCGCCTACGCGGCCTCGTTCGGGCAGAATATGATCCCCCGTGAGAATCGGAATGCGATCCGGAAAGCACTCCGGTCCTTCAAAGCGATCTCTGTCCGGGAGACCTCGTCCGTTGCGCTTCTCCGTTCCATAGGCGTGGAAAATGCAGTGCGGACAGCAGACCCCACGTTGCTTCTGTCGGCGCAGGAGTGGTCCCTGCTGGAACGGGCCCCGAGGAGCATTGAGATCGGGGGACCGTTTATCTTTGCGTATGTTTTGGGTATCAGCAGGGAACAGCGCGCGCTGATTGAGCGGATCGGTAAAGACAAGGGTCTGCCAGTCGTATATGTTCCCTATGCATCCGGCGAAAAAGGAAACAACGAAGCGATTTATGGCGACATTGCGGTGTCGGACTGCAGCCCGGAGGAATGGCTGTGGCTGATCAACAACGCAGAACTCGTGTTGACGGACAGCTTCCACGGAGTTGCGCTCTCTACGGTGTACGAGAAGAAGTTTGTCGTACTGAAACGGAACTATGTTCGGGATATCAATATCCGGCTTACAGATTACTTGGCATCCATCGGGCAGATAGATAAGCTTATTGACCCGACTGAGGACATAAAGCTGGATGCCATGCAATGGGATTATACGGCCATCGGGGCAAAACTCGATGAGTTCCGGGCGTTTTCTAAATCGTTCCTGGACGATGCTTTGTCAGGCTAAATGCCGCAGATGACACTCTGGAAACGTCATGGGCAGCTTTAAGGCAGACAGCGGGGACAAATGATCATGAGACAGGACGGCAATTAAAGGCTTGGCAGAATAATGGACAGCAAAACGCAAAAACAGATATCGGTAGGCGCAGTGCTCTCCTATATGGTGATCATTGTACAGCTCGTCAGCGGACTTGTTTATACGCCTATTGTATTGAATACATTGGGGAAAAGCCAGTACGGGATCTATTCGCTGTGCACATCGTTTATGGGTTACCTTACGATCATGAACGGCGGGGCGAACGCGGCTTATATACGGTTTTATGTACAGACAAAGGTAAAGGATCCGGATAGGATATCCAGCTTAAACGGCGTCTTTCTGAAGATATTTTCGATACTGGCACTGATCGCGCTGGCTGGCGGGTGGCTGATCGGCGCATATAGTCCGGCCATTTTCGGCAGTAAGATCAGCCCGGCTGAGTATGATACTGTGAGGCGTTGCTTTGATGTTTTGGCGGTCAATGCAGCTGTTCAGATCATGAACTGCATATTCAGTTCCCTGGTCATCGCGAATGAGCGGTTCATTTTTTCAAAAACAGTCAACATTCTGGTCGCGATCCTCAATCCGGTGCTGACAGCACCGTTCCTGTTTGCAGGATACAGCTGCGTTGTTATTATAGTGATCCATTTGATCACTATGACATTGACGTTATTAATAAATATATTATATAGTTTTCATTTTCTGAAGGTCCGATTCGTGATGAAGGACGGGGACCCGGCATTGCTGAGAGATATTGCGCAGTTCGCCGGTTTTATCGTGTTGCAGAGCATCATGGATCAGGTCAACTGGCAGATCGATAAATTCATTCTGGCCAGAACTCATGGTACAGATGAGATATCCCTCTATTCGGTGGGATCGACGTTCAACAAGTACTATATTACCTTTTCGACGGCATTGTCCAACGTATTTATTGCGCAGGTCAATAAGCTGCAGGCGAGCGGGAATAAACAAAAACTCAACCAATTGTTCATTCGGTCCAGCAGGATTTTTGCCTATTTGATATGGCTGGTCATGTCTGCGTATATCATTTTTGGCGAGCAATTTGTAATTTGCTGGGCAGGAAAGGAATATGCGGCCTCCTATGCGATAGGCCTTATGCTCATGCTTCCGGTCACGGCGTCTCTGACAATGGGACTGGCGCAGGATATCGCCCGGGCGATGAACAAGCATCAGCTGCAGATCGTAATAAATTTTGGGATATGTATTATAAACATGATTGTGAGTATCCCGCTGGCCATCCGGTGGGGGGCGGTCGGCTCGGCATTTGGCACATTTGCTGCGGAAATATGCATGTGTCTGATATTTGAACCCCTATATTATAAAAAGGTCCTGGGGCTGGACATAAAGGAACTGTTCTTTCAGATCTGTCGAATCCTGCCGGGGCTTATAGCGCCGGTCATCTGCGGTGTACTGCTCGTGTATTTTGATATGCTCAGGGCCAGTTATCTGAGTATTGCCGCTTTCGGAGCGCTGTACGTGGTCATCTACGGTGTTTCTATGTGGATGCTGGCTTTTGATGACATCGAGAAGGCACTGGCAAAAGGATTTATCATGAAATTCATCCCACGCGGGAGAAAAGGGTGAAAGGCGGATACGCGGCCGCGGCTGGAGGAGCAAAACACTGGGGAGGCATAGGCAATGCTGGGGAAGAACTCTGATCTGTACAAAGCATGGCAACAGGACTGGAAACGCTACGAGCGTATGCCGGCGGAACTCACGATCGCCAATCTGGGAAGCACCTGCGACGCGAATAATTTCGATTACTCCTACTGGGACATGGTCGGGTTTAATTTCGCTTCCGGCCCGCAGGACATGTATTACGACAATCAACTGCTGGAGCAGTACGGAAAGCGTCTGAGAAAGGGAGCCGTTGTTTTTATCTGTCTGTCGGAGTTCGCATTTCTGGTGGACAAGTATAAGATGGATTACCGCAATTATAAGTATTACGGCTATGTGGAACCAGGCAGGATATTGAATTATACCCCACGAAAGGCCGCCATGATAAAACACTGTCCCGGATTGCTTTACAGCAAATGCCTCAAGCAGGAGATAAAAGGGTACATAAAAAAGCTGCTAAGATATGAGCAGCACAAGAACAGATCGGCCGCACCGCTGAAAGACAGTGCAAAGCAGATGATGCGCAATTGGATGCGGGAATTTGGCTGGGAGAACGGTGTGCGGGTCACAGCCGAGCAGAGGGAAACGATGGCGCGGTCATGGAGCCTGTTCATGAGCGATATCGAATACTGCCGGGAAAATGATCTAGTGCCTGTGGTCGTGATTCCGCCATTTGTTGATCACCTGAAAAATGAAATGCCGGTTGGTGTTCTGGATGAATGTCTCTGGCGCTATATCGCGGCGATAGAGGAACAGGGAATCAGGGTGATCAGTTTTTGGGATGATTCTGAGTTGGCGAATGAGAAGTATTATAGAACGCCCATCTGTCTGAATGAGGACGGGAAAAAACTATTCAATTGTAAACTGCGTTCTGCGGTGTTTGGGGAGTGAGAAATACGATGGGGGAGCATCTGACAGACGAAAACTATACGCTTTATAACGGTGTGGACATACCCTGTGTTGCTTTTGGGACAGGGGTCGTAAAACGATTCTACAGGAACAAATACCTGTATGCCAAGGATGTCTCAATGGCGCTGTTGAGGTCGGCAAAGCACGGGAAAATGGTGCGTTTTCTGAAAAACGATCTTACGATCCAGCGGACGCTGGATAACGCGATCCGGTGCGGCTACAGAATGTTCGATTCCGGACGGCTGTATGGACATTCCGAAAAGTATATAGGAGAAGCCGTGGGCAAATACAGCCGGGAAGACTTCTTTCTTGTCACAAAGGTGTCTGATATAGATCTGCAGCGCTACCCGGATGCTGCGACTGTACATGACAACCTGTCGCTTTCGCTGAAATTTCTGAAAACAGATCATGTGGATGCGTATTTGCTTCATTTTCCCTCCGGGGACTGGGAAGCGATGTACAGAGACATTGAAGAGGAGTACAAACAAGGGCGTGTGCGCTCGATCGGGATTTGTAACTTTGATGCGGATGAGCTGCGGCATCTTCTGGATATATGCCGGATCAAGCCGATGATATGTCAAATTGAGCTCCACCCGCTGAACACCAAACCGGAGCTGAGAAAACTATGCCAGGAGAATGGGATCAGGATCATGGCCCATACGCCGACGGCCCACATGATCAAAGAAGTGACCGATTCTGAGATCATGGTCAGCCTTGTGAGAAAGTACAACAAGTCGGCGGCGCAGATCCTCTATCGCTGGCACCATCAGAATTCGGCGATCCCGATCGTCTCTTCCACATCGGAGCAGCACCTGAAGGAGAATCTGGATATACTTGATTTTTCCCTAACGGAGGAGGAGATGGCGGCGATCGAGGCTTTTGACAGGGGCCATTCGTTTGATAAGAACAACAACAAGATAAACGATCAGCCAGCGTTTATATACAATCTGTGATGGTTCGTGAAGGGGAGAGTAATGCTCATAATCGAAGACGAAAAGTGTACAGGCTGCACCCTGTGCGGTCAGCTTTGTCCCACAGGCGCGATATCCTTTGAGGAGAGGACCGGGTTCCGATATCCAAAGGTCGATCCGGATAAGTGTGTAGACTGCGATCTGTGCATGCGGAAGTGCCCGGCGCTCAATAGTGAACGCACTGAGAACCACTACCCGTCTGTTTATGCTGCCTGGTCCAAGGATACGCAGCAGCGGGCGAAGTGCACCTCGGGGGGCATCTGCTATGAATTGTCCAAATACATACTCGAAAACGGGGGGTATGTGGCAGGCGTCGCCTGGTGCGATGGATTCAAAAACGCTGAATACCGGCTGATAACGTCTCTGGAGGAGCTTCCGCTGATCACCCAGACGAAGTACTTCCAGCCCAAAATGGGGGATATTTTCCCGCAGATCAAAGGCGCCCTGTCGGCGGGAAAGCGGGTCTTGTACATCGGCAGCGCCTGCACCAACGCGGCGCTGCGGGAATATGTGGGCGAGGCGCTGCGGGAGCGGCTGATCTGCTGCGACTTTATTTGCCGCGGCTATACCTCTCAGGTCTATCACCAAAAGCGTGTCGAGGCCCTGGAGGCAGCTCATGGGTCGGCGGTCACAGGCGTGCAGTACAAAAACAAATCCCGCGGCTGGCGGAGCTTTGGGACGCAGTTTTCGTTCCAGAACGGCGAGAGCTATTACGTGAACCGGTACGACGATCCCTATGAGATCATGTTCAAAATCGACGATTTCAACACCCGCCCGTCCTGTTTTAACTGTAAGTACAGGACCTCCACCAGACTCTGTGACATTACGGTGGGCGATTTCTGGGCGGTCAAGAGGATCGATGAGGAGACCATGAAAAACGGCGTCTCGGTGGTCATGGTCTATTCAGAGCGGGGACGGGAACTCTTTGAGGGCGTATCCGACAGGATAGAGCGCCAGGAGCGGGGCCTTTGGGAGGTATCAAAAGGCAACTATGCGCTGCTCCACCAGCTGCCGAAAAAAGAGGGCGCGGACGCCTTCTTCCATGATATGGAAACGGAAGGAATGGACTATGTCCACCAAAAATACGGAAGCGAAAAGAAAGGGAAGAGCATGCTGAAGAAGGTAAAAAAGGTCGTTTCACTTTTGGTCAGATGCGACTTGTTCCGGTTCGTGCATTACAATTTCCTCTGCCGGAGCGTGAAAAGGGACAAAAAACGGTTCCTGATCCCCTATCGGGGCGCCAAACTGAACCTTGAAAAGGGAGGGGAGCTGATACTCCATGCACCTCTGCTCTTGAACGTGAACAAACATAAGCATTCCCGGGAGGAGACTTATCTGCACATTTGCAGGAAAGGGCGGTTCGTTGTCAACGGAACCGTTCGGCTGGCAGCGGGGAACACGGTGGACGTGCTGTCCGGCGCGGAGCTGACGATGGGGGAAACGGAGACGAACCACGGGACCGTTATCGTGTGCTCCAATAAGATCACGATGGGCGACGGTACAGGCATCGGGCGGAATGTTGTGATCTATGACAGCAACTACCATAAAACGGGCCTGACCCAGAACATAAAGGGCAAGCCCCTGGTCATTGAGGATCATGTCTGGCTTTGCACCGGCGTCACGATCGCGAAAGGGGTAAAGATCGGGGCCGGCGCGATATGTGGATTGAATTCCATGGTCACGGGCAATGTGAAGAGCCGGCATATGGTCATGGGCAATCCGGCAAAAGACGTAATGTCTGATGTTGAATGGTAAAGAGGGGGAATATAACGTGCAAAACTGTGTGCTGCAATGGCTGGAGGAAACGGCAAGGAGGTTTCCGGAACGTACGGCGTATGTGGATGAGAACAAACAATATACCTGGAGAGAACTGAGGAAAACGGCGCTGTCCATCGCCTCGCATATCGACAAGGAACTGCCTGACCGGAAACAGCCGGTGGCGGTATATATGGAGAAATCCGCGGATATGCTGGCTGCCTACACGGGGATCGCGTACAGCGGCAATTTCTACAGTCCCCTCGCGGCGGATATGCCGGCTGCCCGGATCGAAAAGATCATCCAAACGCTCCAGCCTGCCATGATCATTACGACGGGTGTGCTGAGGCCAAATGTGGGGCCGGGCAAGGCCATAGATTTTTCCGGAAGCGTGCTCTGCTTTGAGGATATCATCGATAAGGCGGTGGATGATGATAAAGCGCGGGCGTATGCCGACCGCATCCTGGATACGGATCTATTGTATGTGCTGTTCACTTCCGGCTCTACAGGCGTGCCCAAGGGCGTGGCTATTACCCACCGGAGCGTCATTGACTATATCGACTGGGTTACGGAGGAATTTGCCATCACGGAAAACGACTCCTTCGGTAATCAGGCGCCATTCTACTTCGACAATTCCATCCTGGACATATACTCGGCCATGAAGACCGGCGCGGCCGTGTATATCATCCCTTCGGAGCTTTTTTCCCAGCCGGTGAGGCTGTTGCAATACTTGTTGGATAACAAGATCACCACCATCTTCTGGGTCCCGTCGGCCATGATCATGGTGTCGGCGCTAAAAGCGTTTCGGAATGTGGACGTGTCTGCCACACTCAAACGTGTGCTATTCTGCGGCGAGGTTATGCCTAACAAGCAACTGAACATCTGGCGGAAGTATCTGCCGAACATGCGTTACTCCAATCTCTATGGCCCTACGGAGATCACAGATGCCTGCACTTTTTACACGGTGGACCGGGAGTTCGACGATGATGAGCCCTTGCCCATCGGCAAGCCCATGCGCAACACGGAGATACTGGTGCTGGACGAGCACGACAGGTTAGTGACGGAGCCGGAGCAGGTGGGCGAGTTGTGTGTTCGGGGCACATGTCTCGCGGTGGGCTATTACAACAACCCGGAGAAGACTGCGGCGGCCTTCGTGCAGAATCCGCTTCAGACGGCTTATGAAGAGAAGATATATCGCACTGGGGATCTGGTGAAGTACAACGACCGACATGAGATCATCTATCTCTCCCGGAAGGACTTTCAGATCAAGCACTTGGGCCACCGGATAGAGCTTGGCGAGATCGAGACGGCGGTATCCTCTCTGGAGGAGATCTCCATGTGCTGCTGCCTCTATGATGATAAGCACAGCAGGATCGTCTTGTTTTTGGAGACGGAGATGACAAAAGACCATGTCAACGAGCGACTGCGGACCCTGGTGCCGGATTACATGCTTCCGGGCAAGGTCGTCTGTGTGGACAAGCTACCGTTGAATGCCAATGGAAAGATCGACCGGGTGGCGCTGAAACAGAAGTATATCAGCAGCTGAAAACAAGTTGTATCGCACGGGAAAAGGAGACTTTACAATGAAAGAGAAACTGATTGCACTTTTGAACGATATCGACGAGGACATCGTTTCCTTCGAGGGGGACGATCTCTTTGAGGCGGGGGTCATCGACTCCTTCACCGTCCTGGAGATCGTAACAGCGATGGAAAAGGCCTTTGGCGTCGAGATCGACGCGGACGATGTGGTGCGGAAAAACCTCTGCTCGGTGGATAACATGCTGAAAATGCTGGAGAAGGTCATTGAGGAGAAGGGTACATGCTGACGGATAGCATCCCGGCCGGCGCCATCCTTGTCACCGGTTCGCCCGGCTTCATCGGTGCGAACCTAGTCATGCGCCTTCTGCGGGAACTTTCTTCCGGCCACATCATCAGTCTTGACAACCTGAACGACTACTACGATGTCGGCCTGAAGGAATACCGTTTGGCGGAGATCGAAAAGGCCGCGGCAGGGAGCCCGGTTCGTCACACCTTTATTAAAGGCGACCTGGCGGACAAGGCGCTGGTGGACAGCGTATTTGAAAAGCACCACCTCGAAATCGTTGTCAACCTTGCCGCCCAGGCAGGCGTGCGGTATTCCATCGACCATCCGGATGCCTATATAAACTCCAACATCATCGGCTTTTACAATGTTCTGGAGGCCTGTCGCCATCATCCAGTGGAGCACTTGGTCTACGCCAGCTCGTCAAGTGTCTATGGCGGCAATAAGAAAGTGCCGTTCTCGACAGACGACAAGGTTGACAACCCTGTCAGCCTTTACGCCGCCACGAAAAAGAGCAATGAGTTACTGGCGCACGCATACGCCAAGCTGTACGATATCCCGTCCACCGGACTGCGGTTCTTTACGGTGTACGGCCCAGCCGGACGGCCGGATATGGCCTACTTTGGCTTTACGAACAAGCTCCGTGCGGGGAAGACCATCCAGATATTCAACTACGGCAACTGCAAGCGGGACTTCACCTACATAGATGATATTGTAGAGGGCATTATCCGTGTGATGCAGCGGCCACCGGAGAAAAAGACTGGTGAGGACGGGCTGCCGGTGCCGCCGTACGCAGTGTACAACATCGGCAACAATCAGCCGGAGAACCTGCTGGACTTCGTGGACATCCTGCAACAGGAGCTTATCCGGGCGAGGGTACTGCCGGCGGACTATGACTTTGAGGCACACAAGGAGCTGGTGCCCATGCAGCCTGGCGACGTGCCGGTGACGTATGCGGACACCAGCGCGCTGGAGCGGGACTTCGGATTCAAACCCCACACGCCTTTGCGAGAGGGACTGCGGAGATTCGCCGAGTGGTATAAGGAGTATTATCAGCTATGACAGAGAAAAAGATCGCGGTGGCCGGTATCGGCTATGTGGGCCTGAGTCTGGCCGTGCTGCTGAGCCAGCGGCATAAAGTGTACGCCACATGCCTGACGCCGGCGAAGGCGGACATGCTCAACAAGGAGAAAAAGTCCCTGATTCGGGATAAGGAGATCGAGGAATATCTGGCAGCGAAGGCGCTGGACCTGACGGTGACCACGGACGCGAAGGAGGCCTATACCGGCGCGGACCTGGTCATCATCGCCACGCCGACGAACTACGACTCCGGCAAGAATTACTTTGATACCTCCGCCGTGGATACGGTCATTGGCCAGGTGATGGAGTATGCCCCGGAGGCCATCATCGTCATCAAGTCCACCATCCCCGTGGGGTATACCGAGGCCGTCCGTGCCAGGACCGGGTGCAAAAACATCCTGTTCAGCCCGGAGTTTCTGCGGGAGAGCCGGGCGCTGTACGACAACCTCTATCCCAGCCGCATCATCGTGGGGACGGACATGTCCGACCCGCGCCTGGTAAAGGCGGCGGAGGGGTTCGCGGCGCTTTTGAAGGAGGCGGCCCTCAAAGAGGACGTGCCCGTCATGGTGATGGGCTTCACGGAGGC
Organism: uncultured Acetatifactor sp.; assembly: GCA_947631615.1. Classification (GTDB taxonomy): domain Bacteria; phylum Bacillota; class Clostridia; order Lachnospirales; family Lachnospiraceae; genus Acetatifactor. The sequence goes on from CANRLX010000023.1 coordinate 22,248, forward strand.
GGAGGCGGTGAAGCTGTTCGCCAACACCTATCTGGCGCTGCGGGTGAGCTACTTCAACGAGCTGGACACCTACGCGGAGATGAAGGGGCTGAACACGGAGCAGATCATCCAGGGGGTGTGCCTGGACCCGCGGATCGGCGGGCATTACAACAACCCCAGCTTTGGCTACGGCGGCTACTGCCTGCCCAAGGACACCAAGCAACTGCTGGCAAACTACCGGGATGTGCCGGAGAATCTTATCCAGGCGATCGTGGAGAGCAACCGGACGAGAAAAGACTTCATCGCGGACCGTGTGCTGCGCAAGGCGGGGTACTACGACTACTTCAATCGTGGCGACTACAGCGCGGGCGAGGAGCGTCGTTGCGTGATCGGGGTGTACCGGCTGACGATGAAGAGTAACAGCGATAACTTCCGGCAGAGCAGCATCCAGGGTGTGATGAAGCGGATCAAAGCCAAGGGCGCGACAGTGATCGTGTATGAGCCCATGCTGGAGGACGGGAGCACGTTCTTCGGCAGCGAAGTAGTGAACGACCTGGAGCGGTTCAAGCGGGAGAGCCAGGCGATATTGGCCAACCGGTATGAGCCCTGCCTGGACGACGTGACGGAGAAGGTCTATACGAGGGATCTGTTCAGAAGAGACTGAGAGCAGGTTTTTCAGTAGGCGAGCGCGATGCGGACCTATACTGGATAATGTAATTTGATAAGAGCTGTTTTGCGGAAACTGTTGACAATGAATTGCGATCAAATTTGGCAATATGATAATGATGTGGTAGCGGTATGAACCATACAAGGGAGGATGATCTATGGACGATATTATCAGAGACTTAGATGCCTATGCGATCCAGCAGTACCAGCAGAATCGGTATCCATGCTTTTTCCTGGATCGGATCACGGAGGCAAAGCCGGGGGCATATGTAAAGGGGTATAAGAATTTCACGTTTAACGAGTGGTTTTTCCCGGCCCATTTCACCGACGAGCCCAATGTGCCCGGGTTCGTGCAGGTGGAGACTATGGCGCAGACGTTTATTATGACGTTTCTTACTATGCCAGAGAACAAAGGAAAGAAGACCGGGTTTATTTCGATCAATAACGCCCGCTTTCGCAGGAAGATCGTGCCAGGAGACCGGCTGGATCTGGAGGCACATCTGGACTTTTTCCGGCGGGGAATGGCAAAGGGCCGCGTAGAGGGCTACGTGGATGGAGAACCGGCTTGCTCACTGGCGCTTGAGGTGGCGATCCCTGAGATCATGGTCCAATTTAAACCGAAGTCCGCTATGGATGCAGAATGCGGGGGGGGTTTAATAGTCTAGTTATTATATTCGTTTCCGAACTTCTGCGTCTCTGCTCCGTGCGGACAACTGGATCGCGCCTTTAAGGCATTTTGGTACGGAGGTATTGAGATGCAGGAAAAGGCGTTTTCGTTGAATGAAGTAGAGCTGCTGAAGTTTCAGCCTAACCGCTATCCATTTCTATTGATAGATAGAGTAACAGAGGTTGTGCCCGGGAAGTACGCAAAGGGGTATAAGAATCTGACCAATAATGAGTGGTGGATCCCAGTACATTTTCTGGGCGACCCCAATATGCCCGGTTGCCTCCAAGTAGAGGCTATGGCACAGATGTTGACAGTGGCGATCCTCACGACCGATGGCATGGAAGGGAAGATCGTCCATGTATATAAACATGCTGGGACTTTTCACAAGGAAGTCCGTCCTGGTGACCGGCTGGACATGGAGGCCGAGATACTGTCTTTCCGGCGCGGTTTGTGCAAAGGACGGGTAAAAGGCTACATCGACGGCGAACTGGCATGTGAACTGGAATCGGTCATAATCATTCCCGAGGTATTTGATCAGTATAAGCCAAAAAAGCGGGGAGAGGATGACTGATGGCAGATACAGTATTGCGGGACTTGGATATTAAACAGATACTGCAATATCACAATTGTAAATATCCCTGTCTTATGATTGATTTCGCAGAAGAAGTAATTCCAGGTAAAAGCGCAAAGTGCCATAAAAACTATACATATAACGAGTGGTTTTTCCCAGCACATTTTGAGAATGATCCAAATGTTCCCAGCTCGATCCAGATGGAGGCTATGTCTCAGACGCTTCTGATGACGTTTTTGACTTTGCCCGGGTATGCGCGCATTAATACGGCGTGCCTGCGGGTCAACAACCTGGAATTCAAGAGAAAGATAATACCAGGGGAGCGGCTGGACCTGAATGCAGAACTGAAAATGTTCCGGGGGGGGTAGCATCAGGACGAGTTGAAGGGCATGTCGGAGCAGAACTTGCTTGCTCGGCTGATTTTGTTATTGGCATCCCATCAATTTTGAAGAAGTTTACTCCGCATCCGATATGAACAAAAAGGGGGAAAGATATTGGAACGGGTCGCAGACTATATCATTAAGAGGCTGGAGCAGGAAGGCGTTGACACGATATTCCTGATCACAGGCCGCGGCATTCTGTATCTTTCTGACGCTGTTGCCAGAGACCAGAATATTCGTGGCGTTTCTGTCTATCACGAGCAGGGCGCGTCCTATGCAGCTATGGCATATGCTGCTGCTCGGGATGGCATGGGGACATGTCTTGTCTCTACAGGCTGCGCGGCAACGAACGCGGTCACGGCAGCCCTTTGCGCGTGGCAGGATAATCTTCCCTGTGTCTTCATTTCCGGGCAACACATGCTGCGGGAGACTACGCGACATACGGGGGTTCCTATCCGTACCTATGGGTCTCAGGAAGCGGATATAATCAGCATTGTGAAACCAATTACCAAATATGCGGTGATGCTGGAGAATCCGGAAGATGTTGCGGTCGAATTGGATAAGGCTATCTATTGGGCGAACGAGGGCAGAAAGGGACCGGTATGGATCGATGTACCGCTGGATGTGCAGAATATGCGCATAGAGGCGGAACAACTCAGAAGATATATGCCAGAAAAGCCATCTGCCGGCGCTGTGGCAGATGAGGTCGTTCATTTGATTGCGGACGAGCTGTCTATCGCCGAAAGGCCGCTGCTGTTTGTGGGAGGCGGTGTCCGCAGTGCAGGTGCACAGGATCTAGTCCGAGAGTTTTCCACAGAGACAGGTATCCCAATCGTCTTTTCCACGTCTGCGGCGGACACTGTGGGGGCCGGAGAGATGGTATCCATCGGGGCCGTAGGTAGTCTGGGTGGCAGCCGGGCGGGAAATTTCGCAGTCCAGAATGCGGATTATCTGTTGGTGCTGGGGTCTAAGCTCTGTTCCCAGACGATAGGTTCGGATGCGGAGCGATTCTCCCGAGCGGCGAGGATCACTGTAGTGGATATAGATCCAGCAGAACATCAAAAAAACGGCGCTCGTATTGACAATTGTGTGTGTGCAGATGTCAAACAGTTTATGAAGCAGTTATGTGCGGTGAAACCAACTGTCCGTTGTGTGCCTTGGATGGAAAAGTGCCTGCACTGGAAGGACTGCTTTTCGGTCAAGAAGGAGCGCTTTCTTGAGGAAAGGCATGAAGGGCGGATTGACCTTTATCGGTTCGCGGATGTTCTCTCCGATCTGCTGCCGGAGGATGCTACGGTGATCACGGACGCCGGCTTTGAGGAGCTCATCATCCCGTCGGCGGTACGGTACAAGAATGGGCAGAGATGCCTTTTTCCTGCTGCCCAGGGCGCTATGGGATATGCTGTTCCGGCTGTTCTTGGGACCTATTTTGCCGGCCGGAGGAACATCGTGGCGGTGGTGGGCGACGGTTCCGTTATGATGAATGTGCAGGAACTGCAGATCATCCGCTGGCACAATATTCCGGCAAAGATTTTTATTATCAACAACAATATGTATGCGGTCATCCGCAAACGGCAGAAGGATCTGTTTCGACGGCGTACCATCGGCAACGACCCGTCAGACGGTGTCCCAAGTCCGGACTTTGAAAAAATTGCCGGAAGCTTTGACCTTGACTATCGCCGGATCAACAAAGAAAACGAGCTTTCAGCATCTGTTCGTGATGTTTTGGAGATGGATCGTCCCTGTATCTGTGAAGTGATGTGCAAGACGGAACAGCCGTATTTGCATGAGTCTGTAGCGATCAATGAGGCACACCGTGTGGTGAAACGGCCCATTGAGGACATGTCGCCGTTTTTGGATAGGGAGGTATTCCTAGCTGAGATGATCGTGGAACCGATCAAGGAGTGAGGTGTAACATGAGCGGCATCGTGTTGAATGACGGAGCGGCATTGGCGAATTACGAGAAGCCATATTTTGTCGCGGAAGTGAACAGCAGCCATAACGGCAACGTGGACGTGGCGCGGCAGATGATCGATGCAGCCGCTGATGCGGGGTGCGATTGCGTAAAGTTTCAGTCCTGGTCGGCCAAGTCGCTCTATTCCAGAACGTATTATAAGAAAAACCCCATTGCTGAGCGGTTTGTGAAAAAGCTGTCTCTGACGCCGGCACAGCTGAAAGAGATGGCGGACCACTGTGCAAGCCGAGGCGTCAGTTTTTCGTCAACTCCATACTCTGAGGAGGAAGTGGATTTTCTGACGGAGGATTGCCACGTGCCCTTTATCAAAATTGCGTCCATGGAGATAAATAACCTGGGATTTTTGCGGTACATTGGGGCGAAGAAGCATCCTGTTTGTGCTGTCTACGGGCATGGCAGAGATGGAAGAAGTGGAAAAAGCAGTACATACGCTGGAGGAAACAGGAAACCGCCAAATTGTACTGCTACACTGTGTGTCAATCTATCCCGCTAAGGCGGAGACGATTAATCTGAACAACATTATTGGCTTGCGGGAGCATTTCCCGGATTACCCAATTGGTTTTTCCGACCACACCCTAGGCAGTGCCGCTGCCATTGCCGCCACGGCGCTGGGTGCGGCGCTTATAGAAAAGCATCTCACCTTGGATGCAAAGAAGATCGGCATGGACAATCAGATGGCTATGGAGCCGGATGCGCTGAAAGATATGGTAAGAACTTGTCATGTCATACACGAGGCATTGGGTTCTAAAGAACGCTCTGTCTTGCCAGAGGAGTATGAACAGCGCAAGAATATGCGGCGCAGCGTGGTCACAACACGAGGCATCGCCAAAGGTGAAACACTGCGGAGGGAAGATCTTGACGTAAAGCGGCCCGGCACTGGTTTTCCACCGGGATATCTGTGCGAGCTGATCGGGCGGGTTGCAGCATGCGATATTGAGGCGGATACAGTCGTTGAACCGTCTGATCTCCTATAACTTCTTACGTCTATCTCTTATTTTATCAATTCATTTTTTGGAGGATTTCAACATGAACGAAGAGAAGTATCTGAACATTTTCATGGAGAGCTTTGATGTCGACGCCGATACGGCCAAGACCTTGAAGTATCAGGACATCCCGGCGTGGGATTCTGTGGGGCATATGAGCCTGATCGCTGCGCTGGAGGATAATTTTGATATCATGATGGAGACAGATGATATCATCGACTTCAACTCCTATGAAAAGGGCAAGGAACTCCTTTCCAAGAATTACGGGATCGAATTCTGATGATCTGGGACCTGAAAAAGTATCGTGACCGCGCCGCCGTGCTGGATGAGTACGGCTGTGCGGTCTCCTATGGCGAGCTGGCAGCCGAGGGTGAACGTATTGCTCAGGCTGCCGGCTGCCGTAGTCTGGTGTTCTGCCTGTGCGCCAATTCTGTGGGCTCCATTGCCGGGTATGTGGCCTTCCTGAACGCCGGGATCGTGCCGGTGCTGTTGAACGCCCATCTGGAGCGGGTGCTGCTGGATCGGTTGCTGGAAGTCTATGCACCCAAGTACCTGTGGGTCCCGGAGGAACAGGCGGGCAGCTTTGCCGGTATGGAAAGCGTATACAGTGTATATGGCTATTGCCTGCTGCGGACAGGGTATCCTAAGGAGTACCCGCTGTTCCCGGAGCTGGGCCTTCTGCTCACCACCTCCGGCTCCACGGGGAGCCCCAAATTCGTCCGGCAGAGCTATGCCAATATCCTTGCCAATGCCCAGTCCATTGTGCAGTATCTAGAGCTGGACGAGACGGAAAGGCCCATCACCACCCTGCCCATGAATTATACCTACGGTCTTTCCATCATCAACAGTCATCTGCTGGTGGGGGCCACGCTGCTGGTTACGGATAAGGGCCTTATGCAGCGGGAGTTCTGGCAGTTTTTCCGTGAACAGAAGGCTACATCTTTCGGCGGCGTTCCCTATACTTATGAGATGCTGGAGCGGCTGCGCTTTTTCCGCATGGACCTGCCCAGCCTGCGCACGATGACCCAGGCCGGAGGCAAGCTGACCCCTGAACTGCATAAAAAGTTTGCCGAGTACGCTGCCGAAAAAGGCAAACGTTTTGTTGTCATGTACGGCCAGTGCGAGGCCACCGCGCGGATGGGCTATCTGCCCGCTGATAAGGCCGTGGAACGGTGTGGGTCCATGGGCATCGCGATTCCCGGCGGCAGTTTCCGCCTGGTCGGCGCCGGCGGTGGGACCATCACTCAGCCCTATATCACCGGAGAGCTGATCTACGAGGGGCCTAATGTCACCCTGGGCTATGCCGAGAGCGGCGCGGACCTTATCAAAGGCGATGAGCGCCATGGCGTGCTGGAGACCGGCGACATGGCCCAGTTCGACGAGGACGGGTATTTTTATATCGTCGGAAGAAAGAAACGTTTCCTCAAGATCTACGGCAACCGGGTCAATCTGGACGAAGTGGACCGGCTGGTCAAGGGACATTTTTCGGGCATCGACTGTGCCAGCGCCGGCGTGGATGACCATATGTACCTGTTCGTGACGGATGGGGCCCGGGCGGACGAGGTGAAGGACTTCATCGTGACCAAGACGGGGTTGAATCATGCGGCGTTCCAAATGGTCGTCATCAACGAGATCCCCAAAAACGACGCTGGCAAAACGCTCTATAATGAGCTGGCAAAGTATTATCAGTGACCGGGAGGAACATATGCGGCTTTTCTGCTTGACTTTCGCGGGCGGGAGCGTCTCCTTCTTCAACGGGCTGGCTGTCTGCCTCAGACCGGAGATCGAACTGGAGGGGCTGGAGTATGCCGGTCATGCCGGCCGGCACCGAGAGCCGTTTTACAGCAACTTTGACGAGCTGGTCCGGGATATGTACTGCAAGATCGGCGAGAAGGTCGGAAAGGGAGAGCCGTATGCCCTGCTGGGCTATAGTATGGGCGCCATCGCAGCCGCTGAAGTGACCAATATGATCCTCACCGACGGCAAAGTCCCCGGCCCTGCCCACGTGTTTCTCGTTTCCCACGGTCCCCGGCCAATGGTCAGGCCGCGCGGCCCGGGCCCCAGGACCGACGAGGAGATCAAACAACTGACTATCCGCTTCGGCGGACTGTCCGAACAGCTTATCCACAGCCCTACCTTCTGGCGGGTGTATCTGCCTGTGTATCGCGCGGACTACGGGCTCATCTCCGGCTACAATTTTAGCCGGCTGGATTTCACGGTCAATGTTCCGGCAACGGCCCTCTACTCGCCGGAGGATATCCCGCGGGAGCATGTGGCGCAGTGGGGACAAGTGTTTCTCGGCGGGTGCGATGCGCTTGAATTCGACGGAGGACACTTTTTCCTGCGAGGTCACGAGAGAGAAGCTGCGGATGAGATCAAAGGGAGACTGAGGCAATATGTTATTTGAGGAGTTCTTGCAGATACCGCCCTATTCGCTGGGGCGGGAGGATAAACACACTCTCCTTACCCGGCGTCTAACGGAGCTGACGGAGCACCACCGGGTCCGCTGCCCGGAATATCGGCGGATGTTGGACAGCGTTGGATATGACAGCAAGAGAGTGTCCGGCTATGAGGACCTGCCGTTTTTGCCGGTACGGCTATTCAAGGAGCTCATCCTCAAAAGTGTGCCCCAGGAAGACGTGGTGAAGACCATGACTTCCTCCGGCACTACCGGCCAGGCTGTGTCGCGTATCTTTCTGGACCGGGTCACCTCCGCCAATCAGCAGAAAGCCATGGTCAAGATCGTATCCGATTTCCTGGGCGCATCCCGTCTGCCTATGATCATTCTGGACTGCCCTTCCGTAGTGAAGGACCGGAATATGTTCTCTGCCCGAGGTGCTGGTATTCTGGGCTTTTCCATCTTCGGCGCAAAAAAGATCTATGCTCTGGATGACGATATGCACTTGGATATCGATGGACTGTGTGCGTTTTTGGAGCGGTTCCAGGGGCAGGACATCCTGCTGTTCGGCTTCACGTTCATGGTGTGGCAGCACTTTTACCGGGAGCTGGTCCGGCTGAAAGAGCGGGGCACCGTCTTTGACCTGTCCCGAGGCATCCTGATCCATGGCGGCGGCTGGAAAAAGCTAGCGAGCGAGGCCGTCAGTCCACAGGAGTTCCACGATAAACTTCGGGACGTGTGCGGCCTGGATAGGGTGCATGATTACTATGGCATGGTAGAACAGACCGGCTGTATTTACATGCAGTGTGCGTGCGGCCACCTTCACGCCAGCATCTTCTCTGACGTAATCGTCCGCCGGTCCCGGGATTTTGGCGTGTGCGCCGCCGGTGAACCAGGGATCATTCAGGTGGTGTCTGCCATCCCGGAGTCTTACCCGGGCCACTCCCTGCTCACGGAGGACGAAGGTGTACTCTTGGGCGAGGACGACTGTCCCTGCGGCAGAAAAGGGAAGTATTTTAAGATCAATGGCCGGCTGAAAAATGCAGAGATTCGGGGGTGCAGCGATACCTATGCGGCGAAATTCGGTTGATCTGACAGGTGTCACATTTCTTGTGGGCGACGCGGATATCGCTGCCGCCATGCCATCCGTGCCGGCGCTCGCGCCCTTTGACGGGTGCATCCTGAGCTTTCTGAACACCGTGGCAAAGACGATTTTGGCAGATCGGGAGGCAAAGGGCTATCCCGATGTGGTAACGTTTGCCTTTTGGATACGCGGTGCCTCTACAAAAAAGCTGCAAGAGCGGTTCTGCCGGGCGGATGGCCCTGTCCGTCTTGGACGGGGTGTGGCCTTCCATATCGCCCCGTCCAACGTGCCGGTGAATTATGCGTATTCTCTGACGGCGGGCCTTCTGACCGGCAATGCCAATATCGTGCGCGTGCCGTCCAAGGATTTTCCACAGGTCGGTATCATTGACCGGACCCTTGCCGGTGTGCTGTCTATGCCGGAGTATGCCGATATGAGACGGCGTGTGTGCCTGGTGCGGTACGGGAGGAACCGGGCTGTCAATGACGCGCTGTCCGCTATCGCCGACACCCGCATCATATGGGGCGGCGACGCTACCATTGCCGAGGTGCGCAAGTCTCCGCTGCCGCCCAGAGCCGGCGAGGTTACCTTCGCTGACAGGTTCTCCCTGGCGGTGATCGACGCCGGCAGCTATCTGGCGAGAGAGGATAAGGACCGCGTGGCAGAGGATTTTTATAACGATACTTATCTCACGGACCAGAACGCCTGTACCAGTCCGCGCATGGTCATCTGGACAGGAACCCGCCGAGAGGAGGCCAAGGCTGAATTCTGGGGGCGGCTGCATGAGCTGGTGCGGGAAAAATACGCATTTCAGCCCATCCAAGGCGTCAATAAGCTGACCAGCGCCTGTCTGGCGGCTGTCAGCCAGGAGGGCGTCCGCGTGGAGCCCCACGGCGACAATCTGATGGTGCGGGTCCGCCTGCCTGCGCTTACCGGCACCATCATGGATCTGAAGGACAATTCCGGGTATTTTTTTGAGTACGACTGTGATGATATCCTGGAGCTGAGCCCGCTGTGTGATGACGACAGATGTCAGACTGTCTCGTATCTGGGGGACCCGGATATGTTCCGCCCCTTGCTGGCGGCGGGCGTACGGGGCGTTGACCGCATTGTGCCGATGGGAAAGACGATGGATTTTGACCTGATCTGGGACGGCTACGACCTGGTGAGCCGCCTGACGCGGATCGTGAATGTGATCTGATCTGCGTTTTGTCTGACGGAGTGAGAGAGATGGCAAGAGAAGAGATATATGGCAGGAGAAGCATTAGAAAGTATAAGCAGGACATGCTTTCACCGGATGTGATCCATGAGATCCTGGATGCGGGAAGAGCGGCTCCGTCCGGCAGCAACCGGCAGCCCTGGAGATTCCAGGTCTATGCAGGCGAGAAGAAAAAACAGCTCCTGTCGGCTATGGAAGCAGGGGTGAACCGGGAGAGGCGGGGTGAGGCAAAGCTCCAGGACTATTTTCAGGACGCCCGCTATGGATACTTTGTCAATGCGGCGTCTCTTCGCGCTATGAAGATGGCCCCTGTAGTGATTGTCGTCTTGAATCCTTATGGGAAAAGTCCCTTTGAACAGGTCACAGTTCGGGAGCGGGTCTCCGAGATAATCGATACGCTCTCCGTCGGCGGCGCGGTGGAGAACATGTTGCTGCGCGCCTATGAACTGGGCGTGGGGAGCCTGTGGATCGGGGGCTCGTTCTGGGCCTATGAGGAGCTTGAGCGGTATATTGGGGAGCCAGGCCAGGTGGTGTGCGCCATCGCCCTCGGCTATGCGGATGAAACGCCCCCGCCTCGGCCCAGAAAAAACTTGGAAGATATCGTCGAGTATTATATGGAGTAAAATAAAAATGGAAAAAGACAGTATCATACAGCAGAGCGGCACGGACTGCGAAACGCGGGGGGGGTTCTCCCTGGATGCACAGCAGCTGAGTGAGTATGTGAGATTTCAAAACCCCTTTTTGATGATCGACCGGGTGACGGAGGTCGTCCCGGGAAAGCGGGTGAGGGGGTACAAATGTTTTTCTGCCAACGAGTGGTTTTTCCCGGGACATTTTCCCGGTGAGCCCGTCGTTCCGGGGTCACTTCAGTTTGAGGCGATCACGCAAATGCTGAACGTGGCGCTGAACACGCTTCCGGACCTGGCAAAGGTAACGACCAGGCTGAGTTCCTTTGATGTGAAGTGCAGGAAGCAGGTCCTCCCCGGGGATCGGTTTGATATGGAGGTGGACGTTCTTTCCTGGCGGCGGGGCGTATGCAGGGGACGGGGCGTTGGATATGTGAATGGGGAAGTGGCCTGTGAGGCGGATATAGCGCTCACGATCCCGGCGATCATAGAGCAGTATATCCCGGGCTGAGACCGTGCGGTCCTGGGAACAGGCGATAGTGAGTTAAAAACTATTCAGATTTGAAGGGGAAAGCGTGAAGAGAGGATATACATTAGGCAACCGAAAGGTAGCGATCATTGGGGCCGGCTTTGTCGGTTCCACGGTAGCCTATGCGCTGTCACTGCGGGATATCGCCAGAGAGATCGTGCTGATCGACCATAATAGGGACAAGGCGGAGGGCGAGGCGTTGGATATCCGCCACGGCCTTCCGGCCCTGGGGACGGCAGACCTGTACGCAGGGGACTACTCCGACTGTGGAGACTGCGATCTCATCATTATCGCAGCGGGCAGAAAGCGGGCTGCCGGTGAGTCCCGGACCGACCTGGCGGGAGAAAATGTCCGGATACTATGGGATGTGGTCTCCTCCGTGCAGAAATACTACACCCGCGGTTCGGTCCTGTTGATCAGCAACCCAGTGGACATCCTCACCTACAAGGCGAGCGAGTGGCTGGGACTGCCAAACGGTCATGTGTTTGGGACGGGCTGTATCCTGGACAGTTCCCGGTTCGTTCGGGTCATTGCGGACTATGTGGGGCTGAGCACTGGTGTGGTCCAAGGCTATCTTGTAGGAGAGCATGGCGAGAGCCAGGTGCCGATCTGGAGCCGGGTGACGGTGGGCGGCATCCCCATCGGCGAGTACTGCAGCGAGGTGTGCATCGCCTGGAATGAAGCGGTCCGCGCTGAGCTTGCGGAAAGGACAAGAAGCATGGGCACCGAGATTATCCGGGCCAAGGGAAAAACGCACTTCGGCATCGCTACGTGCGTCTGTCAGCTTGCCGACGCAATCCTCAATCAGCGCCCGACGATCGCGTGTGTCAGTTCCCCCTTGCTGGGGGAGCACGGCGTGCGGGACGTGGCATTGTCGGTGCCATCCGTTATCGGCCCCGGCGGGGTGCAGCAGCGCATCCGGGAGCACTGGGCACCAGAGGAATACAGGGGCTTTTTTGACGCCGTAGAAAATGTCCGGGCGGTCCTGAGGAGATTTGCCTGATCAATTCTACATTTTACAGTCCAGGTCGTGCTGTTTGCATGACCCGGACTGTTTTTTTACTGGCGGCAAAGAGTGTACAGAGGAGAACGAAGCAGGCAGGAAGAAAGCCCCTTATTATTTAGATGATACTATGTTTGATCCATTGAAATCGACTTCTCTGCCGCGCGTTCACTATACAAATAAAGTGGTCAAGGGAGGGCTGTATATTAACGAATTGTAGAAAAAGTACAATTTTTCCTTGTGGATACGCAGAACGATGTGGTATAATAAGATAAAAACGGTGTTCTATTGGAACGATGCCGGCCGTATTCCCGGCTGATGGCTGGACGGTGCGGTATGGTTGGAGAGAGGCGGATCATGAAGAATATGATCATCATACACGGCGGCGGCCCTACGGCGGTGCTGAACTGTTCCCTGTACGGGGCGGTGAAGGAAGCACTGGACAGCGGGGAGGTAGCTCATGTCTACGGCGCCATAGGCGGCACCGGGGGCCTTCTGCGGGGGAACCTGCTGGACTTCTCGGCGCTGCCCGGGGAGGAATTGGAAAAGCTGCCCCACACCCCGGCCACAGCCATCGGCACTTCCCGGGACCCTCTGGAGGCGGCCGACTATGCCCGCCTGGCGGATATCCTGGCGGAGCGGGACATCGCCTATGTGCTCATGAACGGCGGCAACGGGACCA